>DAIPIQ010000154.1:0-9754 GCA_036770745.1 Opitutaceae bacterium | reverse complement strand
CCCTTCGTCGGCGGGATCCACGCCGGCGATCCGGAGACGCTCTCCATCCGCCACGCCTTTCCCACGCTCCACCGCCACGACCGCGAACACGGCTCGCTCGTCCTCGGCGCGCTCGCCGCCGCGCAGGCCCGCCGCCGCGCGGGCCGGGCGCGTTTCGGGGCGCGCTCGATCTCCTTCCGCGGGGGGCTCCAGGCGTTGATCGACGCGCTCGTCCACGAGGTCGGCGACCGGCTGGAGACGCGCGCCACGATCACCGCCCTCGAGCCGGGGGCGCCGTGGCGCATCCGCTGGCGCGGGGCCGACGATCGCGAACAGGTCGTCGAGGCCGACGCGGTGGTCGCGGCCGTGCCGGCCCACGCGGCCGCCCGGCTGCCCTTCCCTCTCGCCCAGGCCGCCGCGCTCGCCGGCCTCGACGGTCTCGACCACCCGCCGGTGACGGCGCTGGCCCTCGGCTTCCGCCGCGAACAGATCGCGCATCCGCTCGACGGATACGGCATGCTCGTGCCGGCGCGGGAGGGGATGCGGATCCTTGGCACGCTCTTCAGCAGCTCGCTCTTTCCCGACCGGGCGCCGCCCGGCGGTGCGCTGCTCTCGACCTTCGTCGGCGGAAGCCGTCGCCCCGATCTCGCGCGGCTTCCCGAGCCGGAGCTGGTGCGGGTCGTGCTCGAGGATCTCGCCACGCTGCTCGGCGTGCGGGGCGACCCGGTCTTCGTCCACCGGACGGCGTGGGAGCGCGCGATCCCGCAGTACGGCCTCGACCACGACCGTTTCCTCGCAGTCGTGGCCGCGGCCGAGGCGGGGATGCCCGGCCTGCACATCGGCGGTCCGATCCGCGACGGCATCAGCGTCGGCGACTGCCTCCGTGCGGGCTGGCGGCTCGCCGGGTGCGCCGCTCAACCTGGTTTCCGCGGTTGAAGCAGGTCACGGGGGACGATCAAGGAGTTCGCGGAGCGATCGTCGCAGAACCAGGATCGCGCCTCGCCGGTCCACCCACGAGGTGAAGTGTCAAGGCTGCCGGAACCTTCTCAACGCTCCACGCCCTCGGTTCCATCCTCGGTGATCTTCGTGTCCTGCCGTCCTGTTCGGGCTCAGAACGGCAGCAGCATGTAGGCGCAGCCGAGGATCACCGTCGGCACGAGCGCACCGAGCGCGAGGTGGAGCGGGGAGACGCCGCCCGGGAAGAAGCGCTGGAGGATCGACTGGCCGGCGGGGTTGGGCGCGTTGGCGATCACGGTGAGACCGCCGCCCGTGACCGCACCCGCCACGACCGCGTACTTCATCGAATCGGAAAAGTCCGGGACGAGCGACGCGAGGTAGGTGATGGCGGCGTTGTCGTTGAAGGCGGTGAGCACGGTCGCGCCCAGCATGAGCGGAACCTCGGAGAGGCTCCCGAGCACCGGTTCGATCCACCAACCTTGGAGCCCGCCGTGGATGACGAGCCCGGCGAGGAAGAAGCCCACGAGGAGCGCGGGCTTGAGCTGCACGCTTTCCTGATGGTGCAGCGTGGTCGTCACGAAGGCCAGGAAGAACAGGAACCCGCCGATGAAGAGCGCCGGGTAGTGGGCGAAGTAGACCGTCCACGCCATGAAGAAGAGGTGCATCCCGGTGATCCACGCGGGCACCGCCCAGTCGTTCGCCGCGGGAGCGGCGTCGGCCGGCGCGGCCAGCGCCGCCTGACGGCCCGCGAGCGAGCGGAGTTCGCCGCGGAAGACGACGAAGTAGAGGGCGGTCGAGACCACGATCCCGATCACGGCCTTCCAGCCGTAGTGGACGAACATGAAGGGCAGGTCCCAACCCCACTTGCCTGCGACCATCAACACCGGCGGGGCCGCGAAATGGGTGAGCGTGCCGCCGACCGAGATGTTGACGAAGAGCAGGCCGATCGTGCCGTACTTGAGCCGGTTGCTCGGCTCGAGCGCATAGAACCTCGAGGCGAGGAGGAGCGCGGAGATCGTCATCGCCGCCGGTTCGGTGATGAACGAACCGAGCACGGGCCCGAGGGTGAGGATCGCGAACCACCACGCCGCCGGCGTGCCCCCGCCGAGCGCGGCGACCCGAGCCATCGCCTGCTCCGCGAGCCGCATCACCGGGCGCGTCGCGGCGATCGCCATGATGATGACGACGAACATCGGCTCGGTGTAGTTCACCGTGTGGCTGAGGTAGTGCTTTGCGGTCTCGAGCCCGCGCACCGCGATGATCCCGACCGCGAGCGGCAGCACCCACAACCCGAAGATCGCCTCCACCTCGCCGAAAAAGTGCAGCACCTCGGCCTTGAAACTCACCGCTCCCTTCCGGAACGGCCGGCCGTCGCGCAGGGCCGCCGCCTCCAGCTCGTGCTGGTGGTGCTCGTGCTCGTGGTGCGCCTTGTGGGCGAGCTTGCGGATCGGCCCCGCGGCGAAAGTATGGAGGATCGCGAGGAGGAACAGGACGGACGCGACGACGTTGAACGGATCGGCCTTCGCCCGGCCGACGAGCACCTCGGTGAGCGACAACCCCGACTCGTCGCCATAGGCGCCGAGCGGTCGCGGAAACGGCTCCCCCGGCGGCCCGGCGTGACCGCCGGCGGCGGCCTGCGCGAGCCCGGCGGTCGCAACCGCCAGGAACATCAGGAAGAGCACTCGGGAGACGACGCGGGGGAAGGACATGGCGACCGAGTTCTCTGAGGGACGCGGCGCCGGCCGTCGAGCGATGAACGCAGCACGCCGGGTATCGCACGCGAAACCGGAGCCCGGCACTTCACTTGATTTCACCGGGCGGGTGTGTTGCGCCCGCCGGTTCAAGCGCATCCGCTCCTACCGCGCCCTTCGTCCCCTCCCCGCGTTCGCCGGCACGATCGCCGTGCCGTCGCACGACGACAAAGTATCACCCATCGCACTCGGATCGTACCGGCTCCTGTGCGCTCGGCCGATTGCGCGCCGATGGATCAAGCGGGGGCGGTCATCGAGCCGGGGCAAACGGAAAACCACGAAGTACGCATTGACCCCGGACGGCGGGCCTCCGCCCCGCGGGCGGTCGGGCCGGAGTTGGTGAGCGCGCACAGCGCACCGCCCGGCTTGCCGGACGAGCGCGCGGGCACCGTGAGCCGCGGGCCTCCGCGGACCCGGCCGCAGGGAGCGGAGCGACCGGAGCCGCCGCCGGTGGGGCGGTAGCTACCGGACCGGAGCCGCGCAAGCGATCGAGGAAGGAAGCAGGGCTCGTGACACCGGCAGCCGGTGGCGCGAGACATGCCGCTCGGATCATTGATCGAGAGCGACGAACCCCAAACCCCAAAGCCGGACCCTTTCCGCTGGCCGCTTTCCGCTGGCCTTGATCGGGTCGTTTTCGGCGTAGGCGTAGAGGTTGAGTCCGCCCGCCTCGCCGAGCGGGTCGCGCTGGATGAAACGGCCCATCCGCGGGCTGTAGGTGCGGTGGCCGTGCTGGATCAGGCCCGACTCGCGGTCGGTGTACTGGCCCTTGAAGCCGAAAGGATTTTTCGCGGCGTAGTCGCCCCATTGGACGATGAGGTTGCCGAAGGGATCGTAGCTATAGGCGGCGACGAGCACGCCGGTGCCGGAATCGACGATGCCGATGGTGTTGCCGGTCCCGTCGTAGATGGGGAAGTAGGTCGTGCCGGCCTCCTGGATCGCGAGCAGTGCGCCCTGGCCCCCGACGGCCCCGAGGGCGTCGATCTCCGGCTCCGCCCAGGTGAAGGTGCGCAGGAGCGAGCCCGCGCCGTCGAGCTCGGCGACCAGTTTCCAGCCATCGTAGAGGTAGCGGGTCGTGTGGGTCTGCGCGAGGGCGGGCGCGCCGGGCGGGTGGCAGGAGAGGTGTTCGGCCCGGATGATCTGTTTGGGCATGCCCGGGCCCTGCCAGAAGAGCCGGGCGGTCGCCCCGAGCGTGCCCTCGAACATCTTCATCTCGATGGTGTGGAATCCGGCGCCGAGGGGGATCGTCACCGAATTCTCCCAATCACCGTGGTAGTGCGGATCGTGGAGCCATCGCACCCCGTTGATCCAGAGCTCCATGCCATCGTCGGTGACGGTCGAGAAGGTCCAGTCGCCGGTGGTCGGCACGTGGATGCGCCCGGACCAGCGCACGGAGAAGTTGTCGGCGGCGAGGGCCTGGGCGGGGGTGCCGGTCCCCCACTGGAGGTCGACGGTCTCTTCGACGCGGGTCAGCACGGGCGTGCCATACCAGGTCTGGTTCTGGAAGTACTCCGCCTTCAACCCCGGCACGGTGGTGGCGCCCGCCGGGAGGGTCACGACCTTTTGGATGCGCCGGCCGGCGTAGTCGTAGGTGTTGGCCACGGTGATGCCTGAGGAGGTCCATGAGACGAGGCGGTTGTGGCTGTCGTAGCCGTAGTCGGCCCGTCCGTCCTGAGTCAGTCGACCCGCCTCCCAGGTCTGCCCGTAGGTCCCGAAATGGCCGTACTCGTTGCGGGCGTTGGGGGAGGCTCCGGCGAGGGCGTTGCTCTCGGAGAAGAGGGTGCGATTGCCCGCGTGGTCGTGCTGGTAGGTGCGCTGGGAGCTCCCGTGCGGGGTGTAGTGATGCGAAAGATCCGAGTCCTCCCGGAAGCGCTTCGTCACCGTGGTGTAGGAGGCGTCGTTGTTCGCGTAGTCGTGGCGCGTCTCGACCAGGACCGGCTGGGCGGTGGCAAGGCTCAGCACCCACTTGGTTTCGGACATGTAGGAAAGCTCGCTCCTGCCCACCGTGACCCGCGTGTGGGCGAGGTTGCTCCCATCCGGCTGGGTGACGATCTCGGACGATTTCCGGGACCGGCGCGCATTCTGATCGTAGGCGTAGTCGTACTCGGTCTTGCGCACGCGGGCCGCCGAGAGGTCGCCGAGGATCGTGGCCTCCGCCACGGCCTCGCTCAGGTAGGGCTCGGATTTGAAGCGGGGAAGCCCGAGCCGCTCTTCGTCATCGAAGTAGTCGTAGCGGATCCACGATCCGTCCGGGTAGAGGATGGCCTTCACCTTTCCGTAGTTCCCCCCTTGCGCCGGATTCTCGTGGTAGACGTAGCGCGTCTCCAGGCGCGGGTGGAGTGCGTCGCCCGAGGCGTGCCAGCCGTCGATGCGCCGCTCCAGTTCACGACCACCCCAGGGCGGCACATAGTAGAACAACTTCGTGGTCGTGGCCTCGACGTCGGCTGCGTTGCGCACGACCACCGTTTCGACCGGTTTTCCGTTCTCGACCGCAAAGGTCCGGCTTTCCCGGCGCGGCGCGGCCGTTCCGCTCCGGTGCCAGTCGTCGAGCTCCCAGGTCGTTCCCCCGGGCGGGGCCACGAGCAGCGTCGTCCACTCCCGATCGCCCTCGAGCCGGACGGTCTTGCGGATGCGCAGGCGGTCGAAGCCGGAAGGATCCGGGGAGTCGATCAGGTATTTGACGTGCCACGCGTCGACGTCGTTCACCGCGTAGGGGCCTCCGGCGGGCCCGCTGACGCGCCAGCTCTCGTAGAACCGGATCTCGTAGGCCCGATCACCGAGCCTCACGACGTCCGCCAGCGCCTTCGGCGCCCAGACCTGGCGGAGGCCATGGCCGTCCCGGACCGTCGCGATCTCGCCGGACTCCGATTCGAACACCAGACCTGCGGGCTGGTAGGTGTTCGCCGTGATCACGTCCGAGCGCATCGCGATCGAACCGGCGGGCTTGCCGTTCTTGAGTTCACCCAGGCCGACCTCCCAGATCACCTTGCCCGACCGGAGCGAAGTCGCCGCACCGACCTTGTAGCACCGCTGGACAAGGGCAGGGGCATCCAGCCAGCTGTCCTTGTCCAGCGGTGCAGCGGGGGTCGGGTTCCACCTTCACCGAACACAGACCGTATCCCGCCACCGAAACCGAACCGCGCGCCGGCGTGCAGGCGCGGCATGGTGCTCGACGCAGACCCTGTCGGAGAAATCCGGACCTTCCTCGAGGACGTGCGCCTCCGGTGCAGCGCCAGCCTGCCACCACTTCCGATCCCGCTTCGGGGCGTTCACGCGCCGCCGACCCGGCCGGCACTTCACTTGATTTCGCCGAGCGGGTGTGTTGCCCTCGCCACTTCATGCGCATCCGCTCCTACCGCGCCCTTCGACCCGTCCCCGCGCTCGCCGGCACGATCGCCTCGCTGCCCTACGACGTCGTCACGACCGCCGAGGCCCGCGCCCTCGCGGAGGGCAATCCGCTCAGCCTCCTCCGGGTCGTGCGCGCGGACCTCGAGTTTCCCGACGGGACCGACCCGTATTCGGAGCCGGTCTACGCCCGGGCGAAGACCAATTTCGACCGGCTGGTTCGCGAGGGGCGCCTGGAGCGCGAGGCCGCACCCTCGCTCTACGTCTACCGGCAGAGGATGGGCGATCATCACCAGACCGGAGTGGTCGCGCTCTGCCACGTGGACGACTACGACCGCAGGCTCATCAAACGGCACGAGAAGACCCGCAAGGACAAGGAGGACGACCGCACCCGCCTGACCGGCCTGCTCGGAGCGAACCCGGGCCCCGTCTTCCTCACCTACCGGGAGCAGTCGGCGATCGACGCCCTCGTCGCCGCGGCGACGGAGACGACGCCGCTCTACGACTTCACCGCTCCGGACGGGATCCACCACACCGTATGGCGGATCGCGGAACCCGGGCCGCTCTCGACCGCTTTCGGCGCGGTCCCCTGCGTCTATATCGCCGACGGCCACCACCGCGCCGCGAGCGCGGCCCGGGTGGCCCGCGAACGCCGCGCCGCGAATCCCGGGCATCGCGGTGACGAGGACTACAACTGGTTCCTCACCGTGCTCTTCCCGGCGAACCAGCTTCGCATCCTTCCCTACAACCGGCTCGTCGCCGACCTGCGAGGCGAGACGCCGGCGGGCTTTCTCGAGCGGCTCGCCCGGGTCGGCCCGGTGAGTCCCGCCGACTCGCCCGAACCCGCGGCGCCGGGAGACGTGCGGGTCCACCTTGCGGGAAAATGGCACAAGCTCACCCTCGCCGCGCCCGCGGGTGCGGATCCCGCGGCGCGGCTCGACGTCAGCCTCCTCCAGGACCAGGTGCTCCAGCCGCTCCTCGGGATCGACGACCCGCGCACGAGCAAACGGATCGAGTTCGCCGGCGGCATCCGCGGCACGCGTTTCCTGGAGGACGAGGTCGCGGCCGGCCGGGCGGCGGTCGCGTTCTCGATGCACCCGGTCACGATCGGGCAGCTCTTCGCCATCGCCGACGCGGACGGGATCATGCCGCCGAAGAGCACGTGGTTCGAACCCAAGTTGCGCTCGGGTTTGTTCATGCACACGTTCTGATCGCCCGCCGGCTTCGGCCCCGGCCGCGAGGCGCTCCGCTCCCTCCCGATCGCTCCCTCTCCCGTGCCTCGACTTCGCGCCCGTCTCCCGCTTGCCGCCCTCGCCGGCGCGCTCTTGCTCGCGGGCTGCGCGACGCCCGCCCGGCACGTGCTCCAGGTCGAGGCCGTGCGCAACGACGACGAGTACTTCGGGCGCTTCTCCTACCGGATCGCCGACGGACTCCCCGAGCGGACCGACGAACGCACGTTCTACGAGCTCGCCGTCCGCCACCTCCGCACCGCGCTCTCGGCCAAGGGGCTCTTCGAGGCCCCGGCGGACCTCGCGCCCGACATGATCATCGAGGTCGACTTCGGGATGGACGCTCCGATGATCGCGGTGAACGACTCCTTCGGGCTCGGCTGGGGCGGAGACCGCCACGCCGATCTCCGGGCCTCCGAGATCGTCTACGACAAGTACATCCGCATCACCGCCCGCGAGACGCCGGAACAGGCCCGCGGGCGCCCGCCGCGCGAGCTCTGGAGCATCTACGTCACCAACACCGACGAGCAGTCCAACCTCCCCCGCTACATCCTTCTCATGATCTCGGCCGCGATGGACCTCGTCGGCGAACGCTCCCTCACCCGCAAGACGGTCGTGCTCACGGTCAAGGACGAGCGCGTGGTCTTCGTCGAGAAGGGATTGTGAACCGAACTCGTGGGCCGGGGTTGACCCCCGGCTTCTGCGGTGTCGCTCGGTCGGAAGCCGGGGCTGAACCCCGGCCCACGACCGCAGATCGCCACCACTTCTGGTCGCTCCGCTTTCGCGGTCCGCGGCCACTTTCCTGTGGCGGAGCGCGCGCGGCGGCGTCTAGCGTCCGCAGGTTTCCCTTTCACTCATGAGTACCAGCATCGTTGATATCAAGGCGCGGGAGATTCTCGATTCGCGCGGCAATCCCACCATCGAAGTCGATGTCGAGCTCGCCTGCGGCGTGATCGGCCGGGCCGCGGTGCCCTCCGGGGCCAGCACCGGCGAACACGAAGCCCACGAGCTCCGCGACAGCGCCGTGCCGGTCAAGCAACTGCCGAAGGGCGTCGACGGAAAAAAACGCTACCTCGGCAAGGGCGTGCTCAAGGCGGTGGAGAACGTCCACAAGCTCCTCTCGCCCGCGCTCGAGGGGATCGACGCCTGCGACCAGACCCTCGTCGACCGCACGATGATCGCCCTCGACGGCACTCCGACCAAGAGCCGGCTCGGGGCGAACGCCATCCTCGGCGTCTCCCTCGCCACGGCCCACGCCGCGGCCGAGGCCTCGGGCCTGCCCCTCTACAAGTACCTCGGCGGTCCCAACGCGAAGGTCCTGCCGGTCCCGATGATGAACATCATGAACGGCGGCGCGCATTCCGACGCCCCGATCGATTTCCAGGAGTTCATGATCATGCCGAAGGGCGCTTCGAGCTTCCGCGAGGCGCTCCGGATGGGGGCGGAGATCTTCCACGCGCTCAAGAAGGTGCTCAAGGAGAAGGGTCTCGCCACCGCCGTGGGCGACGAGGGCGGATTCGCCCCCAAGCTCGAGTCGACGGTCGCCGCCCTCGACGTCATCGCCCTCGCGGTGAAGAACGCCGGCTACAAGCTCGGCCGCGAGATCTTCCTCGCCCTCGACGTGGCCTCCTCGGAGTTCCACGACCGCAAGACGGGGAACTACGTCTTCAAGAAGTCCGACGGCCGCGTGCTCTCGGGCGACGAGATGGTGGAGTTCTACCGGGACCTCTGCGCCCGCTACCCGATCGTCTCGATCGAGGACGGCTGCGCCGAGAACGACTGGGCCACGTGGAAGAAACTCACCGACGCGATCGGCGACAAGGTGCAGCTCGTCGGCGACGACCTCTTCGTGACCAACACCGAGTTCCTCGAGCGCGGGATCAAGACCGGCACGGCCAACTCGATCCTCGTCAAGGTGAACCAGATCGGCTCCCTCACCGAGACCCTCGACGCCGTCGAGATGGCGAAGGAGGCGCGCTACACCGCCGTCATCTCCCACCGCTCGGGCGAGACCGAGGACACGACGATCTCCGACATCGCGGTCGCGACCAACGCCGGGCAGATCAAGACCGGTTCGCTCTGCCGCACCGATCGCGTGGCGAAGTACAACCAGCTCCTGCGGATCGAGGAGCAGCTCGGCAGCAGCGCGATCTACGGCGGAAAGATGCGCTGAGCCGCAACGATGCGGTGGGAAGGTCGACGCCGGCCTCCGGCCGGCGTCTTTCGCGGACGGTCGGCATGCGACGGCCCCCACGCCTCTCGGCGAGCGGCGTGCCACCCCGGCCCGACGGAAGTCGCACGCCAGGTAGCGTGCCTTTCGCCGAAAGGCACGAGCGCACGCCGCGGTCCCGAGGCCCGCGGCCACCTTCCCGCGTCGCAGGTTCCCCAGGGAGGTCCTAAATTCTCCGACGGGGTCTGCGTTGAGGGCCGTGCCGGCAGGCCGCAAGGCGGAGAGGCGGGGGGTATCCTCGCAGAGGCCATCCCCCGCCTCTCCAA
>DAIPIQ010000153.1:0-10022 GCA_036770745.1 Opitutaceae bacterium | reverse complement strand
TGCGGCGGGCGCCGGCGGTCTGGAGCGCCTCGTAATCGATCGCGAAGAAGATCGAGCCGAGCAGCCGCGGGTGGATCAGGTCGGCCACGATCTTGCGGAAGCGTTTCGAGTGCCGGTTCTTGACGATCCAGAGGAGGACGGGGGCGCGGAGGTTCTGCTCGGTCTGCCAGCGGGCGAGGGTCTGGGAGATCTCCTCGGCGGAGGCGTGCTCCATGAGGAAGCCGATGCAGTCGGTGGTGAACTTGCCCTGGCTGTTCTTGAGGAGGTTGAAGACGATGTCCTTGCCGTCGGCGGGGTGGGCCTCGAGGACGAGCTCGAGGATCCGCGCCTGGATGTGGGAGGGGAGGCCCTCGGCGAGGTCGGGGAGGGTGCGGGGCTCGGCGACGAGCGACTCCAGCGAGGGCTCGTAGGCGGCGACGTCACGACCGAGGAAGCGGGCGAGGTCGTTGCGGATCCACGCGCCGTGGAGGCGTTCGGCGGGCGTCAACTGCCGGCTCGACTGGACCGCCTCGGCAAGCTGGGCGAGGACGTCGGCGAGCGAGCCCTTGATGTCGTCGCGGCTCTCGGCGGCGTGGAGGAGTTTCTCCGCGAGCCCGACCCGACGGCGGGCCGAGCGGGTGCCGTTGAACTGCTCGAGGATCTCGTCCTCGAGGCTGACGGGCTCGCCGCGAAGGACGTAGCATTCCGTCTTCTTCGCGGGGGCGGCGATGCGGGGGTCGCGCTGGAGTTCTTTGCGGGCCTTGAGCCACCAGCGCTTGAAGCCGGCTTCGCCGATCGTGCGCTCGAGCACCGATTCCACCTCGGCGGTGGTGGCGGCGTGGTTGGGATACTGTTTGAGCAGCTCGACCACGAGGTCCGCCGGGCGCTTGTCGATCATCTCCTGGATCACCGCCGGCTCGAGCTGCTTGCGCACGAGGATGTGGCTGGGAGCGAGCGTCTCGAGGGTGGAAACGCAGAAGGCCGGATCCATCGGGTGGCCGGGCTTGGCCTCGAAATCGATGATCAGTCTGCCGCTCGCCGTGTCGTAGTCGGTGATCTTCCCGAAGCCCCAGCTGCGATGGATGCAATAAGTCCCCGGCTTCATGGATTCGAGCTTGGCCCGGTGGGCCTTCAGCTCGGGTTTGCGGGTGATGAGCTCCTGCACTGCGTCCTCGTTCATGGTCGCTTTTGTGAGTGAAAAGAATCAATGGAGGGGTGAAGTGACGGTGATGTCAATGAGTGTCTGGAAGGTGACGAGCCGCCTCTTGCGGCGCTTTCTCGCGTCCGGTGAACGCCTCGATTCCCTGCTGGAAACTCTTCCGGATCAGATGGCTGCGGACGAGCGGCGCCGATGCCGGCATCTGCTCTACGGAGCGGTCCGCCACCTCGGCCTCCTCGAGGCGGCGTTGCGGGAGCACGTGCCGCGCAAACCGCGCCCGGGCCTCTCCACCGTGCTCCTGCTCGGCGCGTTCGAGCTGCTGGAGAACGGCGGATCGGCCCCGGTGATCGTCCACCACGCGGTCGAGCAGGCCCGGGATTTGACGAGCGCCGGCGAGGCCCGGCTCGTCAACGCCGTCCTCCGCCGCCTGCCCGAGACGCTCGCCCGGCTCCGCGCCGATTCAACGACCGACGCCGCCGCGCTCGCCGTCCGCTTCAGCCACCCGGAGTGGCTCGTCGCGCGCTGGCTCGGGCGCTTCGGCCCCGACCCCACCCTCCGGCTCCTCGAGTGGAACCAGCAGCCCGCGCCGGTCCACGCCCGGCTCCTGGAGCCGTCGGCGGAGGCGCTGCCCGACTTCTTTCGCCCCACCCCGTGGCCGGGCTTTTTCCGCCTGGAGCGACTCGATTGGAGCGTGGTCGAGAGCCTGCTTGCCGCCGGTCGCATCTACCTCCAGGACCCCGCGACCGCGCTCGCCCCCGGCCTGCTCGCGGTCGTTGCGGGCGAGACCGTCCTCGATGTCTGCGCCGCGCCGGGAGGAAAGACCCTCCAGCTCGCCGCCGCGGTCGGCCCGACCGGCCGGGTGGTCGCCCTCGATCTGAACGGCGCCCGGCTGGAGCGGATGCGGCGCAACCTCGCCCGCCATCCCTCGCTTCCGATCGCGACGCTCGGGGCCGACGCCACGAAGGTCACGCCTGCCGACTTCACCGCCGCCGGCCTTCCGGACCGTTACGACGCCGTCCTCCTCGACGCCCCGTGCTCCAACACCGGCGTGCTCCGCCACCGCGTCGACGTGAAGGCGCGCCTCCAACCGCGCGACCTCGAGGGCCTCGCCCGGCTGCAACTCGCGCTCCTCGCCCGCGCGGCGGACCTCGTCCGGCCCGGCGGCCGGCTCGTCTACGCCACGTGTAGCCTGGAGGCGGAGGAGAACGCCGACCTCGTCGCCCGTTTCCTCGCCGAATCGGGAGACGGATTCGTCCTCGAGGATTCCGTCGCGAGCCTGCCCTGGGAGACCGGGCACGACGGGGCCGGGGCGTTCCGGTTGCGGAGGGCGGGCTGAATGCCCTACCGTCGCGACGTGCCGCAACGCAGCGCCCTGACCGTCTACACTCCCGTCTCGGTGGACTACCGGTCGCCGGACGCGCGACTCGGGCTCGTGGCGCGCCTCTCGCCGGGGCTGCGCTTCTACCCCGGGCTGGCGCGGATCGTGTGGCGGGCCTCGCGAAAGGCGCGTCGCGGCGTCTACGACGACCGCCAATGGGTGGGCAGCAGCATGGAGACCGTGCGCCTGCTCGAGGCCGTCGGTGCGCGCCTCCACATCGAAAACATGGCGGTCGTCGCCGCCGTCGGCCGCCCGGCGGTCTACATCGGCAACCACATGAGCACGCTCGAGACGTTCGTGCTCCCCGCCATCCTGCGGCCGCACGGGCCGCTCACCTTCGTCGTCAAGCGCCAGCTCGTCGAGATGCCGGTCTTCAAGCACATCATGCGCTCCCGGCAGCCCGTCGTGGTGGGGCGCGCCAACCCGCGGGACGACCTCAAGGTCGTGCTCGAAGAGGGCGAGGCGCGGCTCCGCGCGGGCATGTCGGTGGTCGTGTTTCCGCAGACGACGCGGGCCGCCGACTGGGCGCCCGACGACTTCAACACCATCGGCGTCAAGCTCGCCCGGCGCGCCGGGGCCCCGATCGTGCCACTCGCCCTGCGCAGCGACGCATGGGGCATCGGCGCGCGCTTCAAGGACTGTGGCCCGATCCGCCCCGGCCTGCCGGTGCGGTTCGCCTTCGGCGAGCCGCTGGTGGTCACCGGCAACGGTCGCGAACAACACGAGGCGGTCGTGCGTTTCCTCGCGGCCCGGATGGCCGCCTGGGGCGTGCCCACCCGCGCCGCCGCCCCGGGGATTCAGGCCGCCGGGGAGCCGGCCTCGGCGGCGGAGCGCGGGACCGGCAGCCGCAGCCCGTAGAGCAGCGGGATGCACACGAGCAGCCCGCCGGCCACGTAGGAGACCGCCGAGCCGAACCACCAGAAGACGAACGCCGCCGTGATCGGCCCGAACGCCCGTGCCAGCGAACCGTAGGCGCGAAACGACCCCAGCGCGCGGCCCTGATGCTCCTCGCCCGTGTAGAGCGAGACCATCGCGGTGAGCGCGGGCGTCGCGCAACCCGAGCCGAGCGCCATCAGCCCCAGCCCGGCGTAGAGCCAGCCGACCGTCCCCGCGGCGCCGAGCACGAGAAACCCCGCCGTCACCAGCGCCAGCCCGGCGAGGGCCACGCGTTTCTCCCCATGGCGCGGCACGAGTCGCCGCACGATCCCGCCCTGGGTGACGATCAGCACCACGCCGACGAACACCATCAGCCAGGTGATCTGCACCGGGTTGAACGCGAAGCGCTCCACCGCGAGGAACGAGAGCGAGAACTCCATCCCGCTGAACGCGAAGATGAAAACGAAATAGACCCACACCACCCGCCGCACCGGCGCGTCGAGCCGCTCGCGCAGGAGCGCCCGCGGATCCCGCGCCCGCACCGCCTCGCCCCCGGCCCGTCGCTCCGGCGGGAGCGACTCGCGGAAACGCGCCGCGATCCAGACGAAGTTCACGGTCGCGAGCACCAACGCCGCCAGCGCCGGGACCGAAAACGGATGGATCCCCCACGCCTCCAGGCCGGGGTTGTGCTTCAGAAGGTCGAGCTGGGCGGCGATTCCGCCGATCGCCGGGCCGGTCACGAAACCCAGGCCGAAGGCCGCGCCGACCATGCCCATGCCCTTGGCGCGGTTCTCCCGCGTCGTCACGTCGGCCACCGCCGCGGTCGCGACCGAGAGGTTGCCGCTCATCGCCCCGCCGAAGAGTCGCGCGAGCACGAGCAGGAGGAAGTTCCCGCTGAAGACCCACAGGAGGTAGCTCAGCGCCGTGCCCGCGCAGGTGAGCAGGAGGATCTTCCGGCGACCGTGCCGGTCGGAGAGGCCGCCCCAGATCGGGGCGAAGGCGAACTGGAGCAGCGAATAAAGCGAGCCGAGCAGCCCGCCGAACAGAACCGGCGTGAAACGATCGCCGCCGCCCGCCCACGCCGAGATCCGCTCCAGCCCGGCGAGGGTCGCGCCCAGCAGCCCCGCGTCGCCCTCCCGCCCGAGGTAGTACTGGAGCATCTCCGGAAAGAGCGGGAAGATGATCGAGAACCCGATCAGATCGACGTAGAGCGTGAGGAAGATCACGCCCAGCGAAAGGGGGCGTCGCGACGCTGCGGCGGTTGGCGAAGCGTGGTGCAAGGGCGGCGGGATTAACAGCCGCGGCGGACCCCGCCAAGGCAAAGATGGACGGCGCGCGGATCGAGCCCCGGCCGCGTGGGGTCGGCGTCCCGCCGGCCTCTCCGGATCCCCGCCGCACCGACGTGTCGCCGCCTCATGGATACGCGCTTCATCGGCGCGGGGCCTGCACGAGGTTGAAGAGGGGCGTCGCCATCAACGTCGTGCCGATCGCCATCAGCACCATCACGGTGAAGAGCGTCGGCGTGATGATCCCGCGCTCCAGCCCGATGTTCAGGATGATCAGCTCCATCAGGCCGCGGGCGTTCATCAGCATCCCGATCCCGAGGGCGACCCGGGTCGGCTCGCCGCAGGCGCGCGCCGCGAGCGAACACGCGCCCGCCTTGCCCGCCACCGCCGCGACGAAGACGAGCGCCGCCACGCCCCAGAGCGCGGCGCTCGAGAGCAGGTCGATCCGCGTGTTGAGCCCCGAGTAGACGAAGAAGAGGGGGAGCAGGAGCTTCGCGGTCAGCGGCTCGAGAGCGGCCCGGAGGTGGCCGCCGAGCGGGCCGCGCGGCATCGAGATCCCGAGGAAGAACGCACCGAACACCGCGTAGAGGCCGATCACGTCGGTGAACCAGGCGGCGACCATGAGCAGCACGAGCACGGTCCCGAGCGTCGCCCGGCGGTCGTCCTCGCCGCGTTCCCAGTGCGCGCCGAGGCGCGCGAGAAGCGGTCGCGCCACCCGCAGCAGGAGGAGGAAGACCGCCCCGCCGCCCACCGCCCAGAGCGCGCCCCGCGGCTCGCCCGCGAGCCCGGCGAGCACGAGCGCGAGCACGCACCACGCGGCCGCGTCGTCGATCGCCCCGGCCGCGAGCGCGAGCGTGCCCTCGGGCGTGCCGGTGAGGCCGCGCTCCGAGATGATCCGCGCCAGCATCGGAAAGGCCGTGATCGCCATCGCCGCCCCGAGGTAGGGCATCGCCGACGCGGCGCCGATGCCCGGGGCGAAATAGCCGTCGCGCCCGACGAGCCAGGCGGCCACCGCGCACCCGAGCGCGAAGGGCGCCACGATCCCCGAGGCCGAGATCGCCGCCGCGCTCCGCCAGCGCGTCCGCACGAGGTCGACGCGGAACTCCAGCCCCACGCAGAACATGTAGAGCGCGAGCCCGAGCTGCGCGCCCGCGAAGAGCACCGGGCGCGATTCGAGCGGGAAGATCCAGAGCTGCGCCTCCGGCAGGAGCAGCCCGAGGAGCGAAGGCCCGAGGAGCACCCCGGCGATCATCTCGCCGACCACGGGCGGCTGGCCGACCCGGCGCGCGACCGCGCTCACCAGACGGCAGGCCACGAGGACCACCGCCAGTTGCAGGAAGAAGCGGACGGAGAGCTCGAAGGGCGTCACGCGGCGCGTGCTCAGTGGGTGTGTTCGTCGCCCGCGTCGTCGACCCGGCCGGTGTTCTCGCGCATGTGGTCGCCGAAGAAGATCGCGTTGAAGAGCAGCCGGCTCGAGCCGTGCCAGTGGCTGCGGAAGGTCGGCGCGTCGGGGAGGAGCACGATGCGGCCGGCGCGGAGGTGGTGGACCTGCACGGCGGCCGAGCCGGCGAGCTGCTTCAGGTGGGGCTCGCCGATGAAGCCGGCCACGAGCGGTTTCTCCGAGTAGAGCGCGGGCGAGGAGAAGGGGTTGGTGGAGGGCTTGAGGACGAGGTCGCGGTTGCGCATCAGGGCGATCCGCCCGTCCGGATAGCCGAAGCCGGCCGGGTGGGTCGGGTCGATCGCGGCCTCGACGATCGAGCCGGCGATGAGCCGCAGGGCGGCGTTCTCCCGCGCCGTCGCGAAGGGCACGCGCTCGCGCGGAAAGTCCGCGCGGAGCAGCTCGACCGGGGCCCACTTCGCCTCGACCAGCCCGTGGATCGCCGCGCCCGTGAGGATCAGCGTGCCTCCGGCCTCGACCCACGACTTCAGGCTCTCGGTCGCGCGGAAGCGGCCGTCGGAAAACACGACCGCGGTGTAGCGCGGGAGGTTGGCCGCGGTGAGCCGGGCGTTGTCGACGACGCTCACCGGGATCCCGATCTCGCGATCGAGCACGTGCCAGACGTCGCCCGCGAGGTAGCTGTTGGCGCCTTCGCCGACGGCGAGGGCGATCGACGGCCTGCGGACCGGCCGCGTCGTCGGGCTCCCGATGTCGATGCCCTCCGGGGTGAGCCCGCTCGTGATCCGGTGGACGTCGATCCCGTCGTCGGCGGCGATCCGCGCGGCGATCGCCTCGAGGCGCGCCGTCTCGAGATCCTGGATACCCAAGGGCACGAGCAGCGTCCCGCCCGCGAAGGCGACCGGTCCCCCGGTCGTCGCGGCGGTGAACGGCGCAAGCGCGACGCGCACCCGGGCCCCGGCCTCGAGGAAGCGCCACGCCGCCCGCGGGGCGAGGTGGTTGCCCCAGGAGAAGGCGAGCGCGACCCCGCCCGCGCCGGCCCCGACCCGGCCCGTCACCGCGCCCGCCGGGGCGCGGGCGAGGGAGGCGGCGGGAGGGAGCGCCTCCAGCGGCGTCCACTTCAGCCCGTAGGCCTCGGCCATGTTCCAGGCGGAGACGTCGTAGAAGGCGTTGCTCTGAAACGCGGTCCGCCGCTCGAACATCGCGGTGGCGAGCCGGCCGGCGGGTTGGGCCGTCGCGACGACCACGGCCTCGCCGGCCCGGTAGGTCGCTCCCGCCGCCTCGAGATCGCGGGCGAGCCGGCGGTGTTCGACGTGGTGGACGTCGAGCAGCTCCTCGAACTTCGCGAGCCGCACCGGATCGCCGGGCGCGGCGAACACCCAGCCCTTCGGCCCGCCGTCCCCGCGCCGCGACGAGAGGGCGGAGCGGTGCTGGTGGGCGAGCAGGTCGGCCCGGTTCTCCCGCGCCCCCTCGAGGCTGGAGAGGGACGTGCGGACCTGGTTGCGCACGCCGAAGCGCATCGTGAGCGTCCCGAAATCACTCTCGCGGGAATGTCCGCGCGCGCTCGCCTGCTCGAAGAGGATGCCGACCGAACCGTTGAGGTCGGGGTAGGTCGAGCCCTTGCCGGCGTAGAAGTCGTCGTAGCGTTCTCCGGTGAAGTAGAGGGCGCCGATCGCGTCGAGGGCGCGGGCGTGGTGCGTCGCGATGCGGGCGGTGAGCTCCTGGTTGCCCTCGGGCAGGAGGGGGTTGACCATCTCCGGGATCCCGGGCTGGAAAAAGTACGATTCCGAGGCGCTCATCTCGTGGAAGTCGCAGACCACCGCCGGCCTCCACCGGTGGTAGGTGGCGAGGGTGGAGCGGCTCTCCGGCATCGTCGCGGGCAGCCAGTCGCGGTTGAGGTCGTGCCAGTAGTAGTTGGTGCGGCCGGAGGGTGCGGGCTCGTCGTGGTCGCGGTTCTCCGGGTCGGGGTTCGGGATCCGGCCGCGCGCGTTGTTCGTCCAGTCGGCGAAGCGGTCGATCCCGTCGGGATTGATGAACGGATCGATCAACACGACGGTGTCGGCGAGAAGGGCGTCGACGGCCGGGCCGCGGCCCGCGGCGAGGTGGTAGGCGACGATCGGGCCGGCGTTGGCCCCGCTCGGCTCGTTGCCGTGGATGCTGTAGCCGAGCCAGACCACGGCGGGGGCGTCCGCGGGAGCGGCCTTCGCGCCGAGGGCGTTCTGGAGGTTCGCGGTGCGGATCGCCTCGAGCCGGGCGAGGTTCGCCGGGGAGGCGATGGTGATGAGAATCCGGGTGCGCCGGCCGATGCTCGCCCCGATCTCCTCGAGCAGCACGCGATCCGGGGCCGCCGCGGCAAGGGCGCGGTAGTAGGCGAGCAGCTCGTGGTGGCGCAGGTGCCACTCCCCGATGGGAAACCTGAAGAACGCCTCCGGCTCGGGGGCCTCCGGCGCGTAGGTCGTGCCGTCGTCGGGGAGGAAATGGCGCAGCGATCCGGTCGCGGGGGCCTGGGCGGAGAGGGGGATCGGTGCGAGAAGGCCGGCGAGGACGAGCGAGGCGCGGAGAAGGAACATGATGCCCGCGAGACAACCCTCCGCGCGGACCTCCCGCAAACGCTTTGTCGGCCGATCGCTTCGGCGATTCTCGAGGCGTCGGCTCGGTCGGGACGCGGTGCCGTTTCGTTACCGCCCTTTCCGTCCCGTTCAGGGCCCCGGCTCGAACGTCGGTCGGACCGTGCACCAGCGTCCCGTCAGCACGAAGGTGATCACCTTTTCGGTGCGTCCGAGCAGGATGGCGGTCGCAAACAGCTGCAGGGCGATCCTTGCGAGGTAGATCAGGAACTCGCGGGCGAGAACCGCATCGCGCAGCGCGTGTTCATGCACGATCCGGAAGTTGTCGTAGACGATCGGAAACCCGAGGAGGTCGTGGATCACCCAGAAGAGGAAGACGAACCCGTGGAAGCGGACGAAGAAGCGGGCGAACGGGGCGGCGTGGGTGGTGGTTTCCGGTGGGGTCGGCATCGGAGAAGGACGAGAGGGTTTCCGGATGGGGAAGGCAAGGGCCGCCGAGGGGGCGATCCGACGTGGTGGCGGCGTGTCGAGTTGGTTTTCGGTGTTCCGGTCGGCGACGGCGCGGATCCTGATTCGCAGCGTGGTTGGACGGAGGTGAGCCTCAACCCGCACGCCACGGAGGCGCGCCGTACCTGACGCCTCTGCGCGAAGACGCGCCGCAGCGTGAACACAGCCTTCGCGAGCTCTTCAACGGCGTGCGCTATGTGGTGCGAACCGGCTTTCAACGGCGCTACCCGCCCCATGGCCCCCCGGGGACGGCGGTCTATCAAGGGCGGCGAACGACCTGAACCGTGGTTTGGTGGAACGCGCTCTCTCGAGGTCGCCGAAAAAGGGAGCAAACCCCTTCGAGCACGACCCGTCGGCCAGATCCTGCCATGAGGCTTACGACGTGTGGCGCCACACACCATCGCGATGGCCGTCGTGGGAGGGATGTCAGCGCGCGCGCCGGTAGTGCACGGCCAACGCGTCGCAGCGGAGCGGCTTGGCCGAGACCAGCTCGAGCCGCCGCGTGGCGGGCAGCCCGCCTTGGTAAAGCGTCGGGCCGTGGCCGGTGAGCCTGGGGTGGACGAGAAACCTGTACTCGTCGATGAGTTCGAGCCGATCCAGCTCGGTCGCGAGCGTGCCGCTCCCGAGGAGCACGCCGGCCGGGGTCGCGTCCTTGAGCGCCTGCACGCCCGTGCGCAGATCGCCGGCGAGGTGGTGGCTGTTGGTCCACGGGAAATCCCTGCGCGTCGACGACACCACGTACTTCGGCTTGGCCTCGAGCTTGACCGCCCACGCGCGCAACGCCGGGCGCGCCTCCACGTCGCCGCGGGCCACCGCCGGCCAATAGCTCTCCATCATCTCGTAGCTGACGCGGCCCCACAGCATCGCGCCACTC
>DAIPIQ010000010.1:33737-41099 GCA_036770745.1 Opitutaceae bacterium | reverse complement strand
CCCAGGGTCTTTTGTTTTGGAGGGTCTCACGAGCGGATGCCTTGGAGACAGGCGCGCGGACGGGAGTGGAGGCGCTCCTTGACTCGAGGCAGCGGGGTATCGGGATAGTGCTCGGGCAGCAGAGCGAAGAGGGCGTTGCGCACGAGGGCGAGATGGGCGAGGGCGGCGGGATTGGGGGTGCGCGCCTTGTCCTCGCCCCAGAGGGCATCGCGGCGCCAGTGGTTGCGGTTCTCGACGCCGGCCCAGTGACCGCGGATGAGTGCCTGCCACCGGGCGGGGGTGCGCTCGTCGGGGTGGGCGCCGCTCAGGTAGAAGCGCGACTCGGTGGAGTTCCTGCCGGAGCGGGTTTCGCAGCGTCTGCTGCGCACCACGATCAGGGTGCGGGCGAAGGGGGACGCCGCGGCGTCGGGTTCGATGGCGAAGGCGTGCCGGGCGCGGGCCTCGATGCGGCCGTGACCGAGGTCGTGCTCGGTACAAAAAGGGGGTCGCGCAAGGCGTCGAGGGCCTTGGCCTGGGCAAGCAGGCCGGGTTGGTTGGCCTTGATCTGCAAGAGGTGGTCGCCGCCCTTCTCGACGATGGCCCGGGCGGTGGTTTTCTGGCAGTGCAGGGCATCGGCGGTGACGATCTTGCCGTCGAGGGCGGGCAACGCCTCGATCGGTTTGGTGGCGCGCAGCAGTTCACAGCGCTCGGCGCCCTCCTTCTGGTCGAAGAGGGCGACGGCCTGGGGAGCGCCGTCCTCGTGCCGGGCCAGGGTGAGGATGCCAATGTGATCGCGGATCATCTTGCCGTCGAGGGCGAGGGCGGTGGGCAACTCGCCGGCACGTTGCTGCAACCAAGCGCTGAGCAGCCGGGCGAAGGTCTCGCTGTCCATGCGGGTGAGCACCTGATAAAATACGCTGTAGGTGGGCACCTGGTAGAAGGCGCGCCGGTCGAGCTTGCGCGGCAGGCCCAGCAGGCGGCGTTGGGGCTGGGTCAGCGTGGTGGCGAAGCGGGCGATCTCGCTGATGTCACGGCGTGCGGCCAGGATGGCCATGGCGATCACGCTCAGGACGGCGCCGATGCGGAAGCGGGTGTTCCTGGCCCGCGGATCGGGAGCGCGTGCGAACAGCTCGGCCAGGGAGAGCATCTGGGGCTGGTTGACGGGCAGCACGCCCGAGGGCGCAGCCACCAGAGCGCAGCGACACGCCTCGGGCACATCGGCTGCGCGCAAGAGCGCCCGTCCCTTCGGGTGGACTTCGCGCAGCCACAGGCGCTTGGGCCGCTCGTTGGCCACGTAGAAGTCGGCCCGGTGCCGGCTGTAGCCCTCGCTCCAGCCCACCGGCTCCCAGTTGCTCGCCTTGTAGCAGGTGCCCGCATACGCCTCCGGGTCCGTGAAGGTCTCGGCCAGCAAGGGCTGGTGGCCGAACCGCGCCACCCACTGCTCCGGCAGCGCCCGAAGCGCCGCTCCCAGCACCTGGGAGGCAAGGTTGGGCGCGCCACCCTTTTCGGTCAGAAGAAGGAAGCGCCGGTTCTGTACGATCAACTTCAGCCGCTCCACCCGCTGGTTGGCGCTCCAGCCGATCCAGCGGTCCCGATCCTTGAGCGCATAACAGGCCGGCCCCCATGCCAGAAGCGCCACCGGCCGGCCTCGCTGACGAACCACCTGCCGCAGGTAGTCGCCCACCGGCCGCCCTGCCCCAAGGTAGTGGCCTTGCGTCAGTTGCTCGTCGAACCAGGCCGCCTCCGCGGCTTCGCCGATCACGGCAACCTCCACCTCCCCCCCGGCTGTTTCCAAGTCGTGTTCTTTGCAGTTCATCCCACCACAGCACACGCGAGGTTGGCGGTTTTGTCTAACCCAAAATCACAGCTCTGCCCACCAACCACTTCCGCACTCACCGGAAAAGGCCCTGGCGCAGGTCCGCACGGGGGCGTTATTTTGGTTGCAGTGCCCGGAGCGGGCCTGTGTTTTCGCCCGTTCAATCCGTCCACCCATGCCACGCGAAATCATCACCCTGGAATGCACCGAGGCTCGCAAGGAGGGCAAACCGCCCTCGCGCTACATGAGCACCCGGAACAAGAAGACCCAGACCGAGAAGGTCGAGAAGAAGAAATACAATCCAAGCCTGAAGCGGCACACGCTCCATCGGGAGATCAAGTGAACCCCTTCACCCCGCCGTGACGCGGGGTCTTCCACGACGGCGTCGGCGTACACACGACGCCGTTTTTCGTCTTCCGAACAGCGGGTCCGGTCAGGCTCCCGGGCTCTGACGACGACTTCTCCGCCAATCCTCGCGGTGCTTGCGGATCCAATCGAGAAGCGCCCGCTCGAAACCGATGTCGTAGCCGAGCCGCTCGGACTCGAGCCACTTGTGGCGGAGGATCTCCTCCCGTTCCGCGAGAAACTCCTGGTAAAGGCTCGATTGCTTCACGAAGTCAGTCTGCGGTTCAGCCTGTCGCTTCGTTTCGGTCATCGTTGTTTCAAGAAGTGGCATTGAATCAGCGCCCGAGTCATCCGGCCGATCGAGTCGTGGCGTCACCGAGGGCGATTCCAAGCGAGTTCAATGGAGGGGGGAGTGTGTGCAGGACCTCCGTCGCCGGAGGATGGCGGAAGTTACGTTCGCGACCGGGCGTGTCAAACTATCGATGGGCCGTCTCCAGTTTCTGGAGCACGGAGCGCGCGATTTCCGCGAAAACCCTACCGCTCGGTCCATCCGAATCCGTAAGGGACGCGGGCTCTCCCGCATCGCCTCCTTCGCGGATCGCCTGGATGAGCGGCACCTCGCCGAGGAATCGCGTCTTCAACGCCTCGGCCGTCGCGATGCCGCCGCCGCGACCGAAGAGGTGGACGCGACTCCCGTCGGGCAGCTCGAGGTGACTCATGTTCTCGACGACACCGAGCAGCGGCACGTTCACCTTTTCGAACATCAAGCCGCCACGCCGCGCCACCTGCGTGGCCGCGAGTTGCGGAGTCGTGACGAGCACCGCTCCGCTCAGCGGAATCGTCTGCACGAGCGACAACTGCGCGTCTCCCGTTCCCGGGGGAAGGTCGACGATCAGCACCTCCAGCGCGCCCCACTTCACGTTCTGCACGAACTGCTGAATGGTCTTCATGATCATCGGACCGCGCCAGATGACCGGCGTGTCCGCGTCGACGAGGAAACCCATTGACATCACCTTCACTCCGAAGCGCTCGAGTGGAAGCAGGCTGTCGCCCTCGATCTCCGGTCGCGCGTGCAGGCCCATCATCAAGGGCACCGACGGGCCGTAGATGTCGCAGTCCATCAGGCCCACCACACCCCTGCGCCCCGCGGCCTCGAAGTGTCTTGCGAGCGCGCAGGCGAGATTGACGGCGAAGGTCGACTTGCCGACGCCGCCCTTGCCGCTCGCGATCGCGACGGTGTGGCGGACGCCGGGCATTCCCGCTGGGGCCGCGGACGGCGCCGACGCCGGCGCCTTGGGCGCGGACACCGCGATCTCGACGATCGCCCCGGTTACGCCCGCGACCGCGAGCGCCGCGGCCTCGACCTCGGCCTTGATGCGGCGCGGAATCGTCGCGTCGGCCGTCGAGACGGCGAGCTTGACGATCGCGCGCCCGTCGACGACGTCCGCCGACTTCACCAACCCGAAGGAAACGACGTCGCGGCTGAAGCCGGGATACTTGACGGAACGAAGGGCCTCTTCGAGGGATGCGAAGCTCACGAGGAAAGGGATTGAGACCGCGGCGGATGAAGTCGGCCGGGGACGCGATTAAGTTTGAAGCGGTCGTTCGTGGCGCAAATACAAAACCGCCCGCGTCGGCGCGACCACGTCGACCGTTCGAGATCATGCAACCTCGCCTCCTTTTCCTCCTCGCGCCGCTCGCCGTCGGCGTGCTCCTTCCGGGTCGGCTCCCCGCGCAGCGGATCGACGCCGGCGACATCACCGAGCGGGCAGAAGTCCGCGTCCTGCCCGTCCGCATCGAGTCCGACGTGGTCGAGCTCCAACGTCTCGCCGCCGTCGCCTTCGGTGCGCACGGCGCGTTCCGCGTCGACCCGAGCGGCGCGGCCGGGCACACGATCCGGTTCGCCGTGGCGGGGACGAATTCCGTGCGCGTGACCGTGGAGGCGGGCCGTCCCGCCCGCCCCGTCCACACCCACGAGATCGCGGGGAGCTCGCTGCGCAACGCCCTCCTCCGCGCGGCCGACTCGGCCGTGACCCACCTCACGCGTCTCCCGGGTATCTTCTCCGGCCGGCTCACCTTCATCAGCGAGCGCACCGGCGCGAGCGAGGTCTACACCTCCGACCTGTTCTTCGGCGAAGTCCTGCAACTCACCAACGACCGCTCCCAGGCGCTGCTCCCGCGGTGGTCTCCGGACGGCCGTCGCATCGTCTACACCGGGTATTTCCAGACCGGCTTCCCCGACATCTACGTGATCGATACGGCGACGCTGCAGCGCAGCGTGTTCGTCAGCGTGAAGGGCACGAACACCGGCGCGCGCTTCAGCCCGGACGGATCGAAGGTGGCGATGATCCTCTCCGGCGAAGGCAACCCCGAGGTCTACGTGGCCAACGCCCAGGGTCGCCAGATCCGCCGGCTCACCCGCACCGAGCGCAACATCGAGGCGACGCCCTCCTGGGCCCCCGACGGCTCGCGGCTCGTCGTGGCCTCGGACGCGCTCGCGACCGGAAAGCCGCAGCTCTACCTCCTCGGCCTGACCGGCGGCGCGCTCCAACGCGTGCCGACCAACATCTCGGGCTACTGTGCCGAGCCCGACTGGAACCACGCGAACCCCGACCTGCTCGCCTTCACCGTGGCGACGGGCGGCTCCTTCCAGGTGGCGACCTTCGGCTTCCGGACGCAGACGGCGCGGATCGTCACCAAGGGTGCGGGCGACGCGATCGAGCCGTGCTGGACCTCCGACGGCCGCCACCTGATCTACACGGCGCGGGCGGCGAACTCCTCGCGTGTGATGTTGTTGGATACGGAGACCGGTCGCGCCACCCCGATCAGCGCGGCCAACCTCGGCAAGACCCATCAGGCGAGCTTCAACGCCCGCTGAACGAAAACGGCGGCCGCCCGCGAGGGGCGCCGCCGTGAGGGAAACGGAGCGGAGGGCGGCGTTTCAGCCGAGGGCCGCGAGGTAGTTCTTCTCGGCGGCGTCCCAGTCGACGACGTTCCAGAAGGCCGCGATGTAGTCGGGTCGGCGGTTCTGGTAGTTGAGGTAGTAGGCGTGTTCCCAGACGTCGAGGCCGAGGACCGGCCGGCCCTCGACGCCCGCGACGGCCCGGCCCATGAGCGGGCTGTCCTGATTGGCGGTCGAGCCGACGGAGATTTTCTTGTCCGCCCCGACCACGAGCCACGCCCAGCCGCTGCCGAAACGGGTCGCGCCGGCCTTGGCGAACTCCTCCTTGAACTTGTCGAAGCCGCCGAAGGTCGCGTTGATCGCCTCGGCAAGCCGCCCCTTCGGCGCCCCGCCCTTGCCGGGCCCGAGGATCGTCCAGAAGAACGAATGGTTCGCATGACCGCCGGCGTTGTTGCGGACGGCCCCGCGGATCGCCTCGGGGACCTTCGAGAGATCGGCGATCAGCGCCTCGACCGGGAGCGCGGCGAGCGCGGGGTGGTCCTTGAGGGCGTTGGTGGCGTTGGTGATGTACGCCTGGTGGTGCTTGGTGTGGTGGATCTCCATCGTCTTCGCATCGATGTGCGGGACGAGGGCGTCGTTTGCGTAGGCGAGCTTGGGAAGTTCGAAGGCCATGTTGGGAGTGGTGTGGTTGTGTCGCGGTTGACGAGGATCGGAATGAAAAGTCCGCCGCGCGGATCGTCAACGGCGCTCTGCCCGGATCAGGGTCCGGCGATCGCTCCCTCGACCGGCACCGGAATCCATTCGACCCGGGTGCGGTCGCCACCGCCGAGGCCGAGTTGCGACGCGTAGGAGAGCAGCCTGAGTCCGTCGGGCAGCCCGCGGAAGCCGGCCGCCCGGCGGCCGCGGTCGATGCGTTCCCACATCAGCGCGTCGAGCAGCACGGGATTGTCGGAGAGCCAGAGCAGCGGTTCGGAAAGCGTGTAGAGGGAGTTGAAGACCGGGCCCCCGATGAACTGGTAGCGCTGCAGGCTCATCAGGTTGAAGACCCAGCCGGCGCGCAGCTCCGGGATCGCGCCGATCTCGGCGACCGCGGCCGGCGCGTTCGCGGGGCTCCGGAAGAAACGCTGGGTGTTGCTCGCGTTCCAGAGCGTGGCGTTGACGAGCGCTCCATTGACCCCGAGCACCGGATGGTCGCTGCAACCCGGCAGGTTGATCCAGAAGTCGACGTCGAAGAGCAGCGGCGCGGGCAGGAACGACCTACGATCGCCCTCGGCCATCGCGAGCTCGCCGCCCTCCTCGAAATCCGAGGGCGCCCCGGGGCGTCGCGCGGGCAGCGGGCTGTCGTAGAACCACGCGTCTTCGAAATACCTCCCGTCCTCCAACACGAGCACGGGGACGCCGTGAAACAGCGAGCCGCCCTCGCTCAGCGGCGGCAGGAAGCCCGCGGCGCGCAACCGGGCGGCGTTGAGCCCGACGATGCGCAGGTCGCCGCGGGCGAAGCCCCGACGCTCCAACGCGCGCACGGTCGCGAGCACGAGCTCGACCGGGGTCGAGAGCCCCGCTCCGGAATCGGAGTAGACCTTCAACCCCGCACGACGCCGCGTCGACGGCGCGAACCGGCGCCCCACGCTCCGCTCGAACGCCGCGATCAACCCCTCCACCGCCCGGTCGTAGGCCTCCGCGTCGAAACCGGGCAGCCGCGCCTCGAACACCCGGTCCGACGGCTGGGGCAGCGTGATCGCGCCCCCGCCCGGAGCCGGGGCGTTCGCGAGCGCAGCCGCCGCCGGAAACAGCACGGCGAAGGACAACGAGGCGAGGAGGCGGGACGATCGCACGGGCAAGGAGGCGGGACGATCGGGACTCACAGGCTACTTGACACGAAAAATCGCGGGCAAAGGGTTGGGGAAATGTGGCAGGAATCCCGGTCGCGCGCATCCGCCCTCACACGGGCGGTCCTCGGTTCTCTGACGCTCCTGCTCGCGAGCTGTTCCAAGCCCGAGGAGGTCGTCGCGAGCCGCGTCGCGCTCGCCAATCAGGCGCTCGACGGGGGTGACGCCGCCCGGGCGATCTCCATCCTCGAGGCGCTCGACAAACGCCACCCGAAGCAACCCGCGGTCCACGAGGCGCTGGGCTTCGCCTACGCCCGCGCCGGTCGGCCCGGTGCGGCCGCGGAGAGCTTCGTCGCGGCCGCGGACCTCGATCCGGCGGCCACCGGCCTGCGCCAGCTCCGCTTCGGCGGACACGAGGTCGTCGTCTTCCACGTGCTCGACCCGCACGAGATCGAGTTTCCCTTCACCGGCACCGTCGAATTCGAAGGTCT
>DAIPIQ010000010.1:0-33727 GCA_036770745.1 Opitutaceae bacterium | reverse complement strand
CAAGGACGGTTCCGCCGAGCGCGCCGCGGCCCAACACCGGATCTACCTCGGCGAGTTCCCCGGCGATTTCCAAAGCTGGCAGAAACTCGGCGAGATCGAAGAGGCCCGCGGCAACGTCGCCCGCGCGATCGACGCCTATCTCGAATGGTACCGCATCCGGCCGAACGGCGAATGCGCCTTCCGGCTCGGGGTCGCCTTTCGCAAGCTCAACAACCAGCCCCAGACCAAGACCTGGTACGAGGCCACGATCAAACACGGCGAGGCCCACGTCGACGACGCCCTGCTCGGCCTCCTCGAGCTCGAGGTCGAGACCGGAAACCTCGCCGCCGCGGAGCGCACCGTCGGCCAGCTCGACACGAATTTTCCCGGCATCCTCGATGCAAGCGCGCTCGCGGGCGTGCGGCAGCGGATCGCCGCTTGGAAGGAGGCCGAGAAGGCCCTCGAGGCCGCGCGCGGCGAACAACAGCGCCTCGCCCGCGAACTCGAGCTCGCCCGCCGCGAGCGCGAGGCCGAGCTGGCCGCCGCCCGACCGCCGGAACAACCCGCGCCCCCGCCCGCCGCCCCGCCGGTCGAACCCGACCGACCGACCCCGTCGCTCGCGACGCCCCTCCCGCGGAGTCCCTCGCAATCCCCGCAGCTCCGCGCCGCCGTCGAGCGGCGCGAGGCCGGCGACCTCGCGGGGGCGATCGAGATCCTCTGGCGCGCGCTCGGCGAAGACGACTCGAAGGTCGACCTGTGGATCGAACTCGCCGACGCCCACCTCCAGCTCGGCGACCACGGACCCGCCGAGGCCTGCATCCTCGAGGCGCGGCGCCGCAGCCCCGAATCGATCGAAGTGGAGACGGCCTACCTCAACATCGTCCGCGCCACGCAGGACTCCGAGACCTACCTCACCCGCGTCGAGGCCGCGCGGAGGAGGTTCCCGGCCGACGCCAACCTCGCGTGGGTCCACGCCGTCGAACTGGCCGCGCGCGAAGGGGAGACCGTGCGGGCCATCTCCGCCCACGAGGACTTCCTCCTCCTCGCGGATCCCGCGGACCCGCGCCGCGCGGACGCGAACGGCTACCTCGCCCGCGCGCGGCGCTGAACACCGGCCCCCGCGCCGCACCCGTCATGGCGGTCATCTCCCGGGCGAGTATCCAGAATCTGAAGTCGCGCATCGACATCGTCGACGTCGTCTCCGGCGCCGTCGCCCTCAAGCGCGCGGGTTCGAAGTTCAAGGGACTGAGCCCGTTCAACCCCGAGAAGACGCCCTCCTTCTACGTCTCGCCCGACAAGGGCCTCTTCAAGTGCTTCAGCAGCGGCAAGGCGGGCGACGCGATCTCCTTCGTCATGGAGACCGAGCGGCTGGGCTTCACCGAGGCGGTCGAGACGCTCGCGAAGCGCTTCAACATCCCGCTCGAGTACGAGCGCGGCGGCGTCACCCACGAGGAGCGCTCGCTGCGTTCCGAGCTCTACGAGCTGCACGAGACGGCGGCGGACGTCTTCCGCGAGGCCTTCCTCGCCCCGACGGAATCCGGCCGCCACGTCCGCGCCTACTGGACGGAGGGGCGGAAGTTCACCCTCGAGACGGCCGAGGACTTCAAGATCGGCTTCGCGCCGCCCGACGGCGGCGGCCTTGCGGACCGGCTGCGCCGGAAGGGGCACTCCGAGGGCGCCCTGCGCGAGAGCGGTTTGTTCTATCCCCGCGCCGGCGGGGCGCCTTCGCCGCGCTTCCGCGGCCGGCTCATGATCCCGATCCGCGACAACCAGGGGCGCATCGTCGCCTTCACCGCGCGGCAGATGGACGTGACCCCGGCCGACGACCCGACGCGCGAGGCGAAGTACGTCAACTCCCCCGAGACCCCGGTCTTCGTCAAGGGCGCCCTGCTCTTCAACCTCGACCGGGCTCGTATCCACGCCAGTGAGACGCGGCCGTTCCTCATGGTCGAGGGGCAGCTCGACGCGATCCGCTGCTGGACCGCCGGCTTGACGACCGCGATCGCGCCGCAGGGGACCGGCGTCACCGAGACGCAGCTCCACCTCCTGCGCCGGCATCGGGCGGGGATCGAATGCCTGCTCGACGGCGACTCCGCCGGGCGGCGCGCGGCGCTCCGCCTCCTGCCGCTCGCCTTGAAGGAGGGGATCGAAGTCACGTTCCTTCCCATCGAAGGCCGGCGCGACCCCGACGATCTGGTGCGTGAAGGCGGCGCCGCGGCCATCGAGACCCTGCGCGCCGGGCGGCTCGGGGCTATGGCCTTCGCCGTCCAGGCGCTCGCCCCCCGACCCGAAACGCTCACCGCCCAGCAGCTCGCCGACGCGTGCCGGGAGCTCTTCGCCATCATCCACCAGACCGCCTCGGAGATCGCCCGCTCGGAATACCTCGGCGAGGTGGCGACGCTCCTTCGGATCGGCCGTTCCTCGATCGACGCCGACTACCGGCGCTTCCGCGACGAAGCCTCCCGCCGCACCGTCCTCCGGGCGGCGACGCCGGCCCCGGAGGCGGACGAGCCTGTCGCGTTCGCGGAGCCCCGGGCCCCCGACGGTGTCGGCACGGTCGAGCACGACCTGCTGCTCCTCATCCTGCATTTCGAGGCGGTGGCCAGGCCGCTGGCGCACGCGCTCGAGCACCGCTTCATCAACACCTCCTCCCGGTCCGGCCGGCTTCTCGACCGGTTTCTCAACGAAATCGCCCACGACCTCTGGCCGGGGGCCGGGAATCTCGAGGAACTCCTCGAAGATCCGGAAGACCGGGGCCTGCTCGCTTCGCTGTTGTTTGAACGACCGGCGATCGATGATCCGACGAAAATCGCCAACGACGGTATCCGGCAGATGGTCAGCAACTTTTGCGGACCCATGATCAGGAAGATCGAACTTGAAATCGCCGCGAAACAACAGACCTTCGACGCTGAGTTGATCCATTTACTTCGCACAGCCGACGACCTTCGCCGGCTCAAACTCCATCCGCCAACGATCCGTCCTCCGGCCTGATCCGAATTTATGCCGCGCAAAGCCAAGCCCGTGAAGAAGGCCGCCGCCTCTCCTTCGCGACCGAAACCCGAACCCAAGCCCAAGCACGATGCCGCCCCGACACCCAAGGCGGACAAGGCGCCCGCGCCTCCGCGCGAGGCCGCCGTCGAGTCGGAGGTCGAAAACGACGCCGAGCGCGAGCACGCCCCGGGGACGATCAACGACAAGATCCGCCTGCTCATCCGGCTCTCGAAGGAGCAGGGCTACCTCACGTTTCAGGACATCAACGACGCCCTCCCCGAGACGATCGACAATCCCGAGGACATCGAGAACGTCATCTCGATCCTCCAGAACCTCGAGATCGACATCCTCGATCCCGACGACGTCGACACCTACAAGCAGCGCCAGGAGGAGGCCGAAGAGGAGGAGTCGCGCTCCTCGCAGCACGACATCCTCGACGACCCGGTCCGGATGTACCTCAAGCAGATGGGCCAGGTCCCGCTGCTCACGCGCGAACAGGAGGTCGAGATCTCCAAGCGCATCGAGACCGCCGAGCAGAACGCCCAGGAGGTGCTCTTCTCCATCGGCATCACCGCCGCCCTCCACCACGAGCTCGGCTCGAAGCTCCTCAATCGCGAGGAGCGCTTCGACCGGCTCGTGATCGACAAGCGCGTCGAGAACCGCGAGGCCTACTTCAAGAACCTCCCCAAGCTCATCGAAGGCACCGGCAAGGGCGAGGCGGGCGCGGCCGCGGCCTGGCAGGAGTATCTGAAATCCCGCGACGACGCCGGGCGAAAGAAGGCGCTGGCGAAGTTCCGGAAGCACGAGAACGCCGCCCGGGCCAACTTCCCGAAGTTCTACTTCAAGCTGAAGGTCTTCGAGGAGTTCCTGGAGAAGCTCACCCCGGCCCTCAACGAGATGCAGAAGGTGCTCGAGGACCTCGAGCACGCCCGCCACCCCAAGACCAAGAAGCACGCCCAGCTCGACCAGAAGGCGCTCGGGCAGAAGCTCCGCGGTTACGAGGCGCAGTACCGGATCGCCCCCGACAAGCTCCTCGAGCTCGTCCGCAACGTCCGCAAGCACGTCCGCGAGGCCCACCGCGCCAAGACCGAGATGGTCGAGGCCAACCTTCGCCTCGTGATCTCGATCGCGAAGAAGTACACGAACCGCGGCCTCTCGTTCCTCGACCTCATCCAGGAGGGCAACATGGGCCTGATGAAGGCGGTCGAGAAGTTCGAGTACCGCCGCGGCTACAAGTTCTCGACCTACGCGACGTGGTGGATCCGACAGGCGATCACCCGCTCGATCGCCGACCAGGCGCGCACGATCCGCATCCCCGTGCACATGATCGAAACGCTCAACAAGGTGATGCAGGTCCAGAAGCAGCTGCTCCAGGAATTCGGCCACGAGCCGACCCCCGACGAAGTCGCCGAGGAGATGCAGCTCCCCGTCGAGCGCGTGCAGCAGATCATGAAGATGGCGCAGCAGCCGATCTCGCTCCAGTCGCCCGTCGGCGACGGCGAGGACACGAGCTTCGGCGACTTCATCGAGGACAAGAGCGCGGACAACCCGTACGACATGACGGCGTTCTCGCTGCTGCGGGAAAAGATCATCGACGTGCTCGATTCGCTCACCGAGCGCGAGCAGAAGGTCCTCGCCCTGCGCTTCGGCCTGGTCGACGGCTACAGCCGCACCCTCGAGGAGGTGGGCAAGCAGTTCAAGGTCACCCGCGAGCGCATCCGGCAGATCGAGGCCAAGGCGCTGCGCAAGATGCGCCACCCGACCCGCATCCGGCAGCTCTATGGCTTCTTCGAGTCCGAGCCCCTCGACAACCCCCAGCAGTTCATCAAGAAGGTCGTGCAGGGCGGCGGCGTGTGACGCCGATGCACCTTTACACCCGGAGTCCCTCGTTTAGCCTCGAGCTCCCATGACCCTCCCGCTCACAGGCGTGTTCGGCGCCATCGGTCCCCTTGGCTGGCCCGAGATCCTGATCATCCTCTTCGTGGTGATGCTGCTCTTCGGAGCGAAGCGCCTGCCGGATCTCGCCAAGGGTTTCGGCAAGTCGATCAAGGAATTCAAGAAGGCCGCCAACGAGGTCGAGACCGAGATGAACGCCGAGGATCCTCCCGCCGACGCGCCGAAGAACGGCGCGGACAAGGCGGCGAAGAAGGCCGAGTCGAAGACGGGCGACTGACGCTCCGCGAACGCGCGGAAAGCGTTCCTTCCTACGAGATTGCCTTTGACAGCCCCCACCCCGGGACGTTGATTCCGGAGGAACCCGCCCGCGTCTCTTCCGAACTTTATGTTGCGCAACCTCTTCGGCGTATTCTCGAACGACATCGGCATCGACCTTGGCACCGCCAACACGCTCGTCTACGTCAAGGACAAGGGGATCGTTCTTCGGGAGCCGTCGGTAGTGGCGATCCACTCCTCGACCCGCAAGGTCCTCGCCGTGGGCAACGAGGCCAAACGCATGCTCGGCCGCACCCCGGGCAACATCACCGCGATCCGCCCGATGAAGGACGGCGTGATCGCCGATTTCGACATCACCGAGGAGATGCTCCGCTACTTCATCCGCAAGGTGCAGAACAGCGGCAAGGTCATCCCCCCGCGCGTGGTGGTCGCGATCCCCTCCGGCATCACCGAGGTCGAGAAACGCGCGGTGAAGGAGTCGGCGATGCACGCCGGCGCGCGCGAGGTGATGCTGCTCGAGGAACCGATGGCCGCGGCGATCGGCGTGGGGCTGCCCGTGGAGGAGCCGGCGGCGAACATGATCGTCGACATCGGAGGCGGCACCACCGAGGTCGCCATCATCTCCCTCGCCGGCGTGGTCTTCGCGAAGAGCATCCGCGTCGGCGGCGACGAGCTCGACGGCGCGATCATCAACTACATGAAGCGCGCCTACAACCTCCTGATCGGTGAACGCACCGCCGAGGAGATCAAGCTGCGCATCGGGTCCGCCTTCGCCCTCGACGAGGAGCTCACGATGGAGGTCAAGGGTCGCGATTCCGTCGCCGGCCTTCCCAAGACGATCCACGTGACCTCGCAGGAGATCCGCGAGGCCCTCAGCGACACGGTCAACTCGATCGTCGAGGCGGTGCGCAACGCCCTCGAACGCTGCCCCCCGGAACTCTCGGCCGACCTCGTCGACCGCGGCTTCGTCCTCGCCGGCGGCGGGGCCCTGCTCCGCGGCCTCGACCGCATGCTTTGCGAGAAGACCGGGCTTCCCGTTATCGTCGCCGACGACCCGCTCAGCGCGGTCGCCAACGGCACCGGGGCCGTGCTCGCCGACCTGAACTTCCTCCTCAACTACGTGACGACGGAAACGAAGAACTGAATCTTCGTCCCCACCCGCGACGCGCCTCGCGGCGCCACCGCTCCGCCCCGAAGACGCCTTGGCGAAAAAGCGATTCCTGCAAGCCCGACCATTCGTCGCCCTGGGCGTCGTGCTGGTCGCATGGGCGATCCTGCCGGTGGCGATCAAGTCGCTCTCGCGCGTCAGCTTCTACGAGTTCCAGGCCCCGGCCAACCTCGGGGCCTCGCACCTTCGCGACCTGCAGGAGTTCTGGAGCGCGCGCGTGCGCTCGAAGAACGAAATCTTCGAGGTCGGCCGCGACCTCGCGCGCCTCAACTCCTCCTACGAGCTGCGCATCCGCGAAAACGAATCCCTCCGCGAGGAGGTCGCCCGGCTCGAGCGCCTGCTCAACCTTCCCGTGCGCGAAGGCTACCGCTACGAGGTGGCGCGCGTGGTCAAGCGCGAGTCCTCCGCCTGGTGGCGCCAGGTCGTGATCCGCAAGGGGAAGAACCACGACATCCGGCCGGGCGCTCCGGTGGTCTTCACCGGCGGCGTGGTCGGGCGCGTCCGCGAAGTCCACGCCTACACTTCGGTGGTGGACCTGATCAGCAGCCCGCAACTCCGGCTCGCCGCGAACTTCGAGGGCGACAACCGCCCCGTCGGCTACCGCGGCGGCCCCAACCCCGCGTTCGCCGCCCCGCGCGGCACGATCGAGTTCGTCCCGGCCGACATCGTCGCGACGCGCACCCGCCCGGCCCTGCTCGTCACCTCCGGCCTCGGCGGCGTCTTCCCCCCGGGCCTGCCGCTCGGGCGCGTCGAGGAGCTCGCGCCCGGTCCCGACGGGATGTTCAAGGTCGGCGAGGTGATCCTCGACGAGAGGCTCAACGCCCTCACCGAAGTCGCCGTGCTGCTCCCGGTCCTGCCCGAGTGACGATGCGCTCCGACCTGCGCTGGCTCGTCGTCCTCTCGGGCAACCTCGCGTTCCTCTGGCTCGTCTCGCAGCTCAACCACCACCTCGCCGCCTTCTCCTTCGGCCCGCTTCGCGGCCCGCTCCACGTCTTCCTCCTCGGGCTGCCGCTCGCCTTCTGCACGCTCCGCCTCCGGCTGCGCTACGGGCTCGCCGTGATCATCCCCACCACGCTCGCCGCCGAGGCGGGCCTGCCGCTTCCCCACGGGGCGCTCCTGCTGCCCTCGGTCGCCCTCCTTTGTCTCGGCGCGGCCACGCGGGGGAACTTCAACCGCTTCGATCCCGCGAGCTCTTTGATCGCCGTCCTCGTCGCGAACCTCGCCCTGATGGTCGCGCTCTCGATCGCGACCGGAGCCGTCGATTCGCGCGCGGACGCGTGGCGGGTGATCACCGACATCCTCGTCTCGCAATCCGCGGCCTTCGCGCTCGGCGGCTGGTTTTTCGCGTGGCAACTCGCGTTGTTGCGCTTCTTCGGTTTCGATCTGGAGACGGAGTTGCGCGAGCCCGCATGAGCATCATCGAATCCCACTCCGCGGTGAGGCCCCGCATCGCCTTCTTCCATGTGGTCGTCGGCCTCGTGATCGCCGTGCTTTTCGGCGGGCTCGCCCACCGACAGATCTTCAGCGCCGAGGGCTACCTGGAGCGCGAGCGCATCCAGAACCAGCGCCGGTTGCTCGTGCCCGGCGCGCGCGGGGAGATCCTCGATCGCGAGGGCCGGGTCGTCGTCGCGAACCGCCCGCGGTTCTCCGCCGTGTTGTTCTTCTCCGATGCGCGCCTGCGGGGCGAATTCCTCGATCAGGAACGCCGGCTCGTCCGCGACGTGCGCGAAGGCCGCGGCGAGCGACCCGCCGAAGGCTACTCCGCACGGGCCCGCGCGCTCGTGGTCCAGCGCTACCTCGACCAGTGCAACGCGATCCTCGGCCGCTCCCTCCAGACGGATCGCCGCGTGCTCGAGCGCCACCACGCCCAACAACCCCTCCTGCCCTACCCGCTCGTCGACGACCTCGCACCGCCGGAATTCGCCGCGTTGATCGAACAACTCCCCTCGGATTCGCCCGTCGCCATCTTCACCTCCACGACCCGCCACTATCCCTACGCCAACGCCGCCGCGCACACCCTCGGCTACATCACCTCCACGCTCGACCTGCCCACCGACGGCCTCCCGGGCGCCGACCTCACGACGTTCTACGCCCGCGGCACGCTCGGGCGCGACGGCATCGAACGACGTTTCGATCCGCTCCTCCAGGGCCGGACGGGGAGCGAGATCTGGATCGTCGATCCGTCGGGCCTGCAGGTGAACCTCGTCGAGAACCAGCCGCCGGTGATGGGCCGGCCCTTCCGCTCCAGCATCGACATCGACCTCCAGGTCGCGGGCGAGAACGCGTTCGGCACGCGCGAGGGCGCGCTCGTCGCGATGGACGTGCGCACCGGCGAGGTGCTCGCGCTCGTGAGCCGCCCCGACTACGACCTCAACGAGCTTACGCCCTTCATCAGCCGCGAGACGTTCGCCCGCATCGAGGACCAGGGCGCGTGGATCAACCGCGCCCTCCAGGGCCTCTACCCGCCCGGTTCGCCCTTCAAGCTCGTCACCGCGATCGCCGGCCTGCGCGCCGGCGTGATCACCCCCGAGACGATCGTCGACTGCCCGGGTTACTTCATGGTCGGTCCGCGCCGCTTCGTCTGCCACCGCCGGAGCGGCCACGGGCCGGTCGATCTCGCCGCCGCGATCCGCGCGAGTTGCAACGTCTACTTCTACAAGGCGGCCCTCGACACCGGCGTCGAACGGCTCGCCGCCGAGGCGAACCGCTTCGGTCTCGATCGCCCGACGAACATCGAGCTGCCCTTCGAAACCTCGAAGATGCTCGTCCCCGACCCGGCCTGGAAACGCTCCGAGCGCGCCGAGGGCTGGGTCCCCGGGGACACCGCCAACATGGCGATCGGTCAGGGCTTCCTGCGCCTGACCCCGCTTCAGATGACGGCCTTCGCGGCGTCCCTCGCGCGAGGCGAGACCGTCACCCGCCCCACGATCGCGCGCCAGGAGAGCGGCCGCCCGCCGATCGTCTCCGGCAACCAGGCCCTCGGCCTCTCTCCGGCCCATCGCGGCGCGATCCTCGCCGGGATGGAGCAGGCCGTGCAACTGGGCACGGCGAAGTTCGCCGCCATCCCCGGCGTGCGGATCGCGGGCAAGACCGGCACCGCCCAGGTGCGCACGCCGCGCGGCACGCTCGAGCTCGCGTGGTTCCTCGGCTTCGCCCCGGCCGACGCCCCCGCGCTCGCGATCGTCCTCGTCGTGGTCGGCGAGCAACCCGACGAGGCCAACGCCGGAGGCTACGTCGCCGCCCCGATCGCGAAGCAGGTCATGGAGGTCTACTTCCAGAAAAACCCGCCCGCCCGTCCCGCCTTGCCGCCCGCGCTCGCGACCCGGTGAGGCGATCCCCGCGTCAGAGCAGCCGGCGCGCGGCGCGAAACACCGAGAGCGGATCGGGCCAGCTCGAGCGCCGACCGTAGCGGATCGCGATGAGGTCGTGCTCGATCCCGCGGGCCGCGCCCTCGTCCCATCCGCGACGGCGAGGCGGGTCCGCCAGCCGGCCCTGCAGCCGGAGCAGGAGCCGGCCCGCGCGCCGGCGCGTCGGCGCATCGGCGCGGCTGAAATGTTCGAGCACGTCGGAAAACCGGAAGCCCGTGCGGCGCACGCCGAGCGCGACGAGGGCCACGACGACGATCGCAAGCACGCCGTCGCCGCGACTCGTCGCGCTGAGCGGTCGGTGCATCCACGCGCGGAACTCCTCCACGCCCCGCCGTGCGGCGCGGGCCGCCCCGCCGGCGACATCCGCCGCGAAGGAGCGGGCCGAGCCGACGAACTCGCGTTGGGCGCGCCGATCAAAGGAGACGATGCGCCGGTACCAGAGCATCCGCAGGCTGTCGAGGTAGGCCGCGAGGCTGTCGTCGGAGGCGATGGTCCCGAGCGCCGCCTCGAGCGAGACGTCGCCCGACCCGCCCGCGCCGGGCGTCGGGTCCACCCGGATCCAGCCGCCACGGCCGTCGAAGATCTCGCACCACGCGTGGGCGTCGGAGTTGCGCACCATGTAGTAGTTCTCGAAGCCGTTCCACGTGCCTCCCTTGAAACCCGTCACCGCGCGCGTCGGAAAGCCGGCGGTCCGGCTCAGGAGGACGAAGGACGCCGCGAAGAACTCGCAGTGGCCGGCGAGGCCGGCCCGCATCCAGCGCACGACCGGATCCTGTTCGCCGTCGGCCTCGGGAAGGCTCACCGACATGGAGTAGCGATGCCGCTCGCCGAGGTGCGCGCAGGCGCGCCGCGCGAACGTCTCCGCGTCGAGCGTCTCTCCGCGCGTGATCCGTTTCACCTGTTCCCGCAGGAAGTCGCGCTCGGCCTCGGAGACGGGAACCGCCAACGTCGTCTCGGGATACGGCAGGAAACGGCGCCGCAGCGCGGCCGAGGTGGCCGAGGCTTCGATCGCCGAGGCGCCGGGTGCGCGGAACCGCACCGTCCCGAACCCCGGGTCCGGCAGTCGTCCGTCGAACGAGCCACCGTCGATCCGGAAGCTCAGGAGCGACGCGCTCGCCCGCGAGAGGGAGAGCGTCTGGAGGACCGCATCGGCGACGACCGGCTGGAGTTCCTTGAACTGCACGCGCTCGAACGCCCCCGGCGTCGGCACGAAGCGGCTCACGCCCGGTTCCATGAAGATCGTGAAACGCCCCCGCGGCGCGGACTCGCCGGCCCGCGCCCACTCGGGCACGAGATCGGCGGTCAGGATCGCTCGCGCGCCCACCCGCGCCTCGACCGCCCGCGAGACGCCGAACCCGCCGGCGAGGTAGTCGTCGAGCGCGACCATCCGCCAGTACGGGATCACGCCCTCGGTCGGGATCCCGGCGACGTCGACGCGCATCGCCACGCCGTTGTCCTGCGCGATCTTCGTGACCTCCCCGAGCGCGATGCGCTCCGAGAAGCCCGTGACGCTGCCGCTCTTCTTCAGGCCGAAGAGCTGGAACGGCGTGTTCACCTCGAAGCGCGGGATCATCACGAAGATGACCGTCGCGATGAGCGCGACTGCGACCGCCAGGCCGCCGCCGAGCGCGGCGAAGCGCAGGTCCATCGTCCCGAGCACCCGCAGGAAAAGCCGCGGGCGCGAGACGGGGAGGCGCGCCGCCTCGCGGGGGCCCGCGCCCCCGGTCTCGTCGCGCACCACGTGGATGAGGAAGAGGAAAACCATCGCCAGCGCGGCGAAGAGCGCGATCTGCACCGCGAAGACCACCGAGACGGTGAGCACGCCGGTCACGACGATGAGGAAGAGGCAGAGCAGCGCCAGTTGCATGTCCTCCCGCGCCGTCCGGAACGACACCGCGCGGTGGACCACGAGGAGGAGGCTCAACCGCACGAAGGCGGGGATCATCTCGTTGAGGTGGAGGTCGGCGGCGAAGACGAGCGCGATCACCGGCACGCCGAAGCGGTAGACGCCCCCGGGAACCCGCGCGACGAGCCGCGGGAGGGCGAGCGCGACGACGATCGCGGCGCATCCCGCGAGCCCGATCGGCCACATCGCCGACTCCAGGTAGAAGACCGTCGACACCGCGAGCAGCGCCACCGCGCCGCCGAGGAGCCAGCGCAGGTGCAGCAGCTCTTCGCGACTAAGCCGAGGCCGCATGGTGGCCGCGCACGAGCGCGTGGACGGTGTCGTTCGCCCCGGGCTCGAAGCGGATTGTGTTGGGCGGCGCCGGGCGGGCCCGGGGCCGGTGGTTCTCCAGCGGCTCGAGCACCGCGAGGAGGTCGAGGAAGAGCTCCAGATCCGCGAAACGCCGCACGAGCGTCGGCGGCGCGTCGTTGATCGCGACGCCGACGAGCTGGCCCTGCCGGAAGAGGTCCTCGGCGAGCGATCCGGCGAAACGGCAGAGCTTCTCGAAATGCGCCGGTATCCGCCACGTGGATGCGGCCGTTTCGAGATGGAGAAGGAATCCGCTGTGGTTCTCCGCCATCACCTGCCGGACCATCAGCCGGCCCTGCCTCGCGGTGGCCTTCCAGTGGATGTGCCGGAAGGCGTCGCCCGGCCGGTAGTCGCGGAGGTTGACGAAATCGTTGCCCGAGCCCGCGCGGCTGAGCACGTCGCCCACCGACTGCGGGGCCGCGACCGCGGCCAGCGACGAGGTGTACTCGATGCGCGCCGGCCAGACGTGCACTTCGTGGGCGATGCGTCCCCCGAAGTGCTTGTCGAGGAATCCGAACGGGAACTGCGAGGAGACGCCCGCCATCTCGACGACCTCGCGGCCGCGCGCCCGCGGCTTGAACGACCACTCGATGCGCCGCGTCTCGCCCGGCTCGATCCGGTCGCGCTGGAAGACCACGCTCCGGTCCCCGCTGGAGGCCCGGAAGTCGAAGGCCAGGGAGTAGGTCGGGACGAGCCGGCGAGCGTTGGCCACCTCCAGCGCGACGACCGCGGTCTCCCCCTCCCGGAACGGCGGCTGCACGATCAACCGCCATGCCGTGCGGCGGAAGTTCATCCACGAGAGCAGGCCGCTCGCGACGATCGTCGCGAGCAGGAGCGAGAGGGTGATGAAGAGGATGTTGCTCGAGGTCTGGTAGGCGGCGATGCCGACCCCGAGGGCCACGCTGAAGAGGATGACGCCCGCCTTCGTCGGCACGACGCGCTGCCCTCGTGGCGGGACGAACAGGGCGACGACGCGTCGGAGCAGGCCCGCGCCGCGCCGAAGCCGTGCCGAGGCCGGCCCGTGCCACTCCCTGCCCGCGCTCGTCGCGACCGTCGCCATGCGCCGGGGCCCGCGGCTAGACCGGCTCGGGGATCGAGCCCGTGATCCGACGGAGCACGGAGGTCACGACGCGCCGCTCCTCGAGCGTGTCGGAGAACGCGCGGCGGAGACTGAGGCGATGCACGAGCACCGGCTCGAGCACGTGGTGCACATCGGCCGGAACGACGAAGTCGCGGCCCTGGAGGAGCGCGCGCGCTTGCGCCGCGAGCTTGAGCGCGAGGCACCCGCGCACGCTCACCCCGGCCTTGAACTCGCTCTCCGTGCGCGTCGCCCCGACGATCCGGAGGACGTAGTCGAGGATCGTGTCCTCGACGTAGACCTGCGGCACGACCCCCTGAATGGTAAGCACGTCGGCCGCCCCCAGGAGCGGCTCCATCGGGAGCGAATCGTAGCCCTGGCGGCCCGCCCGGAGGATCTCGCGCTCGCTCGCCTCGTCCGGATACCCGATCTGCAGGCGCATCAGAAACCGGTCCATCTGACTCTCCGGCAGCGGGAAGGTCCCCTCGTAGTCGACGGGGTTCTGGGTCGCGAAGACGAGGAACGGAGAACCCACGTCGAAGGTGCGGCCGTCGACCGAGACCTTTCCGCGGTCCATCACTTCGAGGAGGCTCGACTGCGTCTTCGGCGTCGCGCGGTTGATCTCGTCGGCCAGGACCACGTTGGCGAAGATCGGCCCGGGCTTGAAGACGAACTCCCGCACCCGCTCGTCGAAGATCGAGACCCCGGTGACGTCGCTCGGCAGCAGGTCGCTGGTGAACTGGATGCGCTTGAAGCCGAGCTCGAGCGACTTCGCGAGGCAGTAGGCCAGCGTCGTCTTGCCCACGCCGGGCAGGTCCTCGATGAGCACGTGACCGCCCGCGATCAGACAGGTGATGACGTGGTCGATCGCCTCCTCCTTGCCGCGAAAGTGCCGGCCGATTCCGGCCCTGAGTTTCTGCAACGAACCTTTCGCGTCCTGGACGTGGATCGACTGAACGAAATCGCTCATCGGGAATGGTGGGAGAAGGGGGGATGCCCGCCGGAAAGGGCGCGGGACTCAGGGCGTTTCATCGGTTCCACCCGACCCGGCTGAAGCTCTTCGCCTCCAGCCGCTTGCCGACGAACCGACGCCCGAACTGGCCGCCCCACGGTCAAGCCCCGAGGCGGCCGAGCAGATGGCCCACGAACGCCCCTACCACCCGCTGGTTGGTCCGCACCGCCTCGTGGAACGCCTCGTCCGAAAGCGGCTCCGCGGTGAGCCCGTGGGCGAAGTTGTCGATCATGCAGAACGAGTTGTAGGAAAGCCCCGCTTCCTGGCAGAGGTCCGCCTCGCTCGCCATCGTCATCCCGACCACGTCGCCCCATGCGCGGATGATGCGGACTTCGGCCCGGGTTTCAAATCGCGGGCCCCGCATCTGCACGTAGACCTTGCCGGTGTGGACGGGGTGCGCGAAGCCCTCGACGAGCCGCGGCACGAGCCGGTTGGGGACGACGGGCGCGAGCGAGTTGAGCGAGCGGTCGTGAAACGTCGCGGGCGTGAAGCACACGTAGTCGGAACACGAGACCAGCGCGCCCGGCCCCAGGTCCTCGCGGAGCGAACCGACGGAGTTGAGCGAAACCACTTCGCCGACCCCGAGCGCGCGGAGGGCCGCGATGTTGGCCCGGTGGTTGATCGCGTGCGGCGGCAGCGGCGCTCCGAACCCGTGCCGGTTGATCACGACGATCTCCCCGCGCCGCCGCACCACGGTCTCGCCGTGTTCGGTGCGGATGGTTTCATCGGTCCATCCCTCGAAAAGGGTCGACCGGGCGATGCTCGTCCCGCTTATGAACGCCGTCTTCATGCGCCCGGTTCACTGCACGATTCTCCGCAGCCTGACAAGGCCCGCGCGGCTCCTCGGAGAGCCGGCATGACCACGCCGGACCTCGTCGTCGCGGGGGAACTCGCGCTGCTCGCGGTCGGGGCCGGCCTGCTGATCCTCCTGCATCGCAGGGGCCGCCTCGCCGCCTGGCTCGCCCTGCCCGACCGGCTTCCCGCCTGGCCGATCGGCGGCTGGGACTTCCTGCTCTTCGCCTTCCTCGTCGTCGTGCTGAGCTCGGTCGGCCCGCTGGCCGCCCTGAAGGCCCTGGAGGCGGCCGGCGCGGCCGAGGCGCCGCTGCGCCGCGAGGCGGTGGCGGCCTTCGCGTTCCACGCCGCGCTCCTCGGCGCGTGGCTGCTCTTCCGCATCCACCCCGCGGGTACGCCGCCGCCGTCGGGCGCCGCCGCCGGTCCGGCGATCCGCACCGGGGCGCTCGCGTGCCTCCTCGGCCTGCCGGTCCTCATGCTCGCGGTCTTCGCCGCGCAGCGGATCCTGGAGACGTTCGGCGCCGCTCCCGAATCCCAGCCGATGGTCGGGCTCCTCCGCCGCTCCGAGCCGTCGCCGGAGCTGGTCGCGCTCGCTCTTCTCCCCGTCGTGGTGACTCCGCTCACGGAGGAGCTCGTGTTCCGGGCGGGGATCTTCCGGTTCTTCGCGACACGCATGCCCGGCACGTGGGCCGCGGTGCTGAGCTCGGTGGTGTTCGCGCTGCAACACGACAACGCCCTCGCCTTCGGCCCCCTCGCGCTGCTCGGCGTCCTTCTCTGCGCCGTGTATCAGAAAACCGGACACCTCGCCGCCCCGATCCTGCTCCACGCCCTCTTCAACCTCAACTCGGTGGTCCTCACCCTCTTCGGCCCGGAGCCCTGACCGCGCATGCCGGCCGACCACACCCCCACGATCGCCTCGCTCGGCGAGGTCGGGTTGATCGAGCGGATCCGCCGCTGGCTCGGCCCGGCCGGGGCCGACGCCCCGCTCGGGATCGGAGACGATTGCGCCGTGCTCCCGCAGTCGCGCCGGCGCCGCCTCGTCACGGTCGATCCCGTGATCCGGGGCCGGCATTTCGACGACACGGCGCCGCCCGCGCAGGTCGGGGCCAAGCTCCTCAAGCGCAACCTCAGCGACATCGCGGCGATGGGCGGCCGGCCCACCCACGCGGTGCTCGCGCTCGCCGCGCCCTCCGATCTGCCCGTCGCCTGGCTGCGGGCCTTCTTCTCCGGCCTGCGGCGTTGCGCGCTCGCCCACGGCGTGCGGATCGTCGGCGGTGACTGCGCGCGCACCGACGGATTTCTTGGCGCGACGCTGACGCTCTTCGGCGACGCGCCCCGCCGGCCGCTGCTCCGCACCGGCGCACGGATCGGCGACCTCCTCCTGGTCACCGGCGGGTTGGGCGGGAGCCGGCTCGGGCGCCACCACCGGTTCACCCCGCGCCTCCCCGAAGGCGCCTGGCTCGCGACCCGCCCGGGAGTCCATGCCGCGATCGACCTGAGCGACGGGCTCGGCAAGGACCTCCGCCATCTCGTGCCGGCGGGCGCATGCGCGCTGATCGAAACCGATCGACTGCCGATCGCCCGCGATGCGCGCCGGGCCGCGCGGGCCTCCGGTCGCCCCGTCCTCAGCCACGTCCTCAACGACGGCGAGGACTACGAGCTGCTGCTCGCCGTCGCGCCGCGGGCCGCACCCGCCCTCGTCGCCGGCTGGCGACGGCGGTTCCGCACCGCGCTGACCGGGATCGGCCGGCTCGTCGCCGGCCGCGCCGGAGCGGCCGGGATTCGCTTCGATCCACCCCTGCCCGAAGGCATCGATGTCCGCGGCTACGAACATTTTCGCTGAGCTGGAGGCCGGCGCGACCGCCGTCGACGAAGCCGGGACGCGCGCCCTCGCCGCTCGCCTCGCCCTCGCACTGCCGCCCGACGCGGTCGTCGCCCTCTCGGGCGACCTCGGGGCCGGGAAGACGACCTTCGTGAAGGGCCTCGCGCAGGCGTGGAACGTGCGCGAGGCGGTCACGAGCCCGACCTTCACGCTGTGCAACCTGCATCGCGGCGACCGCCTGCTCGTCCACGTGGACGCCTACCGACTGCCCGACGCCGCGGCTTGGGATTCCTTGATGGTGGAGGAGTTCCTCGAGTCGCCGTGGTGCCTCGCCGTCGAATGGCCGGAGCGGATCGCGGGGATCCTTCCTCCTTCGGCGATCCGGCTGCGCTTCGAAATCCAGGAGAACGGAGTCCGCTCGATCCGCCGGAGCACCTAGAAGTCGCCCGCTTTTTTGAGCGCGACCCGGGAGCGGCGGTTCTCCTGCCGCCGGCAGGACGTCGCACTCGGCGGCTCGAAAGCCGCCGCCCCGCGCGAAAGTTTCACCCTTCGCCTGCGGCCCGGCCGCCGCCGGAAACGCCGAAGGCCGCTTCTACTGTTCCGCCTGCGCCTCGGGGGTCGAAGGCGCGGCGCCCGGCTCGGGTGCTTCGGGCGCACCTTCGTCGTGGTCGCGCTCCGGACGGCCCGGCTCGGCGACCGGGTGCACGACGAGGCGCCCGTCGGAAAACTCCGCCACGTAGCCCTCGGCGAGCAACCACCGCAGGTCGAGCGCGAGCCGGTTCAAGGCGGCCCGCTCTTCGGCCGGCATCGGATCCTCGACCGCCGTCTCGCCCTCGCCCGCGGGCGCGGCCGGTGCCGCCGGCGGCGGGGTGAGGCCGAGGAGTTTCGGAGCGAGCTCGGCGACGGGGATGAGCGGGTTGGCCTCGAGGAAGGCGATCAGGCGGTTGATCGATTCGGAAAAAACCTGGTCGGGGCGGCGCGTCTTGCGACGCACGGAACAGACGTAGGTCACGCCCTTCGACCCGCGCTTGAAGATGTGGAAGTTCTCCCGCCGGAGCCTGCCGCGCAAGGCGTTGGCCGTATCCAGGGGAAACCGACGCTGCAGCTCGACCGCGCCGTTCATCGCCTCGAGCGCCTCGGAATCCCCCGCCTCCAGCACGACCTTCGCGGCGAGGCGCGCCGATTCGACGCTCTTCACGACCTGGTCGCGACAGACCCGGAGCAGGAACGCCCGCGCCTCCTCCACCGTGTCGAAGACGGTGCGGGTCTCGGTCGTCTCCCCCTTGAAGGTGTAGCGCGTGGCCTTCTTCATCGACTCGAGCCACTGCGCGACGACCTCGGGGTCGCGCACGACCTCGATCGAGGCCTTGTAGCGCTCGAACGGCATCTGGATGCCGCGCGAGGCGTGGTGGTGCTGGAGGGTCTGTGCGTAGCGATGATGGTTCGGCGGGCCGAGCAGCTCGCGCGTCACGGGACAGCGGTTGACGAACTGGAACGCGCCCTTCGGCGGTTCGACCTCGACGACCTCGGAGGTGAAGAACGGATCCAACCCGCCGGCGAGCGCGTGCGCCACGGCCTCGTCCTCGGTCGGAAACGGCACGCCGTGCGGGAGCGAGGTGAAGAGCGGCGGCTTGACCCCTCCCGCATCGGGACGGCGGTTGAAGACGACCACGCAGCGCTCGGGTTTGGCGAGGATGAGCCGGGCGATCTCGAAGAGCTCGTAGGTGCGGCAGGAGGCGCGCATCGCCTTGACGAGCGCATTGAAGCCGAGTTCGTCGGGATAGAACGTGACCTCGAAGACCGGGCTCACGTAGGGCGGCGGCGGACCCGCCGGCCGTCGGTGGCCTTCGTCCCGCCCGCGCTCGCGCTCGAAACGCGGCCGGGGCCCTCCGCCGCGATCGAAGTCGCGCCTCGGTCCGTGCTCGTCGCGCGGCGCCGGCCTCGACGCGTCGCGCTCGCCGCCGGGAAGGCCGTCGCCGCGCTCGCGGGTCGAGGGGCGGTTGGGCGGCCGTCGATCGCGGCGGACCGCCGGCCCCTGCTCGCCGCGGCGCTCGCGGGCCGCCGCTCCCGAAGCCCCCCCGGATGGTTTCGCGCCTCCCGCGTCGGTCCACTGGGTGCCGAACTGGAAGGCCTCGAGCGCGCTCAGGTCGAGCTTGTTGATCTTTTCGCCGGGCGTCTCTTTCGCTGGCGTATCGTCCATGGTTTGCGGGCGGGGCGGCGCGGTGCGGTCGGAGCGATCGGGCGCGGCCTTCGCGGGGGGAGTAACGGTCGTTGATGAGTCGTGCCGGGCGATGCGCCGGAAGGGGCAGTGTCCGGGGATGCAAAGGTGAAGCAAGCGCTTTCCCGGCGACCGAAAATACCTGAACTTTGGCGCTTTACAACGAGTCGGCCGGCTCATTCAAGTAGCCGCTTTCCTCTCCGGGCTCAGGTGGTGGAATTGGCAGACACGCATGCTTGAGGGGCATGTGCCGAAAGGCGTAAGGGTTCGACTCCCTTCCTGAGCACCACGTCCCACGGGACCACCGGTCTTGTTTCCGCGGAGAGGGCGTTTGACCGCCGGCGAACCCGCGACGTAGCTTCCGTCCTCATGTCGCTCGAGCCCATCAAGGAGGCGCTCCTCCGGTCCTACGAAGAGCTGGGAGGGATCAACCACCTCGAAGGAAAGAACCTTCCGCAGGAGGAATCGGTCAACCGCCTCGCCTCGGAGCTGATGCACCTGCTCTTCCCCGGGTTTTTCGAGCAGGCCGCGCTGGCGAAGCAGGCCGTGCCCGAGGCGACCGCCCGGCGGCTCGAGCGCGTCCACGCGATCCTCGTCGACCAGATCGCCAAGGCCGTGGGCTCGACCGGCGATCCGGATCCGGCGGGGACGGCGGAGCGTTGCGCGATGCGGCTGCTCGACGCGCTCCCGGAGGTCCGCCGGGTCGTGCGCACCGACGTCGAGGCCGCCTACGCCGGCGACCCCGCCGCCCGCAGCCTCGAGGAGATCATCCTCGCCTACCCGTGCGTGCTCGTGATCTCGCTCCAGCGGATCGCCCACGAACTCCACAAGCTCGGAGTGCCGCACATCCCGCGGATGCTGACCGAGTACGCCCACGAGCGCACCGGGGCCGACATCCATCCCGGCGCACGCATCGGCACGCACTTCTTCATCGACCATTGCACCGGCGTCGTCGTCGGCGAGACCTCGCGCATCGGCGACCGGGTCAAACTCTACCAGGGCGTCACGCTCGGCGCGAAGTCGTTCGAGCTCGACGAGCACGGCAACCCCGTCAAGGGCGTGAAACGCCACCCGGACATCGAGGACGGCGTCACGATCTACCCCGGCGCGACGATCCTCGGCGGTCGCACCGTGATCGGTCGCGACTCGATCATCGGGTCCAACGTCTGGCTGATGAAATCGATCCCGCCGAACAGCATCGTCTACTACAAGGGCGACATCACCTCGGTCGTCCGCCAGAACCACGACCCGCGCGCCGCCTCCGAAGCGAAGCCCGTGGAAGAGACGCTCGACTGGATCATCTGAACCGCTCCCAACCTCCCGACATGCGTTTTCCCTTCACCAAGATGCACGGCGCCGGAAACGATTTCGTCATGGTCGACAATCGTGACGGCGCGCTGCGCTTCACCGCCGACCAGGTCGCTGCGCTGTGCCACCGCCGCTTCGGCATCGGGGCCGACGGGCTCCTCCTCCTCCAGCGGCCGGAAGACGCCGCCACGCAGGATGCCCGCATGGTCTACTACAACGCCGACGGCTCCCGCGCCGAGATGTGCGGCAACGGCGCGCGCTGCTTCACCGCCTTCGCCCTCGCCCGCGGCGTCGGGACCGGGGACCGCCTCCGTTTCCTGACCGACGCGGGCCTCGTCGCGGCGACGATGCGCGAGGATCGGATCACGGTCGAAATGACGCCCCCGCACGACCTTCGCCTGCGCCTCGCGCTGCTCCTCGCGTCCGGCCCGGCCGAGCTGCACCACGTCAACACCGGGGTCCCGCACGTCGTGCGCTTCGTCCCGGACGTCGCCAGGGTCGACATCCGGCCCGAGGGCGCCGAGCTGCGCCACCACCCGGCCTTCGCACCGAAGGGGGCCAACGCCAACTTCGCCCAGATCCTGCCCGACGGGCTCGTGCTCGTGCGCACCTACGAGCGCGGGGTGGAGGACGAGACGCTCGCCTGCGGCACCGGCGTGACCGCGGTCGGCATCCTCGCCCACCTCGTCCACGACGTCCCGACCCCGGTGCGCACCCGCGTCGCCGGCGGCGACGAGATCACCATCGGCTTCCGTCGCTCCGGCGAAACCATCTCGGACGTGACGATGACCGGACCGGCCAGGGTGGTCTTTTCGGGGACCGTCGAGATCGGGTAGTTCAACCCCGATCGAAACCCCACGCCCGGTCGCGGCCGGCGAGCGCCCGCGCAAGCGCGGGCCCGAGGAGCGGACCCTCGAAGACCATCCCGGTGTAGACCTGGACGAGCGCCGCCCCGGCATCGAGCTTCTCCCCGGCCGAGACGGGATCGTCCACCCCGCCCACGCCGATGATCGGGAGCCGCCCCCCGGTGGCGCGGGCCACGTAGTTGACGATCTCCGTCGAGCGGCGGCGCAGCGGGCGGCCGCTCAGACCGCCGGTCTCGGCGACGGTCGCGAGGCCCCCGGGGCGGGCGACGGTCGTATTCGTCGCGATGATACCGGCGAAGCCGAAGTCGTCGATCGCCCGCAGGATCGCGTCGATCTGCGGAAAGGAGAGGTCCGGCGCGATCTTCAGGAGGAGCGGCCGGGCGGCCGGGCCCCGCGCGCGGTTGGCGTCGCGCAACGCCTCCAGCAGGGCGCGGATCCGCTCCTCGTCCTGAAGCCGGCGGAGGTCGGGCGTGTTCGGGCTGCTGACGTTGATCGCGAGGTAGTCCGCGTGATCCGCGAGGACTCGGAAGGATCCGAGATAATCCCCGACCGCCTCGTCGATCGAGGCGGCGCGCGACTTGCCGAGGTTGATCCCGACCGGGGCCGGTCGCGCGCCCGGCGGCGGCAGCGCGGCGAGGCGCGCGGCGACGGCCGTCGCACCGTCGTTGTTGAAACCCATCCGGTTGATCACCGCGCCGTATTCCGGAAAGCGAAAGAGCCGCGGCCGCGGATTTCCCTCCTGCGCGAGCCGCGTGACCGTGCCGACCTCGACGTGGCCGAAGCCGAGCGCGAGCAGCGCGCGCCAGGCGACCCCGTTCTTGTCGAAACCCGCGGCCACGCCGACGCGGTTGGGGAACTCGAGGCCGAAGAGGCGCACGGGCGCGCCGCCGCGCTCGGCGCCCCCGGCGAGGCGAAGGAGGGCGCGCAACGGCGCGAGCGCCGAGGCGAGACGAAGCGCCCGCACCGCGAGTTCGTGCGCGTGCTCGGGATCGCGGCGGAACAGAACGGGGCGGATCAGCCCCCGGTAAACTCGGCCCATCGCACCGATCGTGCGCCCGCCCGACGCGACTTCAAGCGGCTTGCGGAGCGCCGCGACGGCGCCCCGTGCGACGATCCGGAAAAGTCTTTGAACGAACCCTTTACGCTCCCGAAAAGCACCCCGGAAAAACCGCGGACTTTTTTTCGATCACGGATTGACTCGCTTCTTCCGAGAGCTTTTTCCTTCCGCCACTTTTCCCAATCATGCCGAAGTCCACCTCCACGCTCGAATGGTGCATCGTCCGCCTCGGAGACGACGTGAACTGGTGGGTCGAAGAAGTCAGCGACACGATCCACTGGGATACGGACGGGCTGAGCATCATCGATCCGCGCCAGGTCGACCACATCATCGAGTTGATCGATCCCCTCCGCGACTACGGGTTCTCGCCCGACGTGATGGAGCGGGCCTTCATCCTCTTCCGGATCGACAAGGACCTCGGCCAGAACCGCGTGCGCCTCGTGCGGGTGAAGGACTCGATCCTCGAGTCCGAGGAGAAGCTCTTCGCCCTGCCCGACATCGTGGACGACGAGAACAGCGCCTACGCGGACTTCATCGACCACGTCACGCGCGCCCGGGTGAAACTGCTCAACGACCTCTTCGAGTTCGAGCAGCGCCTGACCGTCGACGAGGTCGAAGAGATCATCCGCGAGGAGGCCAGCGCCGACTTCATGGCCGGCAAGGCCGCCCACCTCTACACCGAGATCACCGCCGTCCTCGACTTCATGCCCGCCGGCGTCGAGGGCGACGAGGACGAGGATTCGCCCCGCGCCAAGAAGGCGGCCGATGACGACGAGGAGTTCCCCGAAGTCGAAGAGGACGACGAGGCCCTCAAGGATGACGACTCGCTGCGCTGGGACGACGACGAGGACGAGGAAGAGGAAGAGGACGGCGAGGGAAAGAAGAAGGCCAAGGACGGCGACGAGGAGGACGAGGACGAGAAGGAGGAGGCGAGCGAGGACGAGGGCGACGCCCCCCGCTCCCGCCGCCGTCGCTGACCGGCCGGAAATCCGCGCGCCCGGGGACGAACGAACGGCGACAAGAATGTCGCCGCTCCGCCCGGGCGGAATTCGTATCCGAAGAGCGGAGACGGCCGGGCGCCGTCAAGCGCCCCGCAGCGCCCGGGCCATCTCCTTCGCGAAGTAGGTCAGGATCATGTCCGCGCCGGCGCGCTTGATCGCGACAAGGGACTCCTCGCGGCAACGCCCCAGATCGAGCCAGCCCGCGGCCGCCGCCGCGTGGAGTTGCGCGTACTCGCCGGACACCTGGTAGGCTGCGATCGGGAGGCGCGTGGCCTCGCGCACGTCGCGGATGACGTCGAGGTAGGGTCCGGCGGGTTTGACCATGACGACGTCGGCGCCCTCGGCCTCGTCGAGGAGGACCTCGCGCAGCGCCTCGCGCCGGTTGCCGGGCGAGAGCTGGTAGGAGCGCTTGTCGAGCGGCGCGGCCCCGGCGCGCGCGCTGCCCACCGCATCGCGAAACGGCCCGTAGTAGGCGGAGGCGAACTTGGCGGAATAGGCGACGATCCCGGTGTCGGTCAGTCCCTCGGCGTCGAGCGCCGCGCGGATCGCCCCCACCCGGCCGTCCATCATGTCGGAGGGTGCGACGAAATCCGCGCCGGCCTGGGCGTGGAGGACCGCCATGCGCCGGAGGACCTCGACCGTGCGGTCGTTCGCCACGTCACGGCCGTCCTCGGTGAGCACGCCGTCGTGACCGTGCGAGGTGTAGGGATCGAGGGCGACGTCCGTCATCACGACCAGTCGTGGAAGCGCGCGCTTCACCGCGACGATCGCGCGCAGGGCGAGGGCGTTACCGTCGAGGGCGCGACTCCCGTGCGCGTCCTTCAGCGAGTCATCCAGGCAGGGGAAAAGCGCGACCGCCGGCACGCCGAGCCCGGCGAGTTCCTCGCATTCGCGCACGAGGTCGCGCAGGCTCAGTCGACGGACGCCGGGCATCGAGCCGACCGGCTCGGGAGCGCCCGCGCCCTCGATCACGAAAAGCGGAGCGATCAGGTCGCCCGCATCGACCATGGTCTCGGCCGCGAGGGCGCGGATGCCGGCGCTGCGACGCAGGCGGCGGGGACGGCGGGGCAGATCGAGCTTGAAGTCGGCGGGCTTCATCGGGCTGTTTCCCGGAAGAACAACAGGCCCCTCCGGCGCCCGCGACATGTTTCCGACCGGTCCGACGGGATGGAAAACCGCCCGCATCCACGCATGCCCATCCGACTCCACGACTCCTTCTCCCGCGAACTGCGCGAGCTCGCGCCGGCGTCGGCGGACGGGATCTTCCGCTTCTACAACTGCGGCCCGACGGTCTACGGTCCCGCGCATATCGGGAACTTCCGCACCTTCATCGTCAACGACGTGATCCGCCGGCTCCTCGAGCTCGAGCTCGGCGCGGACCGCGTGCGGCACGTGCGCAACCTGACCGACGTCGACGACAAGACCATCCGCCGCGCCCGCGAGGAGTCCCGCCCGCTCGGCGAGGTCACACGACGCTGGACGGAGAAGTTCCACGCCGATTGCGCGGCGTTGAACTGCCTTCGCCCCCACCTCGAGCCGACCGCCACCGGACACATCCCCGAGCAGATCGCGATGATCGAGACGCTCGTCGCCAAGGGCCACGCCTACCGCACCGACGACGGCTCCGTCTATTTCAAGGTCGGCTCCTTCGCCGATTACGGCCGGCTCTCGAGGCTCGGCGAACGGAAGCTGCAACCCGGCGCGGCCGCGCGGCCCCCGGCGATCGACGCCGACGAGAAGGAGGACGGCAGCGACTTCGCGCTCTGGAAGGGTTGGAAGCCCGACGACGGCGACGTCGCCTGGGAAAGCCCCTGGGGCCGCGGCCGCCCCGGCTGGCACATCGAATGCAGCGCGATGAGCCGCAAGCACCTCGGGCCGACGATCGACCTGCACACCGGCGGCGTCGACCTGCTCTTCCCGCACCACGAGAACGAGATCGCCCAGAGCGAATGCTGCAACGGCGCGCGCTTCGCCCGCCATTGGTACCACAGCGAACACCTGCTCGTCGATGGGCGGAAGATGAGCAAGAGCCTCGGCAACCTCCATACGCTCGACGATCTCGTCGCCCGCGGATCCTCGCCCATGGCCGTGCGCCATGCGCTGCTCGCCGGGCACCCGCGCAAGCAGCTCAACTTCACGCTCGACTCGCTCCCCGCGGCGGAGAAGGCGCTCGCGACGCTTCGCGCGTTTCGCGCCTCCCTGCCCTCGGACGGCGGCGATCCGAAGGGCTTCGCGACGGTCTTCGCGGCCTTGGAGGACGACCTCAACACGCCCGGCGCGCTCGGCGCGCTCTTCACGCTCGTCAACCGCGGCCCCGCCGGCCTCGACGCGCCAGGCCTCGACCGCGTGCTCTTCGCGCTCGGTCTCGACCTGCGGGCCGACGCCGGCCCGCCCCCGGCTCCCGCCGAAGTCGTCGCCCTCGCCGAGCGCCGGTGGGCCGCGAAACTGGCCCGCGACTTCAAGACGGCCGACGCGCTCCGCGCCGGGATCCAGGCCGCCGGCTGGCGGATGCTCGACCGCAAGGACGGCTACGGCCTCGAGCCGGACAAATCCGGCAAGTGAAGGATTGAACTGCAAAGAACCAAAGAAACGAAGGGCAATCCTGCAGAACCAACCGCACGATCGGAGTTTTCGTTCCGCTTCTTTCGTTCTTCGTAGTTCGGTTGTAACTCCAGCCCGATAATTCCCACTCCCAAGCCGATGTCGATGTCCCCGCTCCAAGAACTCCGCCACTCGTGTTCCCACGTGCTGGCCGCCGCCCTGCTCCGGGTCTTCCCCGACGCGCAACTCGACATCGGCCCGCCCACCGACAGCGGCTTCTACTACGACGTCGACCTCGCCCACAAACTCACGCCGGAGGACCTCGTCCGCCTCGAGGAGGAGATGCGCCGGGTCGCGGCCGAGGCGCAACCGTTCACCCGCCGCGAGGTCTCGCGCGACGAGGCCCGCGAGATCATCGGGCGGAGCGGGCAGACGAAGTTCAAGCCCGGCCGGCTCGACGACATCCCGGAGGGCGAGGCGATCTCCTTCTACCAGAACGGCGGCTTCATCGACCTGTGCGCGGGCACGCACGTCGCGACCACCGCCGCGACGGGCGCCTTCAAGCTCCTCAGCATCGCCGGCTCCTACCACCGGGGCGACGAGCGCAACGTCCAGCTCCAGCGCATCTACGGCACGGCGTTCCCGACCCGGGAGGAGCTCGACGCCCACCTCGCGCAAGCCGAGCAGGCCCGCCTCCGCGACCACCGCAGACTCGGGCGGGACCTCAAGCTCTTCCACATCGACGAGGCCGTCGGCCAGGGGCTGATCCTCTGGACGCCCGCCGGCGCGATCGTGCGGCAGGAGTTGCAGAACTTCATCGCCGGCGAACTCGCGCGGCAGGGCTACGCCCAGGTCTTCACCCCGCACATCGGTCGCCTGGGACTCTACCGGACGTCGGGCCATTTCCCCTACTACGGCGACAGCCAGTACCCGCCGCTGATCGAGCGCGAATCGCTCGCGCAGCTCGCCGCCGAGGGCTGCTCCTGCGCGCAGCTCTCCAACAAACTCTCCACGGGCGACATCGACGGCTACCTGCTCAAGCCGATGAACTGCCCGCACCACATCAAGATCTTCGCGAGCCAGCCGCACTCCTACCGCGACCTGCCGGTGCGCCTCGCGGAGTTCGGCACCGTCTACCGGTGGGAACAGTCCGGCGAACTCAACGGCATGACCCGCGTGCGCGGCTTCACCCAGGACGACGCCCACCTCTTCTGCACCGAGGATCAGGTCCCCGGCGAACTCATGGGCTGCCTCTCGCTCGTGAAGACGGTGCTCTCCACCCTCGGCATGGCCGACTACCGCGTGCGGATCGGGCTGCGCGACCCCGACTCCAACAAGTACACCGGCGACGCCGCGAACTGGGACAAGGCCGAGGCCGCCTGCCGCGCCGCGGCCGGCGGGCTCGGCGTCCCCTTCTCCGAGGAGGCCGGCGAGGCCGCCTTCTACGGCCCGAAGATCGACTTCGTCGTGCGCGACGTGATCGGCCGCGAATGGCAGCTCGGCACCGTGCAGGTGGACTACAACCTGCCGGAGCGTTTCGACCTCACCTACATCGGGCCCGACAACCAGCCGCACCGGCCGGTGATGATCCACCGCGCGCCGTTCGGCTCGATGGAGCGCTTCACCGGCCTGCTCATCGAGCACTTCGGCGGCGACTTCCCGGTCTGGCTCGCACCGGAGCAGGTGCGCATCCTCCCGGTCAGCGACAAGTTCTCCGATTACGCCGGCGAGGTCGCCTCGCTCCTCCGCGCCGCCGGCGTGCGGGTGGCGATCGACACGCACCCCGACAAGCTCGGGGCCAAGATCCGTCGCGCGGAGACCGAGCGCCCCACCTACGCTCTCATCCTCGGCGGCAAGGACCGCGACGCCCGCACCGTGTCCGTGCGTTCGCGGTTCACGGGCGAGGAGGGCGCGCTCCCGCTGGATGCGTTCCTCGCGCGGATCCGCGACGAGATCGCCTCGCGCAAACTGATGCTTCGCACGAAGTAGCCCCCGGCCGGCCGTTCATGCGCGCTCCACCAGCCGCGCGAAGAACATCTTCCCCGAGCCCGAGGGCAGGATGCTTCCGATCTCCACCTCCAGAGCCCGGCCCACGAACGGGGCGCCGCCCTCGACCACGACCATCGACCCGTCCGCGAGGTAACCGACCGCCTGGCCGGGATCGCGCCCGGACTTCACGAGGTTCACCTCGACCCGCTCGCCGACCTCGACGGCCGCGTGCAACGCCTTGGCGAGGGCGTTGATGTTGAGCCAGGCGACGCCCTGGAACTGCGCGAGCTGCGCCAGGTTGTAGTCGGTGGTGAGGAGCTTCGCCTTCATCGTCGCCGCGAGGAAGATCAGTTTGTCGTCGCCCGAGGCGTCGCCCGCGACGTCGCTGTCGATGACCCGCAGGTCGAGGTTGTCGATCCGGCGGAGCTCGTTGAGGTGGCGGATCCCGCGGCGCCCGCGCGCCTGCCGCCCCGACTCCGGCGAGTCCGCCATCGCGTGGAGCTGGTCCACGACGAACTGCGGGACCACCAACGCGGCCGAAAGGAAGCGCGCCTCGCAGATCCGCACGATGCGACCGTCGACCAGGGCGCTCGCGTCGAGCACGACGAGCGGCACGTCGACCTCGTGCGGCACGAACCGGACGTAGGGGATGACGAGCTGGAACTCGTCCTTGCCGCGCAGGGCGATGACCGTCGCAAGGTAGGCGCAGATGACGAAGAGCGCGAGGCGCGCGAGGAAGAGCACCTGGGGGTCGCCGTATTCAAGGAGTGGCGACGAGCCGAGGAGCCACGCGATCAGCGCGCCGACGGCGAGGCCGAAGGTGAGGGCGGAGAGGCCGCGCAACGAGAAGCCCTTGAGGAGCAGGTCGACGAGCACGGTCAGCACGCCGATGAAGAGCCCGACGCTCATCGCCACCGGCCGGTAACGGTCCCAGTCCTCGATCGCGTAGGCGACGAGCCAGCCGGCCAGCGCGCAGACGAGCACGAAGACGATCCGGAGGATGAGAAGCGTCCGATTCACGGAGAAGGCCGGGGTCGGGGCGCAGACTGCGCCCCGACGTGAGGCCGGGCAAGGCGCTTCGCCGCCCGGACTGTCCGGCGGCGCGAGGATTGGCCCGCGGGGCTTCCGGCGTTGTCTCGGCCCTCCCGGTCGGGACCTCCAAATGAACAGAAGACGTTTCGCATTCGTCGGCACGGGCGGCAGGGCGCTCGGTTTCGTCGAGCCGCTCGTGACCGCGTACCGCGAGGTCGGCGAACTGGTCGGCCTCTGCGACCTCAGCGCCGCCCGGCTGGAATACTACAACACCCTCCTTGTCGACCGGCTCGCCCACCCGGCCGTGCCCGCCTACTCCGCCGATCGCTATGAGGCGATGCTGCGCGAGACCCGGCCCGACGTGGTCTTCGTCTGCTCTCCCGACCACGCCCACCACGACCACATCATCCGCGCCCTGCGGGCGGGGTGCGACGTCGTCACGGAGAAACCCATGACGATCGACGCCCCGCGGTGTCGTGCGATCCTCGCGGCCTGTCGCGAGACCCGACGCCGGGTGCGCGTCGCCTTGAACTACCGGTGGGGCCCGTTCCGCACCAGGGTCAGGGAGCTGCTCGCCCGCGGGACGATCGGGCGGGTGCATGGCGTCACGCTCGAGTACCTGCTCGATACCTCGCACGGCGCGGACTATTTCCGCCGCTGGCACGCCCGCGCCGACGCATCCGGCACCCTGCTCGTCCACAAGAGCACGCACCACTTCGACCTCGTCAACTGGTGGCTCGACGCGATCCCCGCGCAGGTGTTCGCCTACGGCGACCTGGTTTTCTACGGGCGGAAGAACGCCGAGGCGCGTGGCGACGGGCGCCTTGCCGCCTACCCGCGCTACACCGGCCACCCGGAGGCGGCCGGCGACCCCTTCCGGCTCGACCTCGACGCCAGCGAGTCGTTCCGCGGGCTCTACCGGGCGGGCGAGGCCGACTCGGGCTACCTCCGCGATCGCAACGTGTTCCGCGACGACATCGACATCCACGACCAGGTGTCGGTCAACGTGCGCTACCGCACCGGCGAGCTGCTCACGTATTCACTCACCTGTTACTCGCCCCGCGAGGGTTTGCGCGTCTGCTTCAACGGCGACCGCGGGCGGATCGAGTACCACGAGTTCGTCGGCAGCCACATGAACCGCGCGGTCGTCCCCGGCGAGTTCCGGACGGAGGAGAGGCCGGGGGTCGAGCCCGAGGGCGAATGGATCCGCGTGTATCCGCATTTCCAGCCCGGCTACACGGTCCCGATGCCGCCCTCGGGCGGCGCGCACGGCGGGGCCGACGAGATCCTCCGCCGCCATCTCTTCGATCCCGCCGCGCCCGCCGTCGACGAGTGGGGCCGGTCGGCCGGTCCCGAGCAGGGCGCCGCCTCGATCCTCGTCGGGATCGCCGGCGTCGCGTCGATCGAGACCAACCGACCGGTGGACCTCCTCGACCTCGCGCCCCTGCGGCCGGAGGCGCGCCGCCTGAGCGAACTGGAGTGATTTCCGGGCGGCCCGACACATTGCTCTCGGCCTCGCGACCGGTCGGCGTTTGCTCTTTCCCGTGTTCCCCAACCCCGTCCTCCGATGCTCCTCCGCCTCCCCCTGTTGCTCGCCGTGGTGACCTCCACCGCCTCCGCCTCGCCCGTCTCCAACGGCGCCGTCCTGCCCCTCTGGCCGGAGGGCGTCCCCGGCGCCCGGCCCGATCCCGGGCCCGAACAGAACCTCGACGGCCGCATCTCCAACGTCTCCGAGCCCACGCTCACGTTCGTCGCCCCGGCGGTCGATCGCCCCAACGGCGCCGCGGTGATCATCTGCCCGGGCGGCGGCTACTCGATGCTCTCGTTCGAGCGCGAGGGCCGGCAGTACGCGAACTGGTTGTCCACGCTCGGGGTGACGTCGTTCATCCTGAAGAACCGGCTCAAGGAATCGGGCCACCCCGCGCCGTTGCAGGACGTGCTCCGCGCGGTGCGGATCGTCCGCTCGCGCGCCGCGGAGTTCGCGATCGATCCGGCTCGGATCGGCGTGATGGGCAGCTCGGCCGGCGGACATCTCGCGGCGAGCGCCGGCACGCTCCACGCCCACGCCGCCGGCCGCACCGGCCACGCGCTCGACGCCGTGTCCGCGCGGCCCGATTTCCTCATCCTGATGTACCCCGTGATCACGCTGTCGCCGCCTGCGGCGCACGCGGGCTCGCGGACCTCGCTGCTCGGCCCCGCACCCGATCCCGCGCTCGTCGAATTGCTTTCGCTCGAGCGTCAGGTCACGGCGGATACACCGCCCACCCTCCTCGTCCATACGCAGGAGGACAAGGCCGTGCCGCTCGAGAACAGCATCCTGTTCCTCCAGGCGCTCACGCGCGTCGGCGTCCCGGCCGAGGCCTGCTTCTTCGAGAAGGGCGCCCACGGGATGGGCATGCGTGATGCGCTGGGGACGACGTCCGACTGGCCGGCCCGCGCCGCCGAGTGGCTGCGAGCGCGTGGTCTGCTCGCGCCGGCACGCCGCTGAGCGCCGCCGTCAGCGGGCCGCCGTCCCCCACGCCGCGAGCGCGGAGACCGCAGCGCCCGAGACGCCGAAGCAAAACCAGCGAAGGAGCCCCATTCGTTCGCGATGCAGGGCGGCCCCGAGGGCCGCGGTGATCAACACCTGCGAGCCGGCGAGCGCCGCCCAGACCCCGAGCGCACCCATCACCAGCGCGACCATCGAGAGCGCCGAACCGACGACCGTCGGCGAGGAGGCGACCGCGATCCGGGCCACGCGCGCGAGGAATCCTGGATCCCGCCGCCCCCTCATCTTCGCGAGCACGTAGGGCAGGAGGACAAGCCCCGCCCCGAACTCCCACGCCCAAGCCGTGAGCAACGGATCGGTCGTGCGGGCGAGACGCGCGACGAGCAGCGAGACCACCGCCATGAGCCCGGCCGCGACGAGGGCGACGAGCGCGCCCTTCCGGATGTCGGGGCGGATCTCGTGCGTCGCGTGCGTGCCGAGGCTCGCCGTGACGGCGCTCCCAAGCAGGACCGCGGCGAGCCCGATCTCCAGCCAGGAGAGTCTCTCGCCGAGAAAGAACCAGCCGAGGGCGATCCCTCCGGCGCCCATGCCGGAGACGATGAACGCCGCCCGCACCCCGAAGGGCAGGAGTCGCGCCGCGTGCATCTGAAGGATGTTGAGGATCGCGGTGAGCACGGCCACGGCGAGCAGCGTCGCCCACGCCGCCCCGAGGGCCGCCCAAGCCGGCGTCGGGACCCAGGCGAGCAATGGCGCCATGAGGAGACCGAGCGTCATCCCTCGCCACGCCGAGACCTCCACCCGCCCGTGCGTCCGCGCGAGGCGCCCGGTGAAGACGTCGTTGAGCGAGTAGGCGACACGCGAGACGAGGCAGAGCGCGATGAAGGCGAGCATGCGAGCGTGCATTGACCGGTGCCGCGGGAACGACTGGCAAACCACAAATCCCGGGCTTTCTAGGCCGCGCTCGCGCCTCACCGGCGAGCGTGTCCTAAGGTGGAGCCCGACCTCCGGGCGGGCTCTTCGGCACGCGACCGATCCGCCGGCCGACGAAACTCCGACAACGCCGCCCCGGGGGCCGGCGTCCACCTCGGAAAGGTTCTACCGGACGGGGGCCGGATCGCGTCGCGCGCGCAGCCGATTCGGACGCATCGACCACGGTGACCTTGCGTGCCGTGCTCGTGGGCCGGGGTTGATCCCCATAGGCGCTAACTTGTTTCAAAGAAGTTCTGCGCCTGAAGTTTTCGTCGACGGGGAGACTCGGCCAGCCGGGCGCTGATCGCGGGCCAGCGGGCGAGCAGCTCGCGCAACGAGGAGCCGGGCAGGATCGCCTGCTGCACCTGATGGAAGACGAAGGCGAACTCACGCCACCGGCTCGGGTGGCGGCGGCAGGCCGTAGCCCCAGGGGGAAAAGGCGCGCGCGTGCGCGAGCAGCTTCTCCGTGAGCAATGCGACGAAGAGTTTCCCGTAGAGCCAGGCCTGGGCGCTTTCGGCGTCGTGCTTGGGCAGGTGACCGAGTTGCGCGAGCTGCTTGAAGCGCTTGAAGAGCAGCTCCACCTGCCAGCGCAAGCGGTAGCACTCCAGCACCCTGGCGGTGGGAAAACCCCGGGCCGGGAAGGTGGTGAGCACCATGACGAACCGGGCGCACCTTTCGGTCTCCGGCCGGAGCGCGTGCTGATCCTTGCTCGCCTGGTGGCGCAGCTTCTTCAAGGCCACCTTGACGGCGGCCTCGCTCTTGCGGATCAGGCACAAGCGGGCGGGCAGGGCCTTCGCCCCCTCGAGGGGGATGCGCACGGGCCATTCGCGGACCTGCCCGGGCCTGGTCACCGTGGCCAGGCGTGCGAGCAGCGGAAAGGCCTCGCCGGTCCCGGTCTCCAGGCGCAGGGCGGCGGGATTGAGGCGGACCAGCGTCACCGCCCCGCGCCCCGCCGCATGATGGAAGTTCCCGGCCCGGCAATATCCGCGGTCGGCCAGGACGTGGTCGCCGGCGCGCAGGGGATGGCGGGTCAACGATTCGCCGGTTCCCCCGCCCTGGATTGGGGTGAGTTCGAAGTGGTCGCAGGCGAGCCCGGGCCAGCGCAGGCTGTAGTGGATGCGCCATTGGCTGCCGGTGCGTCCGGGTTCCCGCACCACGGTCGAATCGATCAGGCGCAACGCCGGCGCGGGATCGGGCGCGGGACCGGGCTGTCGCTCCGCGAACAAGGCCTCGCACAAGGCGCGCAGCCAGTCCTTGCTCTTGCGCAGGCGCTTGAGCAGCGCGACATCGCTGAAATCGGTCAACCCGGCCTGCCGGGCCCGCGCGGCCGTCTCCCGCAACGAGTGTCTGCAGCCCAGGTGCAGCAGCAGGACGCGCAGGTAATCGCCCGGCGACTTGTCCTGTCGCAGCCCCTTGAGCGCCGAGGTCTCGTGCGCCAGCTCGGCCCACCGCGCCGGGAGGAAACCGGTGAGCAAGGCCCGATCCTCGTCCGCCGCGTTCGGCTTTTGCATGAGCCATCAATGGCCGGAGACGGCGCAAGAGGTCAATAAACACGTTAGCGCTTATGGGGATCAACCCCGTATCGGTATTCCGCTGATCCCAAACCCATGGGTTTGGGGGA
>DAIPIQ010000261.1:0-2238 GCA_036770745.1 Opitutaceae bacterium | reverse complement strand
GAGGTAGTGGCGGCCGAGCGCGCAGCGCGCGGCCCGGGCGTTGCCCGCAAGCTCGATCCGCGCGCCGGGCCAGCGGGCGCGCAGGAGGGCGAGGGCGGGGAGGGTGACGACGAAATCCCCGAGCGCGCCGCCTCTAAGGACGAGGATCCGCCGCATCGCCGGAGGGGTCGATGGTTTCGATCGCGGTGAGCACGCTGGAAATCGTACCGACTTTCACGCGGAAATCCATCCGCACGAGTTGCGGCTCCGGTCCGGTCGAGAGCCAGAACTTCATCTGCCCGCCCTTTTTGAAGAAGCCGCGCGGTTCGCCGAGCTGGCGCGGCTCGATCACCACGGCGTCGAACGCACCCGCGGGCGTGCGGATGCGGTCGGCCTCCAGCGCACGCAGCTCGATGTCGTAGATGTCGTCCTCGAAAGTGACCTTGACGTTGCGGGTCTCGCCCGGTGCCGGGGGCGACTCGCGCAGGCGCAGCATCGTCACCATGAGGTCGTAGACCGGCTCGTCGGTCGGGAGCGCGATCGAGCCGCTGCGGTGCGTGCGCACGCTGTCGGTGTGGGTGAGCAGCCCCGCCTCGTAGTCGAACCGCGTGATCGTGTCGGTCGCACGCTTGCCGTCGCGCCCGGTGATGACGATGCGGTCCGTCCGGCCCGTGCGCGGATCGAGGTGGGCGACGGAGTCGTTCTCCAACGGATACAGCGTGCGCACGAGGCCGCGGCTTTCGGTGAGCACGCGGACGCGCACGAACTTGTCGCCGTCCTCGGCCGGGAGCGTCTCGATCGTCGTCTGGCCGGCGTTGGAGACGAGGCCCCAGCCGAGCTTGAAGACGAGGCGTTCTCCCGGGCGGAGGAATCCGACCGCGGCGGTCGGATCCGGGGGCGGCGGCGGGGCGGAGGTGTCGGCCATGGCGGGGAGCGTCGCGGCGACGACGGCGAAGACGGGGGAGAGGCGGATTTTCACGTGGGAGCTGTGAGGAGTGGGAGTCCTCGAGGCTGCAGAAGTTCCCAGCGAATCCCCCCGCTCAACCCTTGCGGCGCACCACGACCGAGGCGAACAGGGCGATGATGAACGTACTCAGGAGCGTCTGCGCGAACACCGCGAACGCGTAGGCCCGGGCCGTGGCGTGCGCGGCGGCGGCGGTGCGGAAGTCCGCGACCTCCTCCGTCGAGGCCCCGGTCGCCTCCATCGTGCGCGCCTGGAAGTCGATCAGTCCGGGGATGAAGTCCGGGTTGATCGAGGCGACGTAGAGCAACGAGCAGGTGGCGAAGAGCGCGGCGTGGACGAAGCCGATCGCGAGCGCGCAGGAGAAGGCCTGGGCGAAGCGGATCGAACCTCCCAACCCGTGGTCGCGCCAGCGCATCACCCCGAGGGCGATCGAGGCGATCGGCACGGCGAAGGCGACGAGCGTCGAATACTGGCGGATGGCGAGGCGGTCGCCATGCAGGCCGAAGGCGTACTCGAGAAGGAGCCAGAGCGAGGCGAGCGCGCCGGAGGCCCCGCCGTAGGTGAAGGCGAGTCGGAAGAGCAGCCCGGCGCCCGGGCCGGGTTGTTGTTCGGTGTCGGAGGTCACGGGGTGTGATTGATGCCGCCGATCCAAGGCGGGTGCAATGGCAAGCGCCGGCACAGTGGAAGCCGGCCCGGAGCGTCGGTTTTCCAACCGCCGGGTGCGATGTCCGGCCAAAGGGGGTGACCAATGCAGTCGAGGCGTGCCTTGTTGGTTTCCGGCGTTTCCGTGGTTCAGCCCCGGCTTGTCGCGCGTGTCAGACATGGCTTCTTCCGCCGATCGATCAAGCTCGGACACCGAGCCTTTGACGATCGTAAACGGAAACCTTCCCGACCGGTCTCGGCGTATTCGAGGTAGTCTGGGGAGCGCCTGGTTCGGCGGTTTGAGTTTCAGTTTGTTTCGGTTCGCTCTGACCTCGAAGAAGAAGAGGAAACAACGGCGCTCTTGGTGGTCTGGCTCTTCTGGCTCGGCGCTTCCGGCGATAGCATGCGCAATCCGACAATACCCGCTACAATCAAAACAAAGCATGTGATACGTAGGACACCTCGATCCTCGCCAAGAGCCACGATTCCGTGAAGTCCCTGAAAAACCTTAGCGTTAGGCTCGCTTCATTCACAGCGAATAAAGCAATGTGAGGTGCGCCTGTAAGAGCGTTTCTCCCTTCTCCATCCAGATTGATTTGCTTCTTCGGTGATTAGCGTGGGGTGAGGTCGAGCTTTCCGTGATGGAAGAGGAT
>DAIPIQ010000152.1:0-10191 GCA_036770745.1 Opitutaceae bacterium | reverse complement strand
CCTCGATGTCCCGACCGGTGAGGTGGAAGGCGACGGCGAAGTGGTCGAAGAGGTGCAGTCGGCGCCCGCCGCCGCCCTCGGCGAGCAGCCGGCCGAAAAGCGTCGCGGTCCGGCCGTCGAAACAGCCGAACTCGGCGAAGTCTCCCGGGATCCCACAGGCGAGGACCTGCTCGGCGAGGTGCCAGAGATTGATGCGCTGCTCGAGCGAGGTCATGTCGCGCGACGGATCGAGTCGCCCCTGGAGGACCCACGGGAAACGAAGGCGCCCGAGCAGCGCGTTCCACCAGCGCAGGCGCGGCCCGCCGTGCTGGCGCCCCCACTCGAAGTGGTCGGCGAGCATGAAATTGTCGCGCACCGGACGCGCGCGCGGAATCGTTTCGACGGACGGCATGTCCCCCTGTCTTCGGCCGGGCCCGCCCGCACGTGAGCGGAGCTCCCCTCAGCCCCGCACCACCGCGCCGCGCGAGGCCTCGCCATGAAAGGCCTCGAAACGCGCCAGGCCCTCCGCGCCCATGAAACGATGGAGGATCCTGGGATCGGTGCGGCGCAGGTCGGTGAGGAGCAGCCCGTCGACCACGTCGGCGAAGGCGGGATCGACGTTGAAGCTCAGCACCACCGAGTGCAGCCGCAGGTAGTGGCGGAAGAGCAGGGGCACGCCCTTGCCGTCCGATTCGATCTCCGAGACCAGGAGCGAGACGTCGTCGATCGAGCGCACCGCCTCGCCGGCGTCGCGGGCGAGGCGCGCCTCCCCGCCGCGCATCCGGAAGGGCCGCGCCGGGCGCACCCCGGAGGCGAGTCGGGCGTCGGAGACCGCGTGCTTGAGGAACGAGACGATCAGCCCGCGGGAGAGCGACTGGTAATCCCGCGAGATGCTCACCGGCCCGAGCAGCACGCAGGCCTCGGGGGAGCGCACGACCATCGTGGCGATGCCGCGCCAGAGCAGCGCGAGGGCGTTGTGCTTGCGCTGGTACTCGGCCCGGATCCACGAGCGGCCCAGCTCCCACGCCGGACCGAGCTCCTCCAGGAAACCCGGCCGGAAGCGGAACAGCGTCGCGGTGTAGAGCCCGCTCCGCCCCTGCTCGCGCAGGATCGTGTCGATCCGGCCCATCCGATACCCGCCGGCCACGCGGCGCGTCGCCCGATCCCAGAGGATGAGCTGGAGGTAGTGGTTGTCGAAATCGTCGAGGTCGCGCCGCCGCCCCGTGCCCTCGCCGGCCGCGCGAAAGGTCTCCTCCCGCAGCCGCCCGATCTCGCGGAGGAGGACGGGGTTGCGCGGACCGCGGGTGAGCAGCACGGAGAAATCGCCCTCGCTCAGGAGGAGGTCGTCGAGCGGGAGCCCCGCGACCTCGCGGGCGAGCGCCTCGGGGTTTTCCGGTGCGGCGACGGCCTCCGGCTCCGGCGCGGGGGCGGGGGCCGGCGCCCGGGGCCGCGCCGGCGCGGCGCTCCCGAGCATGTAGGTCTTGACCCGGAGGAAGCGGGTGAAGCGCGCCGCCTCGTCGAAACGCTCCAGCCGTGCGAACGGGATCGGCCGGCCGATCGTGAACGGCACCACCTCGCCGCGCCGCCGCGCGGCTTCGCGCGGGATCAGCGCGGTGCGCAGCAGCGGGTGCACGAGGCCGGCGAGCTGGAACAGCAGGCCGTTGCGCCCCGGGAAGAAGACCGGGACGACCGTCGCCCGCGACCGCCGCACGAGCCGGTGGAGGTGCGGCGTCCATTCCGGATCCTCGACCCGCATCCGGCGTAACCGGAAATGGGATACGGCCCCGCTCGGGAAGACGCCGAGCAGGCCGCCGCCCTCGAGGTGGGAGAGGGCGCGCTGCATGCCGTGGACGTTGCGGCGCGCGGCCGCGAGCCCGCCGAAGGGGTCGACCGGGACTAGGGTCGACTGGAGTTGCGGGATCGAGGCGAGCAGGTGGTTGGCGAGCACGCGCGCGTCGCTCCGCAGGCCCGCGAGCACGGCCGTGAGGATGATCGCGTCGAGGCCGCCGAAGGGGTGGTTCGAGACCACGACCACGGGGCCCTCGGGAGGGATCCGCGCGAGCTGCTCCGTCGCGACCGCGTAGCGCACCCCGTAGGCGTCGAGCGCCGCCCGGAGGAACTCCGCGGCCGACTCCCGCGTCGAGCCCGCGGCGTGGGCGCGGTTGACCGCGTCGAGGGCGAGCCGACGCTCGAGGAAGCGGGCGAGCCCGCGCAGGCCGGGCCGGTCGAGGAGGGGAAAGATCCGGCCGAGGTCGACGAAGTCGCCTCGCCTCGCCTTCGGCTGTCGGGCCACGCGCGGGTTCATGCCTCGTAGGTCTTGCGGCCGAGATGGGTGACGACGGCGCGAAGGATTTCCCGCGCCCCGGCCGGCCGGTGACCTCGGGCACGATTCTCCGCCCCGATGCGAAAGGCGAGCCGCCATTGTGTGACAAGTATGTGCCAGCCGCGGAACAGGGAGTTGCGGGGATCGTAGAGGTGCGTGCTCTCGGAGGAGACGCCGTTGAGCTCGAGCACCTTGAACTCTCCCCGCTCCCGCAAGGCCGCGGCCGAGGGCGTGCGCACGTCGTAGCGGCCGAAATAAAACCCTTCGAAACGCCGGCTGAGCGCGTCGAGCCGCTCTTCCAGGAGCGGGCTCCACACCTCCTCCCGACCGTCGGTGAAACACGCGCCGCGGCAATGCGTGCCGAGGGGGGCGAGGCGCACCTCCTCGCCCTCCGGCGGGATCTCGCCGAGTCGGGCGGCGAACCGGCGCAGGAAAAACGGGGCCATGCAGACCGCGCGCGGATCGTCGAGGATGAGCTCCTCCAGCGTCCGCCGGCCGTCGCCGCGCACGCCGATGAGGTGTTTCGCGGTGACCGAAAGGATCCGCCCGCGGGGCTCCGAGGGAAGCCGCGCGTAGAAGAGCCCGAATTCCCGCCCTTCGACGTACTCTTGGGCGATGACCACGCCGGGATCGCGCCGCAGGTGGGCGGCCGCCTCCGTGCGGTCGTGGATGATCCCGACCCCCTGGCCGCGCTCGCCCACGTCGGGCTTGAGCACGACGGGAAACCCGAGCCCGGCCCGCGCCATGAACGCGTCGAGGACGGCGAGCCGCGCCTCCACCTCCGTGCCGGCCTCCAGCACGGCGAAGCGCGCGATCTCCGGCGTGCCCTCGGGAAAGGCGCCGAGGATCGCCGCCTTCGACTCACCCGCGAGCCCGCCGAGCGGCATCCCCGGGTTGGCCGCGGTGAACACCGTGAAGCCGCGGTGCCGCAATCCCAGCCAGAGGCCGTGGACCGCGATCGGTGGATAGATCATCCAGGCGGGCCAGAACTCCCAGCGCGTGCGCCGCCGCCACCAGCCGAGCAGGAGCCGCCGGCCGCGGCGGGTCGCGAGCGCGAGCGCGAGGCGCGAGCCGCCCCAGACCGCGACGATCCCGCCCACCGCGACCATCCAGCCGTGGTTGCCCAACCGCTCCACCCAGCCGAGGATGCGTTCGCCGGCCAGGGCCGAGACGCCGACGAGCAGCGGCGTCCACAATGCCGCCGCGAGGGCGAAGTAGGCGAAGAAACGCCCGGCCGGCATCCCCACCGCCCCCGCCGCGAAGTAGGTCGGCAGCCGCAGCCCGGGAAGGAATCGGGCCATGAGCACCAGCGCCGCGCCGCGCCGGCGGAAGAGCGCGGCGCAGCGCGCGACCCGCGCCTCGCTCACCAGCCAGCACCACGGCCGGCGACGCAGTGCGCGCGCCCCCAGCCAGCGCCCGGCGAGAAAGAGGAGGCCGTCTCCGACGAAGATCCCTCCAAGACAGCCGAGGGTCGCCGCGGTGAAACCCAGCGCCCCGCGCGCGACCAGCAGGCCGCCCGAGATGCAGGCGAGGTCCTCGCTCGCGAGCGTCGCCGCCCCGAGCAGCACCGCCGCCCCGACCTCGCGCGACGCATCGCGGCCGCCGTGGCGGCGCCAGTCGAACGGCTCGGCCGCCGCGGCCAGCCGGTCGGCGGCCGCCCCGGCGCGCGTCGCCGCCCTCCCTCCCTCGACGTCCTCGAGGAAACCGAGCAGCGGGGCTGCGACCAGCTCCGGCCGGCGGATCACGACGAGGTGGCCGCCCTCGACCCACTCCAGCCGGGCCTGGGGCGCGACCCGGGCGTGTTCGCGCGCGGCCGCGGCCGGCACGAAGGCGTCGTCGCGGCCGTGGACGATCAGCAGGGGCTCGCCGAAGCGCTCGAGGATCCCGCGCAACGGCCGTTGGTCGCTGTCGAGGAAGTTGCGGGCGTAGCTCGTGTTGAGCGGAAACCGGTCGAGGAGTCCGAAGTGCGGCGTCAGCTCCTGCAGGGCCCGGAGCACCGCGAACTGCAGGCCGTGCACCGTGTGGTTGAGGGCGTGGTCGCCGAGGAGCTCGAGCTCCTGCACCCCGAGCGCCGAGACGAGGGAGATCGAGGCGACGCGCTCCGGGGCGAGGCGGCCCAGGGTCAGCGCGACGCCCCCGCCCATGCTGTAGGCGACGAGGTGCGCGCGCCCGATCCCGAGCGTGTCGAGCAGCTCCAACGTCGCCCGGGCGTGCGCCTCGAAGGAGTAGTCCGCGACGACGCGGGTCGAGGAGCCGAAGCCCGGCAGGTCCGGCACGACGAGCCGGGCCCGGCTCCGCAGCCGGTCGACGAGAGGCCGCAGCGCCGACGAGGCGACCGGGCTCCCGTGCAGGAGGACGACGGGCGTGCGGAGGTCGGCCCCGGCGTCGCCAAGATCCTGATACGCCATCTCGATCGTGCGCCCGGTCGGCGCGCCGCGCGCGGTCTCGGGGATCCCGAGCAGGCGCTGCCCGGGCGCGGGCGGGCGGGCGGGGCCCCCGGCGTCGCGGGTGCAGTGCGAGGCGCCGAGCAGGAGCAGGTAGAGACCCGCGACGACGAGCCGGCGCATGGGCGGCTCAGGCGCGCGGGATCCGCGCCTCGTGGAGATCGAGCGCCGCGAGGGTCTCGGCCCGTTCGCGCTGGTGGAGGTGGCGCACCTCGCGGGCCGTCACCTCGATGCGGCAGAGGCTCTCGGTGCGGGCGTCCGCGCGGCGCATCCGCACGTTGAAGGCCCCGTCGGGGTGGATCGCGTCGGCATGGAAGGCCTCGCACAAGGCCGCGTCGGGCGCCGCGAGCCGGCGCTCCGCGAGCAGCCCGCGCAGCCGCGCCGCGCGCCAGGCGCAGACTTCGGAGGAGCGGTGCGACGAGGTGGTGAGCGGGAGCGGCGGGGCCCCGGGTCCGGCGAGGGTCGCCCCGTCCCACGTCCAGCAGGCCTCGCCGTCCGCATCCCAGGCGACGAGGAGGCACGGCGCAAAATCCGACCAGTCGAGGTGCGCCGCCTCGACGGCGACGGCGTGGCGATCCCGGCAGGCGGCGAGGTGCGGTGGCAGTTCTCCCCGGCTGCGTCGTCCGGGCGCGGGGCCGGCGGCGTAGTGGTTGAGCACTCCCGCGATCAAACCGTGGGCGTTGACGGCGAGCCACGAGCCGCCGCGGAGCGGATCGCGCGGCGCGAGGTAGGGCTCGCCGCCGTCGGTATGCCCGATCGCGACCGGCAGCGACTGCGGCCGGCTGCGCCGCTCATCGCGGTTGAAACAAACCCCGTAGCCGCCGGGATCGCGCCACCACGTCACCGAGCACATGCCTGGCCCGCCTGCCGTCGACGGTGCTCGAGCGTCGAGGGGGCCACGCCGAACCCGGCTTCGACGGCGTGCCCGTGCATCCCGCAGATCATCGCGATGAGCGCGTAGTGGTGCACGGTGTGGCTCACGAGGAACTGCAGCTCGCGCCGCACGGTGGAGCGGGTCCAGGGGCGGGTGTCGCCCTCGCCGGTGTCCATCCGCACCTCGAGGTCGCGGTCGAGCGCGGCGGCGTCGAGGGCGGCGAACCCGGCGGCGGCGGCCCCGAGGGCGGCGCAGGCGGTGGCGGGCTCCGATTCGACCCCGTTGTCGCGTTGCCGCGCATCGTAGTCGATCCGGCCGTCGGCCACGCCGCGGAGGAAGCAGGTGTAGTGGTCGAGATTGTGCCGGAGGTGGCCGCCGATCGAGGCCCCGAGGGTGGCGGGGGAACGCGCGGTGAAGGCGTCCCCGGGCAGCGAGGCGGCGAGCCGGCGCCCCTGTTCGATCATGGCGATGTTGTCCTCAACCAACGTGAACGGCATAAGCGGAAGATTCGGATGACGCGGGATTTTCCCTCGGGAGGGTTTCGCAGGCTCGACGGTCCGCGGCCACAAGTCAAAGGCGGCGTAGCGAGGCGAGATCCGCCCGGAAGAGGAGGCGCCCCCCGAGGCGTTCGACCCGGCCGCGCAGCTCGACGGGTTCGGCGATGTGGCCGAGCACGGCCGGGCCGGCCGGTCCGCCCGCTTCGTCGACCAGGAGGTAGACGACCTGCCCGCCGTCGCGGGTGCGGACGAGCAGCGAGGGCGGGATGCCGCCGCTCACGCACCGGATCGCGCAGGCCCGGTGCGGCTTGAGCACCCCGGGGTTCATCGCGCCGAGGAAGCACTTGCTGTCGACGATCTCGCCGGCGAGCACCGCCTCGCCGAGGTCCTCGCGGGGCGGGGCGCCGCACAGCTCCGTCAACCCGACCACGCTGCCGGGCACGACTTCGAGGATGGCGTCGCCTCCCCGATGCAGGAGGGTCGCCTCGAGGCGCACGCACTTCAGGTCGTGCGCGGCCGCGAGGGCGGGGTCGAAGCCGAACTTGAGCGGGTCGACGAGGGCGAGCACGGTCGCGCCGCTCCCGGGCTCGGGCCGGTCGAGGACGAGCACGGGCGCCGGCGCGGCGAGCAGCAGGCCCGTGAAGGAGCGCACCTCGCCGTATTCCCAGCGGGCGTCGGTGAGGGTGCCCTGGGAGAGCGCCAGCGCCGCCGCGAGGGCGAGACCGGCGAGCGTCGTGAAGACGACCAGCCGGCGCAGCCGCCGCGCGGTCGCCGCCGGGGCGCGACCGCGCCAGCCGATGAAGAACTCGTCGCTCACGACCCCGGGTCCTCCTCCGGCCGGGCCGGTTCCACCCGCGTCCCGGGCGGGTTCGGGCGCGGATGGATCCGGACGCGCCCGGCGCACACGCGTATCCGGAAGGTGGGCACGCTCTCGGTGAACGGCGGCGGTGCGGCCCCCGTTTCCGGGCGGTACTGGTAGCCGTGCCACGGGCAGGTGATGCACCCGTCGATCACGCGGCCCTCGCCGAGCGGGCCGTTCTGGTGACGGCACACGCCCGACACGGCGGAGAGCCCGCCGCCGTGGCGGAAGACGGCCACGCGTTCCCCGCCGACGAGGAAGGAACGGCCGCGGCCCTCGGGGATCGCGTCGGCCCGGCCGAGGTCGATCCAGCCTTCCGCGTCGGCCGGAGCCTCGCGGGGCCGGTCCGCCGCGGCCTCGCGCGCGCCGGCCACGAGATGCAGGGCGAGCACGGTCGCGGCCCCGACCGCGGTGGCGGCCGCGAACAAGGGATGCGCCTCCGCCTGCAACACCCCGAGGGCCACGTGCCCGACGAGCAGCGCGTAGGCGGCGTAGACGGACATGTGCAGCGCCTTCCATACCGGCGCGGAAAGCGCGGCGAGCCAGAAGTCGTGGCTCGTCGCCGCCATCAGGAAAAGGATGCCGAGCGCCGCGAAGCCGAGGGCCTGGAACGGGAAGCCCGCGGTCCCCGGCCCCGTGTCGCTCACGAAGATCCCGACGAGCGGGTTCACATCCGCGCCGGCGTGGTAGGTGAGGACGACGAGGCTCGCATGGACGAGTCCGACGAGGAACGTCGCGACGCCGAGGTGACGACGGTTGTAAAGCAGCGGCAGGAAGAGCCCGGGTCGCAGCCGCGCGAGCGGACCGATGCAGAGGACAACGTGAAGAAGGGCGAACGCCGCGACGCCCGTGGCGCGGATGAGCAAGATCTCGAGCGTCGCCTCCGGGAAGAGCGCGAGGCTCGCGCCGACGAACGCCGCGATCCACCCGACGATCGCCACCGCGAGCACGCGGTCGTAGCGCACCTTGAAGGGGTTCCACCCGACCGCCTGGAACGTGTGGCTCACCGGGAAGAGTCCCCGTGTCCGGCATGTTCGGAGGCGGCGCCGGGGGCGTGCTCGACCTCGGGAGGAAGGCGGCGCGTCGCCAGCGCCCAGACGAGCACCGCGGGCACGAGGACCGCGAGCAGGCGCGTCCACGTGCGGTGGCGGCGGCGCAGGCGGAGGATCACGCGCCACCTCCCGCCGGGTCGGCCGCGTCGCGATGGGCGTTGTGTTCCGGATGGGGGCCGCCGCGCCACCAGCGCCACGCGAGCACCGGCCAGAGGGCGACCGCCCCGGGCAGCAGACAGAGCCGGAAACCCCAGGTCGCGCCGCGCGCCTCCGGCACGACCCGCCCGGCCCCGCCACAGACGAACGGGATCGCGAAGAGCACCCCGAGGGCGAGGTGCAGGGCGAGCGCGCCGAGCAGGAGCTGGACGAGTGGGATCATTCCGGGGTCGGGAAAGAGCCCGGGGCGCGTGCGGTTATTCCCGGCGGGCGCCGCGGGCAGGATGCTTGACCATGCCGATAAGCGATCCCACGTTTCCTGTCGATCCACCACGCAGGGGAGCCTCCACGGCTGAGAGGTCCGCACTCGCGGACGACCCTTTGAACCTGATCCGGGTGACGCCGGCGTAGGGAGCGAAGACGACTCGACGCCATGGCCCGCCTCTCCGCGGTCCCTGGCGTTTTTTTTGTTTCACCAACCTCCTTCCGCGATGAACACGACCGATTCCCCTCCCGCCTCCTCCCGCTCGGGCCCCCTGCCCGCGAGCACGCGTGTCCACGTCGCCGGCCGCCTCCACCCCGACGTGCGCGTGCCGATGCGCGAGATCGCCCTCGCGCCGACGCGCACCACCGACGGACGCGAAGAGCCCAACGCCCCGGTGCGCGTCTACGATTGCTCGGGGCCGTGGGGCGACCCGGCGTTCGAGGGCGACGTCACCCGCGGGCTCCCGGCCCTGCGGGCCGCCTGGATCCGGGCGCGGGGCGACGTCGCCGAGTACGAGGGGCGGACGGTGCTGCCGATGGACGACGGCTACCTCTCGGGCCGGCACGCGGAGTTCGCCTCGAAGGCCGAGCGCAACCGGCTGGTGGAGTTCCCCGGGTTGCGGCGCAAACCGCTGCGCGCCGCCTCCGGCCACCCGGTCACGCAGCTCTGGTATGCGCGGCAGGGGATCGTGACGCCCGAGATGGAGTTCATCGCGATCCGGGAAAACATGGGCCGCGCGCGCCTCGCCGACCTCTCGGGCGAGCTCGCGCGCAACGACCTCCACACGCAGCACGCGGGCTCCGCGCAGCTCGTGAACCACGGATCGGGGGAGCCCGGTTTCACCCCGTCGGTCTTCCGGCGTTTCCCCCAGCGGATCCCGGCGGAGATCACCCCGGAGTTCGTGCGCGACGAGGTCGCGGCGGGCCGCGCGATCATCCCCTGCAACATCAACCACCCGGAACTCGAACCGATGATCATCGGCCGCAACTTCCTGGTGAAGATCAACGCCAACATCGGCAACAGCGCCGTCGCCTCCTCCATCGAGGAGGAGGTCGAGAAGATGCGCTGGGCGACGCGCTGGGGCGCCGACACCGTGATGGACCTCTCCACCGGCAAGAACATCCACGCGACCCGCGAGTGGATCCTGCGCAACTCGCCCGTGCCGATCGGCACGGTGCCGATCTACCAGGCGCTCGAGAAGGTCGGCGGCAAGGCCGAGGATCTCACCTGGGAGATCTACCGCGACACGCTCATCGAGCAGGCCGAGCAGGGCGTCGACTACTTCACGATCCACGCGGGCGTGCTCCTGCGCTTCATCCCGCTCACCGCCCGGCGGATGACCGGCATCGTCTCGCGCGGCGGCTCGATCATGGCGAAGTGGTGCCTTGCCCACCACAAGGAGAGTTTTCTCTACACCCGCTGGGACGAGATTTGCGAAATCATGGCCGCCTACGACATCAGCTTCTCGATCGGCGACGGCCTCCGGCCCGGCTCGATCGCCGACGCCAACGACCGGGCGCAGTTCGGCGAGCTGGAGGTGCAGGGCGAGTTGACCCGCCGGGCGTGGAAACACGGCGTGCAGGTGATGAACGAGGGTCCGGGCCACGTGCCGATGCACTTGATCGAGGAGAACATGGCCCGGCAGCTCGAGTGGTGCCATGAGGCGCCCTTCTACACGCTCGGGCCGCTCACCACCGACATCGCCCCCGGCTACGACCACATCACCTCCGGCATCGGCGCCG
>DAIPIQ010000151.1:1409-10270 GCA_036770745.1 Opitutaceae bacterium | reverse complement strand
AGCCGCACCACGCCGCCGGGCGCGACCTCCGCAACCCGCCCGCGCACCGCCCCCGAGGAGAGGACCTTCAGCCGGCGCCACCCGCCCTCGGGCGTGCGGGCGAGGCAGTCCGTGAACGTCCCGCCCGTATCCATCCAGAACCTCCACGGTGAAGCCGGCGCCATCGGCGGGATCTGTCCGGAAATTTGCCGGTTGCGTCAAACCCGCCGCGAGCGCTAGCCAACACGATCGCGACGGCGAACCGCATGCTCACCTGCTCGAAGATCTACCACGACATCCCCTTCGCCCACCGGCAGCACCGGCACGAGGGACACTGCGCGCTGATCCACGGGCACAACTGGAGCTTCCGCTTCACCTTCGGCGCGACCGCGCCCGATGCGAACGGGTTCGTCGTCGATTTCGGGCGGGTGCGGTTCATCCGCGACTGGCTGGAGCGGAACTTCGACCACGCGTGCGTCTTCAACCGCGAGGATCCGTTGCGCGAGGCGCTCGTCGCGGCCGCGCCGGCGGCGTTCAAGGTCGTGGTCGTCGAGAGCTGCTCCTGCGAGGGGATCGCCGCCCACACCTTCGCCGCGCTCGATCCGCTCGTCCGCGCCGAGACCGGCGGGCGCGCCTTCCTGCTCGAGGTCGAGGTGTTCGAGGACTCGCGCAACAGCGCGGCCTTCCGCCCCGACGCGCCGCCGCGTTGAGGCGGCTCCCGCCGGCCGGGAAGGGTGCGTCGACCGCACCCATCTGGCATGCCGGGTTCGTGGGCCAAGAGTTCGTGGGCCGGGGTTCATCCCCGGCTTCCGATCGAGCGACGCTGCAGAAGCCGGGGATGAACCCCGGCCCACGAAAGACGGTTGCCAGCACTCTTGATCACACCCGGCCGGCATGGTCGGAGAATCGGTCGCAGATGATGGCGCGGTTCCTGCAACCGCCTACCTTCGATCCAGCGTTTCCAACACCGCGTCCCCGCCCATGCCAACGCACCACGACCACTCGACGGACGACCCGGCGCTCCAGTGGGGCCTGTCGTTCGCCCACGGCTACCTCGCCCTCGGCATGCTCGACAAGGCCGAGCGCGAGCTCGACCGCCTCGGCTCCGCCCATCAAGACCGGGCCGACGTGATGACGCTGCGCACGCGCGTCTTGTTGGCGCGGCGCACCTGGCCGCGGCTGTGCGAAGTGGCGCGGCGGGGCGCACACCTGTTTCCATTGATGGGGGAGTTCTACCTCCATGCGGTCACCGCGCTCGACATGCTCGGTCGGCGCGAGGAGGGCCGGCGTCTGTGGAACACCGCCCCCGATCCGATCCGCCGCTCGGGTCGCCTCCACCTCCACGTCGCCCGGTTCGAGATGAGCCTCGGCAACTCCGACGGCGCCCGAGAACACCTCCAGCGCGCACTCGCCCTCGAGCCCGCCCTCCTCGCGCTCGCCGGCGGCGATCCGCTGCTTTCCGGGATGATCGCCGCCCACGTCGGGAACTGACGGGGCCCGGGAAGGACTCAGTCGGCATCGGGGATCCACCTCAGAACGGTTCCGGATTTCCGAAAGTCCGCCTCGTCCCACGGAGAATTCGTGCCCGCCGCGCTTACCGCGCTCGCGGCGCGCGCCGATAGGAATCCCACTTACCTCGCCCATGGAGATCCTCGATTCCCTCGAACACGATTTCGAGCCACCCGCCCTCAAATGGGGTCTTTCCTTCGTCCGCGGCTACCTCGAGCTGGGCATGCTCGGGGCCGCGGAACGCGAACTCGCCCGACTGAGCATCCGCCACCGCCTCTACGCCGACGTGATCGAGCTGCGGGTGCGCGTGCTCGTCGCCCGCGGCCGCCTCGAGAAGGCCGCGGGTCTCGCCCGCAGCGCCGCCAAGGTCTATCCGGGCGTCGCCGAGTTCTACTCCCTAGCCGCCGAAGCCTACGAGGCGATGCACCGGCCGGCGGAGGCGAAGGCGGTCTGGGTCTCCGCCCCGGCGATCTTCCACGCCTCGGGCATCTTCCATTTCAACCTCGCCCGCTTCGAGGCGCAGCTCGGCAACCGCACCTCCGCCCGCGAACACATCGCCCTCGCGATCGAGCTCGATCCCGCGATGCAGGACCGCGCCGGCCGGGATCCCGGCCTGCGCGCGTTGATGATCGACCCGGTGAACTGAGCCGGGCTCGTGCGGCGGTCGAGGTGGACGCGGGTCGCCGGGCTGCGTCGAGCGTTCGCGCCTTTCGGCGAAAGGCGCGCTACCGGGCGGGCGCTGTTCGCAGGCCCGAGGTGGCACGCCTCTCGCCGAGAGGCGTGGGGACGTTCGCGTGCGAAGCGTCCGCGCAAAACGCCGTCAAGAGGCCGGCGTCCACCTTCCGACCGCATCGTCAAGGCCGAGCCGGGCCCGTCCGGGACTTGCCTCCGCGCCCCGCCGGTCGTGGCATCGGCCGGTGGATTGGGAGACGGTCGACTGGGCGGCGCTGGAGCGCCTGCGGAAGCGCTTCCTCGCCGGCGGCGCGGCGGCGGGCCCGTATTGGGAAAGTCGCGACGCGCTCGCGAGCTACGACTTCACCTTCGGCCGGCGCATCGGGTGGAAATGGGCCGCCGTCCTCGAGCAGGCCCGCGCCCTCGGCTGGGCGCCCCCGGCGCGGCGGCTCGTCGACTGGGGTTGCGGGACCGCGATCGCCGCCCGCTCGATGGTCGCCCACTTCGGGGCGGAGGCGTTCGACGAGATCGTCCTGTGGGACCACTCGCCGCTCGCCACCGATTTCGCCCGCGAGCGCCTCCTCGCCCGCGCCCCGGACCTCGCGGTGCGGATCGCCGACCCGGCCGCCGAGCCCGACGGGGCCTTCGTCCTCACCGTCAGCCACGTGCTCAACGAGCTCGACCCGCCCGGCCGCGAGGCGCTGCTCGGGCTCGCCTCCCGCGCGGCCGCCGTGCTCTGGCTCGAGCCCGGCACGCACGCCGACGCCCGCGCCCTGATCGACGCGCGCGACGAGCTCCGCAAACACCTCCGCTGCTGGCTGCCCTGCCCGCACGACGGGGCCTGCGGCCTGCACGCGCCGGACAACGCCCGGCACTGGTGCCACCACTTCGCCCGGCCGCCGACCGAGGCGTTCACCGAGGGCGGCTGGGCGCTCTTCGCCGCGCGCCTCGGGATCGACCTCCGCGCGCTGCCCCACGCCCACCTCGTCCTCGACCGCCGGGCCCGCGCCGCGCCCGCCGGCGAGGTGCGGCTGATCGGCCGCCCCCGCGAGGGCGCGGGCGCGATGCGCCTCCTCCGCTGCGCCCCCGGCGGCGTGGCCGAGGTCGGGCTGCGCAGGTGCGACGCCGGGGCGCTGTGGAAGGCCCTCGGGAAGGAACGCCACGCGGGGCGCTTCGTCTGGAGCGAGGACGAGGCCGGCCGCATCCGCGGCGACCCGCCGCCCCGGGAGGCCGGCTGACGTATCCGCTGGATGGATTCGCCGCGTCGCGGGGCTACCGCAACGCCGCCCAGACGCGCTGGACGTCGTCGTGGTCGTCGAGCTCGTGGAGGAATTCGCCGACCTCCGCCCGCTGCGCCTCGTCGAGCTCGGGGAACTGCTTGGCGATGTGGCCGATCTCGCTCGTGAACACCTTCCAGCCGTGGCCGGCGAGCCAGGTCGACACGGCGTGCACGGCCGTGCGGTCGCAGACGAACCGCGCCCCGGTCGCGCCCTCGGGCACGTCGTCGTTCTGCGCGTGGGTGAGCGGCTCGAAGTCGTTCGCCCCGGCCTCGATCGCCGCGGCCTCGAGGTCCGCCCCGGCCGCGTCGGTGTGCGCCTCGACGAGGCCGACGTGCTCGAAGAGGAACTTGTTGCTCCCCGCCGCGCCGAGCACGCCCCGCTTGAAGAGCACGCGGATCTCCGGGACGGTGCGCTGGAGGTTGTCGGTCACGCACTCGACGATCACCGGCACCTTGTGCGGCGCGTAGCCCTCGAAGGCGACGTGCTCCATGACCATCCTCTCGCCCCCGGTCCCGGTCCCCTTGGCGATCGCCCGCTCGATCACGTCGCGCGAGACGGAGTTCTTCCGCGACTTCTCCAGCGCGGCGAAGAGGCGCGGGTTCGCCGCGGGATCGGGGCCGCCGAGCTTGGCGGCGACGGAGATCTCTTTGACGAGTTTGCCGACGATCTTGCCCTTCTTGAGGTTCACGATCGCGCGCTTCGCGTGGAGCCATTGACGTCCCATGGGCCGGCGGGATAACCCGGCCGCGGGGCGGGTTCAATTCCCGTCTGGGAGGTGCGCGCTTGCCCGGGGTTTCGGCGGGCGTCATGACACGCGGACCATGCAAGTCGGCCAATCCGTTGTCTGCATCGACGACGTCTTCCCGTCGTGGGTCCACGAGTACTACGACCAGCTCCCGGTGAAGGACCGCGTCTACACGATCCGCGCGGTCAGCCTCGGGCGCGCCACGCTGCGCGGGAGCGAGATGGCCGAGGTGAAGCTGCTGCTCGTCGAGCTGGTCAACGGCCCCGACCCGCACCACAAGGGCGGCGAGGAGCTCGGTTTCCGCTCCGAACGCTTCGCGCCGCTGGAGGAGCGGGAAGACGAACACGCCGCCGCGCTCTCGGCCGGCGACGCCCTCGCGAACTGACCCGGGCTACCGCTCCTCGCGCTTCTTGAGCAGGCCGTCGAGGAGGCCGCCGGCCGCATCCCGGACGGCGTCGTCGCGCTTCGGCTCGCCGCCCGCCGGCGGCTCGCCCCCGACCCTGCGCTGGAGCTGGTCGCCAAGCCGGCGGGTGAGCTCGTCGCGGCCGACGGAGACGAGCGCGTCCTGCAGCGCCCTGCCGTCGACGCGGACGAGCGGGTTGTCGATCGGACCGCGCACCGCCACCGGGACCTTCAGCTCGCGCAGGGCCGCGCTCCGGCCCCCGCCGACGCTCAACGTCGTGTCGCGCAGGGTGAGCAGGAGCGGGAGGTCGGAATCGACGCCGCTGAGCGTCCCGTCGGCCGAGATCTCGAGCGTGCCGCCGCTCACGGGGGGCGGGCCGTCGCGCTTCAACTGCTTCACCATCTCGTCCACCGCGAGTCCCGTCATGACAAACTGGAGACGCGCCGCCGGTTCGACGCCGGAAGGGAGCGCGACGCGCGCCTTCAGGTCGCCGGTCGAGGAGACCACGTCCAACGCCGCCGGCTCCGCCACGAGGCGCGGCTGGGTGGAGAGGTTTTCCGCGCGGATGTCGAGCGTCCGGCCCGGCATCGCGCCGGAGACGACCTCGCGCGCCTCGAGGCGCCGGACGAGGAGCGTCGGGGCCCGGTCGATGAGCGGATCGTGGCGCACGCCGGCGTATCCGAGCGCACGCACGCGCGCCCGCAACTGTTCCTCCAGCGTCGGCCCGGCCGGCGTCTCGGCGGGACCACCCGAGAGGCGCTCCAGCCAGCGGCGGGCGGTCGCGAGGCGCTCGCGCCAGACGGGGGCGTTCTCCAGCACGTCGCCGAGCGACTCCATGTCGGGCAGCTCGAGTCGGAGGCCGTCGCCCTCCGGAGGCGGACCGACGAGCACGCCCGGCGCGGCGCGCTCGGTCCCGTTGGTCGCCCCCTGGATGAGGAGCGTGTCGACGACCGCGCGCTTGCGCAGCAGGTCGCCCGTGCCGACCGCCGCTTCGATCCGCCGCGCGGCGAACAGATCCCGGGTGAGCTCGCCGGGATCGGCCATCGCGAGCCCGACGAGTTCGAGTTTCCCCGAGGCGAGGTCGAAGGACGCGCCCTCGAGATCGACCGTGGCGCCGTTGGCCCGCTCGAGCGCGCCGCGCACCCACGCGGTGAGCACGGGGCCGCGGAGGAAACCCGCGGCCGCGTAGACCAGCCCGCCCACGACGAGGACGAGCACCACCCCGGCGATGCGCACGGGATTGCCGACACGGCGCGCGAGGAGCTCGTCCCAGCCTTTTTTCCCCTTCACCCCGCCGGCGAAGAGGAACGCGGCGGTCTTCACCCAACCCTTCGAGGTCCACTCGGCGAACGCCGCCGATTCCCGCTCCAGCGCGCCGAGCTTGCGCCAGAGCCCGTGCATCAGGCGGACGATGAGCAGGCCGCTCAGCACGCCGAAGCCGAGCCCGACCAGGAGCCCGCCGCTGACGAGGAAATACTCGAGGCCGAACCACGCGAGCACGGGCGCGTTCACGAGCGTGCGGAACAGGCCCTCGAGCGGCCCCGTCAACAGGAGCCGGCCGATCTCGAAGACCACCGGCGCGGCGAGCAGCGCGACAAGCTTGGCCGCGAGCCCGACGAGGCCGGCGACGAAGAGGTTGGCGTTGAGCACGACGAGGACCGCGACCAGCGTCACCAACAGGCCGGGGGCCTGGCTGAAGCCGGGCACGAAGCCAAGGAGGGAGGCGAGGATCGCCGCGGCCATGATCTGGAAGGGCGTGGCGTCGCCGCGGACGAGGCGGCCGATTTTCCGGGTGACGATCATGTGTGGAGAGGGGTGGTGGGAGGAGACGTGACCACGTTGCACGGAAGACGTTCCCGCTCCCGCCGCGGCTGCGAAACCGTGGCGCCCGCGGGCGCGGGTGACGATGCAGAAGCAAGGATTCCGACGCCCCGACTCGCCAAGCGCGCCGCGGGCGCCAAAGTCGACCGCGTGATGCTGAAGCGGCCGCTCCTTCTCGTCGTCCTCCTGGGCCTCCTTGCCGAATTCGCCGAAGCGCGGCATCCGCGCTCGATCAATGTTCCGGGCCGCGGCCGTCTCACCGTCGACGTGCCGGCGGGTTACTCCTTCGAAACGGAGCGCGACCCCCGCGGGGCCGTGCTCGTGCGGATGGAAAATCCCGTGTGGCGGATCCGCACCGTCGCCCTCGTGGTGGCCGAAGACGACCTGGAGAACACCACCCGCACCTGGCAGGAGAACCGGCTCATCACCTTCATGGCCGACACCCTCTCCCAGGCCGCGGAGCGGGATTACAACTTCAGCCCGCTCAACCCCAGCACCGGCACGGGCGTGAAGATGATCTTCACCGATCCGCGCGTCGTGAAGGGCGAGCCGCTGCCGCCGGAGGAATACGCCAACCTCACCGGCGGAGTCCGGGCCTGGCGCGGAGTCACGATCATCTTCCAGGTCCTGAGCATGGACATCACCTCCGAGGAATACCGGGAGATGATGCGGGTCTTCACCCACGGCTTCGAGCGCGGCTGAGCGCGGGCGGAGCCATTCGTGGTTCTCCCACCGCATGAACCTGCGGAGCGGTAGGACACGGAGACTCCGGGAGGTTTCGCCGCCCCGCCGCTTCGCCTCGTGGGTGAATCGACGAAGCGTGGCCATGGTTCCGCAACGATCGCCCCGTGAACTCGTCGACCTTCCTCCGTGGCCTCGGTGACCCGCTCGAGCTGCGGAAACCACGGTGATTCCGCCCGGCCCCCGAAGATGGCACGCCTCCCGCCGAGAGGCGTGGGATCGAGCGCGCGCGTCGATCGATCCTCGAGGCCCGACCCGGGCGCCCGCACCGGGTTTCCCGCCTTGCCCGCCGGGAGCGCCATCTCCTTCTTCGCACACGGCCGGCACGCTCCCCGCCGGCCGTTTCTCCCCCGAAGCGACCCCACACCGCCCCAGCGCCACCATGCCGCGTTCCGCCGCCCCATCCGGCAAGTCGGCCCGTCGTACCGGGGCGCGCGCCCGCCATGCGACGATCCACCGCCTCCTCTGGATCCACGAGCGGCTCGGCAACGACAAGCAGGCCACGACACCGGATCTCGCGCGCGAACTCGAGGTCTCCCCGCGCACGGTCAAGCGCGACATCGAATACATGCGCGACGAGCTCGGCGCCCCCATCGTCTGGGAACCGGCCACCCGCAGCTACGCCTATGCACGCCCCTGCGAGGTCCTCCCGTTGCTTCGTCTGACCACCGACGAGGCCTTCGCCCTCGCCCTCGCCAGCCGAACCTTCGCCTCCTGGCGCGGCAACCCGCTCGGACGCGCACTCGAATCCGTCCTCGGCAAGATCGGCGGCGTCCTCGGTGGTGTGCCAGAGGAAGGTCGGCGGCGTGCGGCGAGCTGCACGGACTGATCTACCACCGCGACGACGATCCCGTCGCCGACACCGAGCGTCGCTGGATCGCGCTCCTGATCGAGGCCGTACGCCGCCACCGCGTCGTCGCCTTGACCTACCGCAAACCCCACGCCACCCGCGACGAACGCCGCTCGGTCCATCCGCTCCACCTCGCCTTCCTCGACGACCGCTGGATGTTGCTTGCCTACGATCCCGCCCGCGCCGGCTACCGCAGTTTCCTCCTCGCCCGGATCCGCGAGGCCCGGGCGACCACCTCGCTCTTCGAGCCGCCCGCCGACTTTGATCCCCGCGCGCTCCTGGCCGGAAATCTCGGCCGCTTCACCGGCCGGGCTGAACACCACATCCGCGTCCGCCTCGACGCCGCGGTCGCTCCCTTCGTCCGCGAGCGCCCGTGGCACCCCTCGCAGGCGATCGTCGACCGCTCCGACGGCGGGCTCGAGCTCACCCTGCGACTGAACAACCTCGTCGACATCGAGCGCCGCATCCTCGCCTGCGGCGCCCATGCCGAAGTGCTCGCCCCGCCCGAACTGCGCGAGGTGCTGCGCCGCGAGGCCGAGGCGATGCTCGGGCGCTACGAGAAATCCGGGGAAACCGAACGCCGGGGTCATTCGGTGTCCCACTGGGAAGAGTAGAGTATCCGCCGCGCCTCGCGTGGGTCGACCGGCTCGGGCTTGGAAGCCCGGCCGCCGCTCCGTGCATCTGCGAAAAACCATCCGAAGCCCCATGCCCGGACCTCCTGCATCCAACCGATCCTCCAAGCAAAACGCCCCGGCTCCCCCCTCACATTGCACGTCCTCTGCGAAAAGCCGGCCCCCCGACCCGCGCGCCGAACCGCCCGACGTCGCAGGAAATCCTGAGTCTCCCGCCGCCGTTCTCACC
>DAIPIQ010000151.1:0-1399 GCA_036770745.1 Opitutaceae bacterium | reverse complement strand
GACGCTTGATGTCACTCCGGAGGCTTTGAAGAACTCCCGTGCTCACGACACGCGAAGACTTTTCACGCCCAGCCTGTGGCTCGGGCAGGGAGGCCTCACCCTCGAAACGCGATGTTTCCGGGCGAGACGTCGAGCAGGTGGATGCCGAAAGTGCCGAACTTCGCGATCACCTGCTGCACGACCGTCCAACGCGCTCCGAACTGTTCACGCTTCTCTCGCTCCCAGTCCGCCCACACCTCGTCGGGAAACTCCGGCGGCTCTTCGCCAAGCGAAGCCCCGGCGAAGTCGAGCACGTAGGGTTTCGTCACCACCGACATCTCGATCGCGAGAAGCTCGGCGTCCACGCGAACAAGCTTCGGCACGGAAAAACCCGCCACCTCGAAGATCCCCAGCTCGTCGAGCCGCAGATAGGCCTCGCGTTCCCGAGCGAACGACTCCGGGCGGAAATGGATCTTGAGGGCAGACCAGTCACCTCGGCTCTTGTAACGGAGTGCGAAGACGACACCCTGCGTCCCGGCCCCGAGCTCATCCCGCAGTTCCGCCTCGCGAAGTGCGGCGAAACGGCGGGCACGATCGAAGAACTCTTCTCTCATGGTATCCTCTGTCGCCGGTCAGCGCGCGCACTCCGCTCATGTCGAAATCGACCTGATTTTCGAGATGGACGGGCAGCGTATCGTGGTGCCGGTGGCGCAGGTAGGTCGAGATTTCCTCGTGACATCGTTTCCGACGGAAGCTCCTCCCCGCGACGCCGAGCTGATTTTGCGCGTGGACGGGCGGGAGCAGCGACGGACCATCCGCTTGCCCCACGGACTGCGTCGCGAGTCGCGGTTGACCTCGATCTCGTAGTTTCCGCGGGCAAACAGGCGCATCCACATTTGGAGAGGAGCCGCGCCCCGAAGGGCGCGGAGAAGGGCGGAACTAGGTTCGAGAGTCCGCATTGCGGGCTTCGCTTCAACGGGGCCGCACTTCATGTCCCAACATCTTGGAGCGAGGGTATGCGTCCGGCAATGTCTTTCCGCATTGCGTGCTTCGAACTTGCAATTTCGGGCCGTTCCGGCAACATCCCGGCGTATGCCCGACTCCCGCGAACTTCCTCAGCCGGAGTGGAAGCGACGCCTGCATGCTTCTCAGAACCCCTACGCGTGTTTCTATTGGAATCCCGATTCAATAAACGGCGAACAACCGGAAACAAGACCCGACGCCGTTTCGATCGTTCCGCACTCCAGCCCCGCGACAAACGATGAATAGTTCCTTCGAACCCTTCTTCCGATCCGCAACCGGCCATCCGCCCTACGATTACCAGCGCCGCCTCGCCGGCGACACCGCCGGCCGCGCCTGCACCTCGCAGCTCATCAGCATCCCCACCGGCCTCGGCAAAACCGGCGCCGTCGTCCTCGCC
>DAIPIQ010000150.1:0-10311 GCA_036770745.1 Opitutaceae bacterium | reverse complement strand
ACGCGATGACCCAGGCCCACGCCTTCAAGGCCGCCGAGCTCTGCCTCCGCGCCCAGGCCCGCGCGATCCGCCTCGCCGCCACCGGGGCGTGACGGGTGTGAACCACCGCGACGGGACTTTGGGCGCGTGGGCCGGGGTTGATCCCCGCCTTCCGCAAGAGACAAGCCGCAGAAGCCGGGGATGAACCCCGGCCCACGACAACCGCACGTCAGCCACCCCGGTTCGAGGAGCCTCTCGCGCCGAAGCTTCCTCGGTTCCACCGCGGTCGCGGCCGCCGCCGTCGCCCTCGGCGGCTGCGCGCCGCGCGACCGCGGGCCGCGCTTCCGTCTCTCCCTCGCCCAGTGGTCCCTCCGCGACCGGCTCCGCTCCGGGGCCCTCGCCCACGCCGACTTCCCCGTGGTTGCGCGCGACGAGTTCGGGATCGGCGCGGTGGAGTACGTCAGCACGTTCTTTCCCGGTGGAGCGGCGGACGAGCGCGGACTCGCCGAGCTCCGCTCCCGCGCCGACGCCGCCGGCGTGCGCAGCGTCCTCATCATGGTCGACCTGCCCTCGCCCGCCGGCGACCTCGGCTCGCCCGACGCGGCGATCCGCGAGGCGGCAATCGAGGCCCACCGTCCGTGGCTCGACGCGGCCGCGGCGCTCGGCTGCCACGCCGTCCGGGTCAACGCCCAGGGTTACGGCGAAGCCGGCGCGGCCGACGCGGCCGATTGGTTCGTCGACGGCCTCGGCCGGCTCGCGGAGTTCGCGCGGGGCCCCGGCCTGCGCGTGCTCGTCGAGAACCACGGCGGCCATTCCTCCAACGGGCGCTGGCTCGCCGGCGTGATGGAGCGGGTCGACGGCGCCGTGTGCGGCACCCTCCCCGACTTCGGCAACTTCGTCATCAACCGCGCCACCGGCGAGGCCTACGATCCCCTGCTCGGAACGAGGGAACTCATGCCGTGGGCCGGCGGGGTCAGCGCGAAGTCGCACGACTTCGATGCGGCCGGTCGCGAGACGACGATCGACTACCCCGGGATGCTGGGGATCGTGCGCGCCTCCGCGTTTCGCGGCCACATCGGCATCGAATGGGGCGGTCGCGGCTCCCGGCTCTCCCCCGAAGAGGGTGTCCGCGCCACGAAGCGCCTGCTCGAAGAACTCCTCGGCGACGACCTCGGTTAGTCCCCGCCTTCCCGGGAGCACGCGTCCGGCACGTTCCGATGACATGGGTTACAGTTTGTTCTAACCACATGGGTGACAGTTCCAGGGTGTGCCATGCCTTGGAAAGAAGTCTCTGGGATCGAATGTCGAGTGGAGTTCATGCGCCGGATGCGGGATGCGGGGGAGACGATTTCGTCGTTGTGCCGCGAGTTCGGTGTCAGTCGCAAGACGGCGCACAAGTGGGCGTCACGGTATCGGCGCGAGGGTTGGCACGGACTGCAATCGCACTCGCGCCGGCCGCGCCACTGCCCCGGACGACATCCTGCGCGCTGCCGCGAAGCGGTGCGGGCGGGCCGGGCCCGTGATCGGGACCGCGGTGTCGACGAGCGCGTCGTCCTCGACGCGCCAGCCGTTGGCGGCAGCGGCGTCGGTCAAGATCCAGCCAACCTGGTCGCGGGCGCCGTCCAGCCAACCGCCGCGCCTACGGTACCTTCGCGCCGAAGGTCGCCCGGAGGTAGGCGAGCACCGCCTGTTGCTCGCCCGCGCCGAGGATCGATCCGAAGCCCGGCATGCCCGTGCCCTCGACGCCGTCGACGATCGCTCGCAGGAGCTGCGCGTCGTCCTTCGCGAGCCGGGCGGCGTCGCCCACGAAGTCCGCCGCCCCTCCCGGCAGTCCGCGTCCGTCGGGTTGGTGGCAGGCGCTGCAATACATCCGGTAGACGCCCTCGCCGCGGGCGACGAGCGCGGCGGGATCGACCGGCGCCTCCCGCTCCGCCTCGAAGAAGTTGCGGGCTTGTTCGCCCTCGCGCGGCGGGCGCATGGTCCCTCCGATCGCGATCTCTCCGGTCAACAGCCGGTTGGCGGTGTAGTAGGCGATCGGGTTGGAGAGCGCGGATCCCCGGCGCGCCCGCAGGCGCGCGACCGAGAGCTCGTAGACGAAGCCCGCCTCCAGCCCCTCGATCTCCAGTTCGACGCTCCGCCCGTCGGAGGCGGGCCGCGCGTGCAGGATCCCGACGGGAGACGTGTCGATCCTCGGCGAGCCGTAGCCGTGGTGGTAGTAGTGGCGGAAGCGATGCAGTTCGAAGTTCGCCGGATCGCCAAGAAGGCCCGCCTCGATCGGCTCGGTGAAAACGACCCGGAAGCCCCGCGCGCGCAACTCGACCCGCTCCATCTCGGGCGCCGCCTCGCCGCGCCGGGAGATGCGCTGCAATCCGTCGCCGCCGGCGCCCCACCCCGCGGTCTGCGCGAGGTGGAGCGCGCCGTCCGGGCCGAACGCCATCCGCGTGCCCCCGGCGCGCAGCGGCGCTCCCGTGATCGTGCCCGGGAGCGCGAGCGGTCCAAGAAATGGATACGCCGCGCCCTGCCACGCGCCCCCCACCCGCTCCAGCGAGATCCGCATGACCACGGCCGAGTGGTCGCCGACGAAGGCCTGCCCGCCGAACGGCCCGAAGCGCCCTCCGGTGAGGTCCCAGACGATCTCGCCGTTGGAGATGCCCATCGCGCCCTGCGGCAACACCACGGCCGGCGGCTTGAGCCGCGGCCACAGCGCCTCGGCGGTGGCTTCTTCCGCGTCGAACCCCGGCGCCCACTTCAAGCTCGAGGCGTGCCCCAGGAAATCCCCGCGCTCGACGTGGATCACGCCGCCCGAGGGCTTCCAGTCGCCCTGGTTGTCGGTCACGAAGAAGTCGCCCTCCGGCCCGAGGCCGACGCCGTTGGGCTGGCGCAACCCCGCCGCCAACGGTTCGAAGCGACCCTCCGGCGTGATCCGGATCGCCCAGCCGCGGTAGCGCGTGCTGGCGCGGTGCCCCCGGCCCTCGAGGTCGGGATGGAGCCGGAGCGGGCCGCGCGGGTCCGCGAGGTCGTTGTCGTCGCGATCTCCCTGCGATTCCAGCGACAGCGCTCCCAGGAAACTCCCGTCGGCCGCGCGCCGCAGCCCGAAGAAAAACTCGTGGTAGTTGTGCGTCATCCCCCACTCGCCCCCGAGCGCCGTAAAGTAGTCCGCCCGGCCATCGCCGTCGGTGTCCGCACAGCGCAAAAGCTCCGGCCGGTGCGCCACGTGGACGACCGTCTCCGACTCCGCCACGAGGCCCATCGGTTCGTCCAAACCGCTTGCGAACCACCTCCACGGACCGCCGTCCGCGGACCGCATCCACAACTCACCCGCCCGGGTGGCCACGACGAGCGTGCCCCCGGGCGTGAAGGCGATCGCACCCAGACCGCCGTCCACCTCCGGCGGCAGGGCGACGTCTTCGACGTGATACCCCCCGCGCACGGTCGACCCCGCGACCCCGAAGAGCGCGGCCGCGAGCAGTCCGTTCCACCGGAACCGCCTCACGGCCCCGCCTCCGTCCAACGATGGAGCACGGTGAAACTCCCGCCCTCGGCCCCGATCCTGAAGACGAACGCCTCGCCCTCCCGCTCGCCGCCCGACACCTCGACCGAGCCGCCCTCGGGCCCGCCGGGCACATACCAGAAAAGCCCTCCCGGAGCCGCCACCGCGAAGCGACGCTCCAATCCGCCCGGGACGCGCCGCACTCCCTCGCGCACCATCACGCGGTCGATCTCGAATCGAAACTCGATCGCCTCCGCCGCGAGCGAGTAACCTCGGAAAATCGGGGCCACGACCCGCTCCCTCCCGCCCCGGCGGAGCGGCGTCTCCCCGACCTCGCGGTAGACCACCGCACCGATCGGGCGCGCCGGCTTGACGAGCTTGCCCGCACCCGGCCGCGGCACGACGACGAATCCTCCGGTCCAGATCTCCCGCAGGCCGGCGCGGCCCGGATCCCACGAGAAGCCCACCCCGCCGGGCAGCCCGATCGCGAACGCCGAGGGCCCCGCCCCCGCGAGGAACGTCCGCTCGACCCGCACGCCCGACTCCCCGGCGCGGACGATCGAAGCGACGGCGATCAAGAGCAGGACGACGGTCGGGGCGAGGGGGCTCATCGGGGCGACGCAGAAGCTGCACGCGCGACTCGCGATGTCAGCAGCATTTCCCCGGCGTATCTCCATTCCCATTCTTGCCCGGAACCGGATTTTCCGCAGACTAAACGATCATGATCGCCAAGCCTTCCCTGGTCGCCCGCGCGACGGACGAGAAACTCTTCAAGATCGCCCAACTCGACGAGGTCCCCGGCGTGCCCTGCCCCTGCGGCACCTCGCGCCGCGCCTTCGTCGGCCCCGACAATCCCGTGGCCACGATCCACCTGGTGGACATCGACGCCGACGCCCGCGTCCACTACCACAAGAAGCTCACCGAGATCTACCTCGTGCTCGAGGGCGAGGGCTTCATGGAGCTCGACGGCGAGCTCCACCCGGTGCGGCCGATGTCGTCGATCCTCATCAAGCCCGGCTGCCGCCACCGCGCGATCGGCAGGCTGAAGATCGTCAACATCCCCGTCCCCGCCTTCGACCCGCACGACGAGTGGTTCGATTGACGTAACGTCGGCGACCTCCGCCCGTGGCGGCGGGCGTCCCGCCTGCCGTGGTAAGCCTCCCGCCCGAACCGTGCGCCCGCGTCGCATGGATCGACGACCAACACCGCACGCGGGACGCCTGCGGCCACCCCGGCTCGTCCGCTAGAACGGAAACCCCAGGGCGAAGTGCAACTCCCCGGCCGCGTCGCCGGTCTGCTTCACGACGTTGTGCCCGTACTCGATCCGGGCCGGACCGATCGGCGTGTCGAGCCGCAGCCCGATCCCGGCCGAGACGCGCCATTGGTCGCCCGGGTAGGAACGCAGCTTCTCCCCGGTCAGCCCCGCGTCCACGAACGCCACCAGCGAGTAGCGACCCGCGAGCGCCTGCACGAGTTCGAGGTTGAGGATCGTCGAGGTCTCCGCGCCCACGATCACCCGGTCGAGACCGCGCGGCGAGGCCCGGCCCTCGCGGAAACCGCGCACGCTGTTCTCCCCTCCCGGGAAAAACCTCCGGGCCAGCGGCATCTCCAGCCCCGAACCGAGATCCCAGAGCACGCCGTGGCGCACCCCGGCGTGCACGACCCGCCCTCCCCCGTGGGTCCGGTGCCAGGCCGCGCGCAACTCCAGCCGCTGATAATCGACCTCGCCGCCGATCGCGCGGGCCGCCGTCTCCAGGCTCGCGGCGAGGTAGTTCCCGCGCCGCGGCGCGATCGGGTTGTCCCGCCGGTCCCGGGTCAGGTCGAGCGTCAGCGCCGCGACCCGTGAGGTCCGGACCGAGATGCTGGAGAAATCGCCGCGCACGTCGTCCACCCCGACCGATTCGAACTGGTAGCGCAGCGCCGCATCGAAGCCGAACAGGGCCGAGGCCTTGCGCACGCCCAGGCTCACTCCCGCCTCCTCGCGATCGAACGAGACCTCCTCGCGCAGCAGCCCGAAGCCCCGCGCCGAGAAATCCGCCGAGGTCCCGAAGACCTGCGGGATCGTGTAGTTGTATTCCCCCGACGAAGCGCGCACCGACTGCACGACCTGCAGCCGCCCCCGGTGCGCCCGCTCGAGGAGGTTGGCGTGGGTGACCTCCAGGCCGCCGCGCAGGAGCTCGTAGCTGCCGTAGCCGGCGAGCAGGCTCAGCTCGATCTGTTTCGAGCGCTCCAGCGCGTAGGTGAGGTTCCACAGTTCCGGCGAGGCCTCCTCGACGCCGGCGCGCACCGCGGAGAAGACCCCCAGCGCGCCCAGTCGCAGCCGGTCCCGCTCGACTTCGGTGCGATCGAAGACCTCCCCCTCGCGCGCCCCGATCGCCCGCCGCAACACGCTCTCGCGCGGGAGCCGTTCGCCGGTGAACTCCACCGTGCCGATCGTCACCCGCGTTCCCGGATCGATCGACAGCGCGTGCGTGCGCTCGACGACACCCCCGCGCTCCTCCGCCTCGATCAGTTCGAGCCCGACCTCGGGCCGCGCGTAGCCCCGGGCGTAGAGCGCGCCCCGCACGGCCTGCACGAAATCCTGCCGCCACAACGGCGAGTACCACGCGCCCCGCGCCGCCTCCCCGATGCGCCGGATCTCCTCGTCCACCCCGGCCGGGAGCGAGTCCGGGACGCGCACCCCGCCGATCCGGTGCCGCGGGCCCTCGCGCACCCGAACGGTCGCCTCGACCGCGCCCGTCGCCGGATCGCGGGCGGGCGGATCCGCCTCGACCCGCGCGTCCGCATGGCCCAGCCGCACGAGCTGCTCGCGCAGGTTGTCGAGGCCGCGCGCGAACGCCCCGGGCACGAACGCCCGGCCCGAGCGCGAGGGAAGAAGCAGCCCCTCCTCGAGGAAGTAGGAGCGCGCGACCCGCTCCTCCACCGCCCGCAGACCCTCGAAGTCGAGCGCCGCGAGGAAATACCGCACGCCGGGCTCGAGGCGGAAACGCACCCGGTCCGCCGCGAGATCGCGGGGCGGTCTCGGCAGACCGCCCGTCCGCCACGGAAAATCCCCGAGCGCCTCGTCGCCCCGCTCGGCGACCACGCTTCCGGAGGACGCGAGGAATCCCTCGCGCTCCAGCGCCGCCTGCAACAGCACGACGGCGTCCTCCATGAAGGCCGCGTCGACGGTCGCGCCGAACCCGTCCTCCGGCTCCAGAAGCCGCACGGTCTCGCGCAGTTCGCGCGCCTTCCACCAGGAAACGCCCTCGATCCGGATCGAGACGCCGGCCTCCACCGTCCCGGCGAGGACGGCGAGCGCGAACAACGACACGAGACGCCGCGCGCGCCTCATCGGTCGATGAGGCGGAACTTGAGCCCGCCGTTGTAGGCGTCGAAGCGGTCGTATTCACCGACCAACGACCACCGCCCGTCCAGGTCGTACTGGATGTGGACGGTCTCGCGACCCTGCGCGCTGAAGTTCTCGCCCGTGCGCACGGTCAGCCGGTCGCCGCCCTCCGCCCCGAGTCCCAACCCCTCCGCGACGCTCCGGCCGAGGTAGAGTGCGAGCCGCCGGGCGCGGGCGTCGGCGGAGATGGTGTTTCCCGCCGCCGGCAGGGCCCCCGTCGTCACCATGAGGAAGACGTCCTGCGAGGAGAGCGGTGGATCGCTGCTGAAGAGGAGCTGCGGCTCGTCCGCCGGACCGGTCGCCTCCATCCGCACGTCGTAGCCGAAGAGCCGCGTCCTTCCGAGCGCGGCGAGGGTCGGCCGGTGGGGATTCTCCGGCGCGAGGACGACATCCATCTGTTCGAGGCCGAGGGTGGCGAAGGGAAACCGCACCGACCCGTCGCGGGCGCTCGCCCGCCCGACGAGGCGCGGTTCGCGCAGCGTCCCTTCGAGCTTGAAATCCGCCGAGACGGTCCCGTCGAAGAGCGGGTTCTCCACCCGCAGGAACCGTTCGCCCCGCACCGCCACGTCGAGCACCCAGTCGGCGAACGGCTCCGCGGTTACGCTGAAGTAGGGAGGCCGCCGCTCCGGCACGCTGACGCCGCCGGTCGGCAGGAGCGCGCGCAGGTCCGAGACCAGGACGCTCGGGGCCAGTTCGGCCTCCCCCGTGATCCGCGCCGGCCGGCGCCCGTCGCCCGCCAGCCGCAGGTCGAGGCTCGTGCGCAGGACGAGCCCCGGTTGCCGGACGATCGGCGTGCGCTCGCCCCGCACCCGCAGGTCGAAGACCGGCCGTTCCGGAGCCGCAAGATCCACCCGTCCCTCGAAGGAGACCGGCCGCCCGCCGAGCGTGCAGGTGGCGTCGACGAGCTCGAGCGCATACCCCTCGAGCCGCACCGTCGCCCCGATGTCGCGGATCGCACCCACCGGGGGCAGCGGCCGGAGCGCGGCGCCCTCCAATCGCAGGCGGCCCGCGTAACCCGCCCCCGGCCGGTGCGCGAGCTCGAGGTCGACCGTGCCCTCGCCGCCGAGGGCCATCGGGAAATACCGCGCGAGCTGCTCGACCGGAAGCGCCCGCGCCGTCACCGAGAGCGCGGCCTTGCGCCATGGAAACGACGCCACGTCGCGCCACTCGTTCCAAAGCTCCCACGGGATCGAGGCGGTCGCGGCCACCGGATTGCCGTCCACGACCGCGTGCGCCTCGCGCACGACGAGGCCGGCGGGGGTGGCGTCGGCGGCGAGCCGCAGCTCCTTCAACGCCGGGAGCGGCGCGCCCCCTTCAGCGCCGCCCGCCGGCGGATCGAGCGCCGCCACGGAGGCCGCGATCCGGCCCTCGGGCGCGCGCAACGTCCCGGCAAGGTCGATCGAGACGCGCGGCTCCACGATCGCCCAGCCCGTCGCCGACTCGACGGACTTCCAGAACGCGGAGTTCGGGGCGGAGGTGAAGGCGAACTCCAACGGCCCGTCCTCCGGCAGCCCGAAGGTCCAGCCTTCCGCACCCGCCACGAGCGCGAGCGGCAGCCGGCCCGCGCCCTCGAGGACGACGCCCGAGGCGTCGACGACCCGCAGGGTCGGGAGCTCCAACGTCTCCCCGGCGGTGCGGAAGGCGAGGTCCGCCTCGTATCCAAATTCTGAAGCCACGGCGTGCGTGATCCGGGCCGACCCCTCGGCCTCGACCGGACCGTGATCCCACCGGGCTTCCAGGCGGGCGTGCGCGATCGCGACGCCGGCGAGCCGCTCCGGAAGGCGCTCCCCGAGCCGGGCCGCCTCGAAGCCCTCCAGCTCCAGCTCCAGCGAACCCGCCGCCGCGCCCCGCAACGCACCCGCGAGCCGCGCGACCGCCGTCCCGCCGCCCAGCCGGGCCTCTTCGAGCGCGAGGCGCGGACCGGCCCCCGGTTCGAACCGAAGCCGCGCCGGGGCCAGCAGCTCCCACCACGTGCCGGCGGCGTCGTTCCATGCGAGCGAACGCACGACCGTGTCGATCGCGCCCGAGGCGCCGCGTTCGATCCCGGCGACCAGCGGCAGGGTGACGCCGGAGGCGGACCGCACCTCCGCCTCCAGCTCCGCCCGTCGCGCCCCGACGCCGCTCCACGAAAGACGACCCTCGAGCGGATCGTCGGGCAACACCTCCAGTGCGGTCCACTCCAGCCCGCCGCGGTGACGGAGCCCGTCGAAAGGCCCCTCCGCCGCGACCTCGAAGGTCGCGCTCCCGAAGGACGGGAACTCCGGCGCGAAGGCGCGCACGCGTGCCGCCGAGGCCACGCCGCGCAGCGTCGCCTCGAGCACGGTCCGTCCGGCGAGATCGAGCCGGGCCGATCCCGTGGCCGTCGCGCCGTCGCCCGCCTGCGCCTCGAGCGCGGTGAGCGCGAGCTCGCGCCCGTTGAAGGCCCCTTCCAGCGCAAGCCCCTCCAGCGCGTGCGTCCGCCAGGCCAGGTGGCGGCCCCGGAGGGCGAAGGTGGCGCGCGCGCCCGCGGTCTCGTCGACCTCGACCCGCGCCTCTCCCTCGAGCCGGCCGCGTGTATCCGGAAACGGGAGACGCTCCAGTTCGGCCGCGATCCGGAGGGTGGCCGGCCCGTCCGGCCGCAATCCCGGCAGGGCGACGCGCAACGGGCGCGAGAGATCCGCCTCGAGCCCCGGGGCGCGCACCCGCAGCGCCTCGACGCGCACCTCCCCGGCGTCGCCCGCCGCATCGAGCTCGAGCTCGAGCGGCGGTCGCGCCTCGGCCTCCGCGCGCGGTTCCGCCCGGGCCGACGCCTGGAGGGCGAAGGCCGCCCCGTCCCACGAAGCCGCGATCCTGCCGCGCACCGCGCCGTAATCGGGCAGGCCGAGCCAGGCCCCGTCGAGTTCCACGGCCGGCGCCTCGAGCACGGCCGTGAGCGGCAGCGATCCCGAGGGTCCGAAGGTCGCCCGCGCCGAGGCCGCGCCCGGTCCGCCGGTGAGGCGCGCCTCGATCCGCGCCTCCGCCGGATCGACGGTCGCGGAGATTTCCAGCCCCGTCTCCGGCTCGGGCATCCGCGCCCGCAGCACGAGCGAGTCGTCCGTGGGGAACCGCACGCTGCCCTCGACGGATGCGTCGAGCCGCGGGGCGCGGCCGCGGAAGGCCAGCGCGGCGCCGTCCCACGAGAGCCGGTCGATCCGGATCGTTTCGGCCCCGGCCTCGATCTCCAGACCGTCGATGCGCGCGGGCGGGAGCCACCGCCGCAGCTCCGCCCGCGCGTCGAGCACGCCGCGGAGGATTTCGTGGACCGAAGCGGGGCCGGCTTCGTCGGCGGGCGCGCCCGCGAGCGGCGTGACGACCACCCCGCGCGCGACGATCGGGGGTTCGTCGACGGACGCGCCCTCGCGCGGCCTCCATCCCAACGGATGCATGCCGAGCACCGGCAGGCTCGCCTCGGCCGCGGTCACGCGCAGCCCCGGGC
>DAIPIQ010000149.1:2483-10470 GCA_036770745.1 Opitutaceae bacterium | reverse complement strand
GGTCGGCGCAGGGTATTTCCATCCTCGCGATGGACCATTCCGGAAAAGTTCTCGTCGAGAAGCTCACCCGTTCGAAGATCTTCAAGGACTACGAACAGGCGTTCCGGGGGCTCACCGGGCTGCCCTTCACGCTGACGCCGCCGCAGACCTGGGGCCTGCCGCTCCAGGGCGACCCGCACGAGAGTCCGTTCTGCGCGCTCATGGGCACCAAGAACAAGTCCTGCGCCGCATGCCTCGAGCTCCAGAGCCGCCTCTCGCGGGAGGCGGGCGACGAGCCCGTGACGATCAAGTGCTTCGCCGGCATGTGCGACACCGCCGTGCCCGTCCGGCTTGGTGATCGCCTGCTCGGGTTTCTCCGCACCGGCGAGGTGTTCACCGACCGGCCCTCGGAAGCCGACTTCGACCGCACCGCGCGCCAGCTCATGGTCTGGGGCGTCGACACCGATCTGAAGAAACTCCACGACGCCTACTTCGCGAGCAAGGTCCTCTCCCGCGAGCAATACCAGTCGGTCGTCAAGCTCCTCAAGGTGTTCGCCGAGCACCTCAGCATCGTCAGCAACCAGGTGCTCGTGCGCGAAGAGAACACCGAGAGTCCGATGATCGCGCGGGCGAAGGAGTTCATCGACAAGAACCAGGGCGACGACCTCTCGCTCGCGACCGTCGCCCGCGCCGTCAACACGAGCACGTTCTACTTCTGCAAGATGTTCAAGAAGGCGACGGGGCTCACATTCACGGAGTACCTGGGCCGCGTCCGCGTCGAGAAGGCGAAATCGTTCCTGCTCAATCCGCACGTGCGGGTCAGCGAGGTGGCCTTCGAGGTGGGCTTCCAGTCGCTCTCGCAGTTCAACCGCGTCTTCAAGCGCATCACCGGGCTCGCCCCGACCGAGTATCGGCAGCGCCTCGGGCGCAACCAGCCGGTGAACTCCGGCCGGCGCTGAACGCCGGGGCCGGGAGCGCCTCGATCATGCCCGCCCCCGAGTCCCGACCCGTCCCGGAACTCGGCCCCGCCGGCTGTCGCCGCCTCGCCCTGCGCGATGGCGTCCACCTGCTGCGGCCCCTCGATGCCTCCGATGCCCGCCGGCTCCAGGAGTTCTTCTACTCGCACACGATGGAGACGATCCGGATGCGCTACGGCCACGCCGTCGCCCGGATGACCCGCGAGCGCGCCCAGGATCTCGTGAACGTCGACCAGTCCCGCGACCTCGCCCTCGCCATCGTGGAGAAGCAGGGACCTCGCGAGATCATCCACGCGGTCGGCCGCTACTACCTCGATCCCGACGGGCGCGGAGCGGAGGTGGCGTTCGTCGTCCGCGAGTCCAAACGTCGCCTCGGGATGGCCACGGCGCTGTTGGAGGCCATGCAGGAGGTCGCGCGGCGCCGCGGGCTCGGTTTCCTCTGGGGCCGGGTGCGCCGCGACAACCACGCGATGCTCGCGCTCTTCGCCCGCCACGGCGGCGTCGTGAGCGGCGCCGACGGCGCGGCCCACGACGAGGTCGACGTGCGCCTTCCGCTGCGCGACCAGGCGCTCCCTCCATCCGGGCGCTGAGCAATCCCCGTGATGGTGGGGGGATTTTCACGCGTACTTGTGCGTGTTTCCCGTCCCCGGGCTGGAGTCGGCTCCCCTCCCGCCGATCGCCGGTTCACAACCGAGGAAAACCCATGGAGAACATGACCACCTTCGAAGCGATCGCCCACATCCGCCGGAAGTCCCTCTCGCGCTCCGATGCGATGCGCTTCCTCATCCAGCACCTCGGCTTCAGCTCCACCTACGCCGACGAGATCGTCGCGGTCATCTTCGCCGAGTCCGCGGAGCGCGGCCCGGGCGACGACGGAAGCTGCGCCGCTCGACAATAGCCGCCGGCCCGGCATGGTTTCGCGCATGGCCCGGCCGAAGCGAACCCTCCTCCTCGCGAGCGCGCTCGCGCTCCTGACCGCCCCGGGTTGCATGGTCGTCAAGCCCGTCGTCTCCACCGGCGTGAGCCTCGGAGCGACCGCGGTGAAGACGACGGGCGCGGTGACCGGGGCGGCCGTCCGCGCCGCGATCCCCGACGGAGCGGAGGCGCCCCGGACCGATTCGAACGAGTCGCGTTGAGCGATGCCCCCGCGACTCGTCGCGCGTGACGTCTGCGCGTGGCCCGTCCTGCTCCGTCTCGACCGGGAGCGACTCGGTCTGGTGTTTTTCAACCGCCCTTCCCACGGCCTCGAGGAAGGCGACCTTTGTGCCCTCGTGAGCGGGGACGACGGACTCTCGTGGCGCCCCGCGGGCGTGGCCGCGCGACACGATCCCGGCGCCAACCGGATGCACCTCGCCTCCGGCGTGCGCGCGGACGGCGCCTGGCTCGTCCTCTCGACGGGTTTCGCGATCCATGAGGGACGGCTCGGCGCGCTGCAACCCGTCCGACTCTCTCTCCGTGAAACAGGGACCGACGACTGGCGCGAACACCACGACGTGCGCCTGCACGGGCTGCCTCCGGCGGTGATCCCGCACGGTCGCATCGTCACGCTTCGAGGAGGCGGACTGGCCGCGACCTTCTACCGTGCCGAGGGCCGGGGAAGGCCGTCGGCGGCCTGGTTGGTCGTCAGCGAAGACGGCGGCCTCGCGTGGACCGTGCGCGGTGTGATCGACGGGGTCGACGCCAACGAGGTCGTCCTCCTGCCCATGGCGGGCGATCGTCTGCTCGCCGCGGCGCGGACGCAGGCCGACCACCACGTCGCGCTCCACCTCTCGGACGACGAGGGCCGTTCCTGGCGCGGACCGGTCGCGCTCACCGGGCCGATGGAGCATCCCGCCGACCTCACCGATCTCGGCGACGGACGCGTGCTCCTCACCTTCGGCATCCGTCGCGCGGGTTGCGCGGGCATCGGCGCGCGCATGAGCCGGGACGGGGGCGCGACGTGGGGAAACCCGTGGGTCGTACAACCGCTCCCGGGGGCCGTCGATTGCGGGTACCCGTCGACCGTGCGTTTCGGCGCGGGGGAAGTCCTCACCGCCTACTACGCCGACACCTCAACGCTGCACCCGGGGTATCAACTCGCGAGCCTGGCCTGGACTCCGCCGGGATGAGGAATTTCCTCGAAGCCCCCCCGTCGCAACGGTAGCCGCTCCCCGGAGTGAATGTCGCGAATGCCCTGAACCGCCTGCTCGAAGGCGACACGCGCCGCTTGTTCTGGCGCGTGTTCGCCGTGACCGCGGTGCTCAAGCTCGGCTTCGCCGCGGCGCTGCCGCTCACCGGAGACGAGGCCTACTTCGTCGTCTGGGGCGACAATCCCGACTACGGCTACTACGACCACGGCCCGATGACGGGATGGTGGATCTCGCTCGCGCTGCTGCTCGGGCGCCACGCCTTCACGGTGCGTCTCCCGGCGGTCGCCGTCGGTCTGCTGACCGCGCTCGTGCTGCGCCGTGTCGTGCGCGACGCCGACCCGAAGCGCGCCGATCTGGCGGCCACCCTCTTCCTCCTCTCGCCGGTCAACCTCGCGGGTTTCCTCATCACGACCGACCTGCCGCTCGCGCTCTTCTCGATCCTCGCGGGCGCGGCGGCCCACCACGGTTGCCGCAGCGGGAGGCTGCGCGAATTCTTCGTGGCGGGCCTGTTCCTCGGGCTGGCCTTCCTGTCGAAATACTTCGCCGTGCTGCTCGGCCTCGCCTTCGCGGTGGCGCTGCTCCTCGGCGTCGGGGACCGCCCCCGGCCGGCGGCCCTCGCGGTGCTCTTCCTCGGCGTGCTGCCCTCGGCGGCGGTGAACATCGCGTGGAACCACGGGCACGCGTGGACCAACGTCATGTTCAACCTCTACACGCGCAACGCCGACGCGGAGTTCTCCCTGCTCAAGCCCCTCGAGCTGCTCGCCTCGGTCGCGATCCTGCTCGGCCCCGCGCTCACCTGGATGCTGGTGCGGCCCCGGCTCGAGGGCCGGCTCGCGCCCGGCGCGCTCCGGCGCGCGCTGGAGGAACACCGGCTCGCGATCTTCGCGGTCGCGTGGTTCGTGCCGCACGCGGTCTTCCTCGCGGTGGCGTTCGTCCAGAACGTGCGGCTGCACTGGATCATGTCGTTCCACCCGTTCCTCTTTCCGGTGCTCGCGGTCGCGCTCTCGTCGGAGTTGTTGCGACGGGCGATCCGCAGGATGGCGTGGTTCACCCTCCCGCTCTTCGCACTGGTCGCGATCGCGCTCCTGCTGCCGGTGGAGCTGCTGAAGAAGCACCGCCGCTACGACTCGATCGTGCTCGGCGTCCATCCGGAGCTGGTGTTCGCCGCGCTCGCCCCGCACCTCGAGGGGCGCGTGCTCGCGAGCCACAGCTACGCGAAGGCCGCGCTCCTCGCCTTCCACGCCGACCGCAACGTGCCGGTGTTCGGCGGCGGTTCGTGGCACGGTCGGCAGGACGACCTGCTGACCGACTACCGGGCCCTCGACGGCGCCGACTTCGTGGTCTTCACCGATCGACCGGAGCGCCTCCGCGACGCCCACCGCTGGTTCCGCTCGGCGCGCTTCGAGACGTTCACGGCGCTGGAGGCCTCGTTCACCATCGTGCTCGGAGACGGGTTCGACTACGCCGCCTACCGCGAGGACGTCCTCGCGCGGATCGCCGCCGATTACTACGACCTGCCGCCCTGGCTCCGCCGCATCGCCGCTCCGGTCTTCTTCACGGAGCGCTACGGTCTCCCTCAACCCTCGGCAGAGTAGCGGCGGCATCCTTGCCGCCGGTCGGGCGTCGCACTCGGCGGCGGGGACGCCGCCGCTCCGGTTCAGACTCGCCAGCGAACACGCCCCTCAACCATCCGAGTCGAAGGCGAAGCTCTGCTGGCCGGGATCGTTGCGCGTGGCGAGGAGCGAGCGGAGGAAGAGCGGGCGGTGGTGCGGCGAGGGTCCGAGGGCGAGGATCGCGTCGCGGTGCTCCTTCGTCGCGTAGCCCTTGTGGCGGGCGAAGCCGTAGCCGGGCGCCGCGACCTCCAGGGCCTCCATCAGGCGATCACGGGTGACCTTGGCGACGATCGAGGCCATCGCGATCACGAGCGACTTGGCGTCGCCGTCGACGATCGCCTTGTGGGTGACGCCGAGGCTTTTCATCGGACGTCCGTCGACGAGCACCTTCCAATCGGCGATGCCCTCGCCCGGCAGGAGCCGCGGTGGATCGAAGTGGGAGAAGAGCGGGTCCGGCGGATGCCGGTGGATGCGGCCGAGCGCGAGCGCGGCCTCGAGCGCGCGCCGCATCGCGAGCCGGGTGGCGCCGAGGATGTTCTCGCTCTCGATCTCGGCCACGCTGGCGACGCCGGAGGCGAAGAGGATGCGGTGCTCGCGCATCAACCACTCCATCCGGGCGAACTGCTCCGTCCGCGACCGGGCGGAGAGCTGCTTCGAATCGTTGATCGAGGTGGCGTGGCGCCGGCACCAATCGCCGGCGTAGAAGAGGCCGTTGGTGAGCACGGCGGCGGCGACGACCGGCCCCGCGAGCGCGCCGCGCCCGGCCTCGTCGATCCCGATCAGGCCGTGGCACGCACGAACCTCGCGCAGATCGAACCCCCGCAGCCGTCGTCGCTTCGTCGTGTTTCCCACGCGTTCGTGCCCCGCGGTCAGAAGCGTTTGAACGCCGCCTTGGGCGGCGCGAGGGGGAGTTCGTCGAGTTTGCCGGCGTCCTTCACGATCTCGTAGGCGGTGCGGAAATGGAGCTTGGCGAAACGCCCGAGCGCGCGGGCCCCGAAACGGTCGATGATCTCGCGGCCCTGTTCCTTGACCTTCGCGCTCGCGCCCTTCTGGAGCGGCCTGCCGAACTCGTCGGAGAGCCGCCGCATCGCGCGGACGTACTCGGCGCGCGCCACGATCGACGCGGCCGCGACGACCGGATCCTCCTCCGCCCGGGTGCGCATCCGCAGATCGAAGTCCGGATCCTTGAAGTAGGCGCCCACGAGATCCTGTTTGGAGAACTGGTCGAGCAGGCCCCACGGCGCCCGCCGCGCGGCGAGCGCCTCGGTGAGCGACTTCGAGTGCAGCCAGGCGAGGAGCCGGTTGAGGTTGGCCCCGCGGCGCGCCATCAACTCGTTGTACTTCTCCATCCCGCAGAGGCAGGTGCGCGCGACCGCGCCGCGGGTGGAGCGGATCATCGCGTCGAGCTTCAGGATCTGCCCGTCGGCCACGGTCTTGCTGTCGCGCACGCCGGCCCGCAGCCACGCCTCGACCTGCTCGCGGCCGGCGACGACGCAGGCGGTGACGATCGGGCCGAAGAAGTCGCCCTTGCCGCTCTCGTCGAGCCCCGCGTGCTCCTCGAACCACTCCGGGCGCCGCACGTCGTCGTAGCCGAGCCGGGCCTCGCCGATCACCTCGGGCTCGAGAAAGTTCAGCACGAAATCCTCCGTGCCCTTGCCGGCGACGACGAGTTTGCCGCTGAGGTAGCCCGTCACGTTGACGCTGGAGCCGCGAAAGGCGAAGCGCGCGTGGTCGACGGAGGCCGGCTCCCAGGCCCGCTCGGCGCAACGCCGGCGCACGAGCTCCATCTGCGCGTCGGAGAGCTTGACGGTGTGGAGCGTGAGTTTCTTCGGCCCGGCGTCGTCGGCCGGCGGGCATGGCGACATGGCACGAGTTGACGCGAATCCGGAAAGGTTCCCACGAAAAACCACGGCGGGCTTCAACCCGGGCCGGAAATGTGTCTTGTGAGCGGCCGCATGAGCGCCCCTTCGCCCGAACCATCGTCCGATCCCGCGGAGTTCCGCCGGGCGCTCGGGTCGTGGTTCGATCGCGAGGCGCGCCGGCTGCCGTGGCGGGTCGAACCGCGCGTGCCCTACCGGAGCGTCGTCTCCGAGCTGATGCTGCAACAGACGCGGATCGCGACCGCCCTGCCCTACTTCGAGCGCTGGATGCGCGCGCTCCCGGATTTCGCCGCCCTCGCCGCCGCCTCGGAGGCCGACGTCCTCAAGCTCTGGGAAGGGCTCGGCTACTACCGGCGCGCCCGCCTGCTCCACGCGCTCGCGCGCGAGCTCGTGCGGCTGCCCGAGCCCCCGCGCACCGCCGCGGCGTGGCGTGGACTGCCCGGCATCGGGCCCTACACCGCGGCCGCGATCGCCAGCATGGTCTTCGGCGAGGCCGTCGCCTGCGTGGACGGCAACGTCGTGCGCATCCTCGCGCGCCTCGCGGGCGAAGACCGCGCCTTCGGCAGCGCCGCGGCGGCGGTGAAACACTTCCAGCCCGCGGCCGACCGGCTGCTCGATCATAAACGGCCCGGCCGCCACAACGAGGCGATGATGGAGCTTGGCGCGCTCGTCTGCACCCGCGGCGCGCCGCGGTGCGGGGTCTGCCCTGTCGCCGGCTTCTGCGTCGCCCGCCGCCGATCGGATGCCGCCGCGCTCCCGCGGATCGCCCGGCCCGCGACGAAACGCGTCGCGCTCGACCGCGTGTGGTGGGTGCGCGACGGCCGGCTCCTCCTCCACCGCGCCGCCCCGGGCGACGGCCGGCTGGCCGGGCTCTGGGAGCTGCCCGAGGCCGGGCTTGCGGGCCTGTCCCCCGCCGAGGTGCGACGCGCCGGCGTGCTCGGCACGATCCGGCGGGCGATCACCCGGCACCGGATCACGGAGCGCATCCTTTCCGTGGATACGGACGGGCCCCGGTCGCATGCGAACGCCCCCGGCTTGGAGTGGGTCGCGCTCGGGCGCCTCGGGGGGCTCGCGTTTTCCGGCCCCCACCGCCGCTGGATCGACGAACACCTCGCCGCCGGGGCGGCGACTAGCGGGCGTGGGCGAGCTTCTTCTCGAGAAACCGCCGGGCGTCGACGACGTCGGTCGGATTGAGACGCGGGTGCAGCTCGAGCACGGCGATCTGCTCCGGCCGCATGTGGCCGGCGATCATGTCGAAATCGATCTCCCCCGTGCCCGGCGGACGGTGGTCCTTGAAGCCCGCGACGTCGTGGACGTGGAAGCCCGCGAGCCGCGGGCCGGTGCGCCGGAGCAGCTCGTCGTGATCGACGAGGCCCATCTTCGACTTCAGGTGGGCGTGGCCGGTGTCG
>DAIPIQ010000149.1:0-2437 GCA_036770745.1 Opitutaceae bacterium | reverse complement strand
CTTCTCGCGGTTCTCCGCGCCGATCATGATGCCGTTGGCCCGGGCGAGCTCGAGGATCGGCTCGAGCCGGCGCAGCACCACCTCCCAGTGGGCCTTGCGGCGCGCCCGCACCCGGGCGAGCGCCTCCAGTGCGGCCGCGCGGAGCTTGCCGAGGTCGTCGGTGCCCTCGTTGTGGCGCGCATGCATCAGGGCGTTGACCCGCCGGAGCGGGCTCCACCAGCCGAACTCGACCCCGCCGAGGTGCGCGACCACGACCCGCGCGCCGACCTGCCGGGCGAACTCGATCGAACGCCGCGTGTAGCGCTCCCATTGCACGGCGACGCGCTCGTCGGTCGACGAGGGCGTGAAGAGATTGGGCGCGGCCGAGCTCACGCCCGGCGGCAGCGGACAGAAGTTGTGCGTCGAGGCGACCTTGACGAGGCCCTGCTCGACCCCGCGGATGATCCCCGGGACAAGCGAGAGCCGGATCCCGTGGCTCAACTCGACCTGTTCGAAGCCCAGGGCCGCGATCTCGGCCAGCATCTCGTAGCCGTCCGTGTGTCGCGGCGAGTTCCAGCAGGTGGAGAGCGAGATGAGGGACATGGGACTGGGAGCGGATCCGCCGGAAGGGGGAGGACCCGCCCCGCCTGAGCAGAAAGCACGCCCTATCTATCGGGTGAACACCCTGAAAATGAAAAGGACCCTTTCCTGCACAAGCATCGAGAAAGGATCCTCGAACCGAAACGACCCCGCCGGAGCGGGGCCCGCCGAGCCGGGCTCAGCTGTTGTAGCGGGCGCGGAGCATCGCGCTGAACGCCTGCACCTTCTCCTTGCGGCGGCGCTCCTCGCAGGGCTTTTCGTAATAACGCTTGGCGCGGACGTCTTTGATGACGCCTTCGCGCTCGAGCTTCTTTTTGAGTCGGCGGATGGCGCGATCGACGGGCTCGTTCTTACGGATCTTGATCTCGATGGGCATGGTGAAACTTGCGGAGCCGAGCAGCTCCTCACGCCCCTCCGCTCCGGTCAACCCCTAATTTGACCGCCGCCAGGGCCTCTCGCGGGGGTGTTTCCGCCTCCCGGGTTTTCGGTTGAAAGCGCCTCCGGCCGCACTTCAGGTGGGCCGGCATGTCCGGCTCCGCCTCCGACTTCGTCCACCTGCACGTCCACACCGACTACAGCCTGCTCGACGGTGCGTGCCGGGTGGACCGGCTGATGACGCGGGCCGCCGAACTCGGGATGCGGGCCCTCGCCCTCACCGACCACGGAAACCTCTTCGGCGCGATCGAGTTCTACACGGCCGCGAAGAACGCGGGGATCAAACCGCTGATCGGTTGCGAGCTCTACCTCGCCGTGGGTTCACGCCTCGAGAAGACGGGGCGCTCCGACGAGGGGAAGAGTTTCTACCACCTCGGCGTCCTCGCCCGGAACCTCGCCGGTTACCAGAACCTGCTCAAGCTCGTCTCCGACGCCCACCTCCGGGGCTTCTACTACAAGCCGCGCACCGACCTCGAGACGCTCGCCCGCCACGCCGACGGGCTGATCGGCTTCACCGGCTGCCTCGCCGCCGAGGTGCCCCAGCACCTCCTCAACGACCGCCCCGATGCCGCCCGCGCCGCCTGCGCCCGCTACATCGACCTCTTCGGCCGCGAGAACTACTTCGTCGAGATCCAGGACCACGGCCTTCCCGAACAACGCCGCGTCATCCCCGGCCTGCTCGCGCTCGCCCGCGAGTTCGGCCTGCGCGTGGTCTGCTCGAACGACGTCCACTACGTCAACGCCGGCGACGCCGTCCCTCACGACGCGCTCCTCTGCATCCAGACCGGGGCGAAGATCGCCGACGAGCGGCGCTTCCGCTTCGACAGCCGCCAGTTCTTCCTGAAGACGCGCGAGGAGATGGCGGCGCTTTTCGGGGAGGCTCCCGAATCCCTCGCCAACACGCTCGCCGTCGCCGAGATGTGCGAGCTCGCGATCCCCTTCCCCAAGGGCTCCGAACGCTACCCGCGCTTCCCCCTCCCGCCCGAGGTGAAGGTCGATCGCGCCCGCCACCTCCACGACCTCTGCGCCCGCGGGCTGCACGAGCGCTACCGGGTCGACTTCGCCGCGGTCGCCGCCCGCCCGGTCGTGGCCGGGCGGCTCGCCCTCCTCGAGGTGCCCGAAGGCGAGAAACCCCGGGCCCCCGACTACTCCGGCCTCGCCCTCGAGGAGGAGCTCGCCCTCCGCATGGGCTACGAGCTCGCGATCATCCGCGTGACCGGCTTCGTCGACTACTTCCTCGTGGTCTGGGACTTCATCGCCTGGGCGCGGAGCGGCGGAATCCCCGTCGGCCCCGGCCGCGGCTCGGGGGCCGGCTGCCTCGTCGCCTACCTGCTCGGCATCACCAACGTCGACCCGATCCGCTTCAAGCTGCTCTTCGAGCGCTTCCTCAACCCCGAGCGCGTCTCCCCGCCCGACTTCGACA
>DAIPIQ010000148.1:10349-10615 GCA_036770745.1 Opitutaceae bacterium | reverse complement strand
GAGCAGGGGTCCCCAGTACCAGCCGGCGACCTGCGCCCCCGCGGCATAGAGCAGGGACACGCCGATCGGGTATGTCGGGGTGATCGTCGCGTTGTCCACCGACCCCGTGTAGCCGAGTGGCGTCGCGTGTCCCCACGGCCGGCCCTCGGTCTCGGGCACGGTACGGAGGGGTTCGGTGAAGCGACCTTCGGCGAGCAGGCGGGCGGCGTTGAGGTAGCCGGAGGAGTCCGACCCTCCGGCGACCATCGCGAAATGATGCGTGAGAA
>DAIPIQ010000148.1:0-10339 GCA_036770745.1 Opitutaceae bacterium | reverse complement strand
CCCTCCGTAAAGCAGCAGGCCGATCGCGAAGCACGCGGCGAAACCGCGGCGACGAATCGACCCGCACCAGGCGCCTCCGACGTTCATCGCGCCCGTCGCGCCTGCGCGACGACCAGCAGACTCTGCCCGAAAGGCGGCGCGAAGCACCCGCGCTCGAAACGGCTCATCCACGGGAAGAGCACGCGGTCGAAGAAGCGCACCCGGCCCGGGTCGAAATGCAGCGCACCCGAGACCTTGAAACCCAGCCACCAGGCGAAGTAGCCGATCCAGTTGAAATACCGCAGCCGCACGATCGTGAACCCGGCCTCCTCGACGCTCCGCCGCAGTTCGGTCTTCCGGTAGCGGCGCCAGTGACCGAAATGCCGGTCGATCGCCGCGTAGAGTTCGGGCCGCGCCGGCACGAGCAGGCAGACGTGTCCCTCGCGCGCCGCCAGCAGCCGGAACTGTCGCCGCAGCTCCGCGAGGTCGTCCTCGATGTGCTCGAGCACGTTCACGCACAGGATCGCGTCGTAGGCGGCGTCGGCGGGGAGGTCGGCGGTGAGGCACTCCAGGAGACGCGCCCCCGGCAGGCGTCGGCGAAAGCCCGCGGCGAAGCGCGCATCCGGCTCCAGCGCGGTCACGGTGGCGGGGCCGGCGAGCGCGAGCAGCTCTTCGGTGTTCTGGCCGATGCCGGCCCCCACCTCCAGCACGTCGCCGCGCAGGAACGGCGCGAATTCCTCCAGCAGGAGCCGCCGATAGTTGCGCGCCTCCGCGAGGGCGGCGAACTCGAAGTCCTCCGTCGCGGCGGCGGCGTTGGGGGTTTGGGTGGCTTCGGACATGCTTCGGGCCCGGGATTTATGCGGTCGGGCCGGAACCGGGCAAGGAGCAGACATCGCCCTCCCCCGGCCGCGGTTTGGCGGACCGCACGGGGCACAAACGCCTTGCGGCGTTCCGGCCCCCGCCATTCGTTCGCGAAATGATCGTTCCGGGTCAACCCTCGCCCCCTCCCGCCGACGCCGAATCCGATCAACGCGGCGGCGGGCGGCGGGCGGCGTGGATCTTCCTTCTCCTGAGCGCGCTGCTCCTCCTCGGTTCGGGGCGTTGGTTTCTCCAGGCCGACGGTCTGGAGATGGGGGACGGGGCGGCGAACGCGCTCGCGATCCGTGATGCGAAGGACTGGCAACAGCTTCACGGAAACTATTCACGCTGGGGGTTCTTCCACCCCGGCCCCGCGTTCTTTTATCTGCAGGGATGGGCTGAGCGGCTGCTGTACGACGCGACCGGCATCGCGAACTCGCCGATGGGCGCCCACCATATCGCGATCCTTCTGCTCAATGCCTGGATGCTGGCCGTCGCCTTGTCCTTGCTCGTGGAGGTCGGGCGCGGGAACCCGTTGCTTGTGCCGAGCGCGATCACCTTGGGAATCGTGCACTTCGTGCTCGTCAACCGCGGGATCCTTGCCGGCGCGCTCCTGAGCACCTGGCCGCCCCACGTCCTCCTCACCCCATTCCTGCTCTTTACGATCGCCTGCGGGAGGCTCGCCGCGGGCGGGCTTCGAGCCCTGCCCTGGACGGTGCTCTCGGGGAGTCTGCTCGTGCACGGGCACGCGGCCCACGGACTGTTCGTCCTCCCGATGTTCGTCGTCGCCGCGATCTGCTGGCTCCGGCGGCGGCGGGCGCCACCGTGGCGTTTGCGGACGGGGCGACTGCGGTCGGGCGTGACGGCGCTCGTCCTCGTGGTGTTCACCTTCCCGCTCGTGATCGACGTCCTGCAAGAGGCGGGAGGCAACCTCGGCGTGATCCTCCAGCAGCTCCGCGCACCCGACGACGGTTCGCGGAGTTGGTTCAAGGCGGTTCTCTTTTTCGCCTCGTTCTACGGCTACATGGCCGATCAGCCCGGCGTGGTCCAGCCGCTGGGCGACCACACGCGCGAGGCCTTCATTCGCGTCTGGCCGATCCTGGCCTTCTGGGCGTCGGTGCATCTCGTGTTGGTGGTTGCGGTCTTTCGTAGGAATCGGGACGCGACGGTCGTGGCGCAGCGGGCCATGATCGGAATGATCTTCCTCGCCGGAGCGCTCGGCATCGTCTGGGCGAAGGTCCAGATGGGGCTGCCGGAGAACTTCAACTCCTTCTACGTCCACGGCCTCGCGCTGACGGCGGCGTGGTTGGCCGCATGCCTGCCGACGCCCCCGAGGGCGACCGCCCGGCCCGTCGTCATCGCCGCCTGGGGCCTTTGCCTTCTTGCCGCCTGGTCCGGGCGGGAGTGGTTGTCGCGCACCATGGACCGGGATCCGGGCTGGAGGGCGGTGGCCGAACGGCTGGTCGCGGACCACGCTCCGAAGAGCGGCGTGGTGGCTCTTTCCTTCGATCATGTCGACTGGCCCGCCGCGGCCGGCCTGTTGCTTGGGCTGAAGCGAGGTGGTGTCGATGCGCGGGCGGGCGAGGAGTGGGCGTTCGTGTTCAACCGCCGACATGCCCTCGAGTCCGGTGGCGACCCCGACGACGTCTGGTTCGTGGTGAAATCCGATGCCCCCGGCGTGGAATCCCCGTGGGCGGACGGCACCGGCATCCGGACGAGGACGCCGATTTTGGAGTCGGGCTCGAACGTGTTCGGTCCGGCCGGGGACTCCCTGCGGCCGTTCGTGGTCAGCGGCCTGGTTCTCGGAGAAGAGGAGTGGCTCCGGGGCGCCGCGATCACGACGGCGAGGGTCGCACGGATGCGCTTTGGAATCCCGGCCGGCGCGGTGGCGGTGCGGGTGCGGTTCCGTTTCACGGAGCAGGCGGCGCCCGGATCCGCCACGGGGCAGCGGGTTTCGGTGTTCTGGGAGAACCGGCTCGTCGGCGAGACCACGGTCGTCGATGGGGCCGGGTTGGTGGTTTCCGCCGGTTTCCCTGCGGTCGCTTCCGACCGCGAGATGGACCTGAGGATCGAGACCCCGGATGCCTGGCAGCCCCGGGCGGAGGGAGTCTCCCGCGACCACCGGTACTTCGCGCTCGGCGTCCAAGCGCTCGAGGTGGAGGTCTTGGAGACGGAGCCCGGCCAGGCGGAAGGATCCCGGGCCCGATGACAACCAGCGGAGGCCGGGGCGTGCGGCGGATCCCGATCTGGATGTGGATGGTCGGAGCAGGGGCCTGCGGCTATGCGTTCTTTCTCGCGAGCTACTTCTCGCCGGTGGCGGCGGGGTCCGACTCCGGGGGGTATTACTTCAGCGCGCGGCTCATCACCGAGGGGCGGCTCGCCTCCGAGGTCCGGACCGTGGAGGAGGCGGGGGAAGGGCACGTCAGGGACTTTGTACCGCTGGGCACGATCGGCGACGAACAGGGCTCGGCCCTCCGACCGACCTATCCGGTGGGGCTGCCGGCCCTCTACGCGGCGGCGGCGGTCTTCCTCGGCTGGCATTGGGGGCCGCTCGTGATCGGGGTGGCCGCCGCATTGGGCGCCGCGGGGCTGTGCCACGGGATCCTGCGGGAATGCGGAGCCTCCACGCCCCTGGCGGTGTCGGGCGCGGTTGCGCTGGCGGCCTCGCCCCTCTTCATCTTCATGTCGATCGGTCCGCTGAGCGACGGGGTGGCGACCTTCTGGACGTCGCTGGTGATGTACGCCGCGTTGCGCTCCCGGTCGCGGCCCGGCTGGGCGCTCGTCTGCGGTGCTGCGTTGGGCATGGCGGTGCTCGTCAGACCCTCGAGCCTGGTGATGATCATGGCCCCGGTCATCGTGTTGGGAACCTGGAGACGACTCGGTCTTGCGTTCATCGGTGGGCTGCCGTTCGCCCTGTTCCTGGCCTGGTATCAGCACGCGCAATACGGGAGCCCGTGGATCTCGGGTTACGGCGGGATCTTCGATCTGTTCTCGCCGCGGGAGGTGCCGCCCAGCTTGCGTCATTACGCGGTCTGGCTGGTTCCGCTGGTCCCGGTCGCGGTCGCGGCGCCTTTGGTGGGCCGGCGGGACTGGCGCCGACATCCGCGCGAGATCGCCGGGTTGGCGCTGTGGTTCCTTTCATTCGCCGTGTTCTACGCGTTCTACCCGGTCACGCACCAGACCTGGTGGTCCCTGCGTTTCCTTCTGCCGGCGTTTCCCGCCCTGGTCGTCCTCGGCCTCCTGGCGCTCCGGGGCGGTTTCGGTCGCCTCGGGATCTGTCGGTACGATGCGGACTCGAGGATCGCGGCGATCGGAGTCGCGATCGTCTCCATCGCGGCGGGAGTCGTCGTCGGCCGTCACCACGGTGTCTTTGGGTTCGACGATGGACTGCGCGAGTACCGGGACACGACGACCTGGGTGCGGAACCATGTGCCGGAGGACGCCGTGTTGGTGGCGATGGTCATGGGTCCGTCCCTTTATTTCTATACCGGACATCCCGTGGTCCGCTGGGATCAGATGCCGGCCGAGCGATTCGACCGCATGCTCGCGGGGGTGAGGAAAACGCGCCGGCCGGTGTTTGCGGTGCTCTACCCGTTTGAAGAGGAGGACCCGCGATGGGAGGCCTTGGGAGGCGTGTGGGAACAAGTGGCCCGGGTCCACGACTTCGTCATCTGGCGTCTCGACCTCGAGGCGCCTCCGGCGGAGCGGGGCAGACCGCTTCGGGCATCGCCTTGAGTCGACCCGGCTTGGTGTTTGACACGTCGGCTCGGGAATCCGCGAGATCCCGGTTCATGGCGACCGGTTGCGGAACGGCAAAGACCAAAGCGTGCGCACCCGGTGCGCCGGGCGCCCGCCGATGAAGCGGCTGCTGCGTTGTTTCAAGACCTACCGCGAGCTCGAGCGCCTGCGCGCCGAGGCCGCGCTCTGGGCGAAGTTCCAGCCCCCGGGGCACTACTACTCGCCGCTGCCCTCGGCCGCCGAGATCGCCGACGCCTTCGCCCGCGGCGGCTTCGGCCCGCCCTTCGCCGGGGTCGATCTCAACGAAGACGAGCAGTCCGCCGTGCTCGAGGAGATCGCCGCCGAGTACGACGGCCTGCCGTTTCCCGAGCAGCCCGCGCCGGGCCACCGCTACCACCTCGACAACCCCTCCTACGGCCACTTCGACGGGATCATGCTCGCCGGCATGATCCTTCGCCTGCGACCGCGGCGGATCATCGAGGTGGGCTCGGGCTTCAGCTCGGCCCTGATGCTCGACCTCAACGAGCGCCGCTTCGATGGCCGCATCGACCTCACCTTCATCGATCCCGATGCGCGCCGGCTGCGCGCCCTGCTCCGACCCGAGGACCACGGTCGAGTCCGCATCCTCGAGCGCCGCGTCCAGGAGGTCGACACGGAGGCCTTCGCAGCGTTGGAGTCCGGCGACGTCCTCTTCATCGACTCCTCCCACGTGAGCAAGGTCGGCAGCGACGTGAACCACCTCTTCTTCAACATCCTGCCCCTGCTCCGGCCGGGCGTGCACGTGCACATCCACGACATCGCCGGCAACCTCGAGTACCCGCGCGACTGGCTCGAGGAGGGCCGGGCGTGGAACGAGCAGTACCTCCTCCGCGCCTTCCTGATGTTCAACCCGGCGTTCCGGATCGTGCTCTTCACCTCGTGGATCGCCAACGCGCGCCGGCCGTTCCTCCTCGAGCGCATGCCCCGGTGCGCCCGCGGCGGCGGCGGCCAGATCTGGCTCCGGCGCGTCGGACACGACGGCTAGCCGGGAGCCCGCGCGATGACCCCGGCCGCCTGGTTCCTCGCCGACGACCTGAGCGGGGCGCTCGAGATCGCCGCCGCCGGCGCCGGGGTCGCCGGCCGGCCGCTGGAGGTCGTCTTCGGAGGCGGGGTCGCGTATCCGCCCGATGGAGACGGCGTGAGCACGGAGACGCGCAACCTCCCGCCCGCCGCGGCGCGCCGGGTCGTGGCGGACCTGCTCGACCGGCGCGGCCCGGGCGGCCTCTGGTTCAAGAAGATCGACTCGACGCTGCGCGGGCCGGTCGGCGCGGAGCTGGCGGCGCTCCTCGCCCGGCCGGACGCCCGGCCCGTGCTCTTCTGCCCGGCCGGTTTCGCCGCCGGTCGCACGGTCCGCGGAGGCCGGGTGTTCGTCGACGGCGTGCCGCTGGAGGAGACGGCCTTCGCCCGCGATCCCCTCGTGCCGGTCGCGCACGGCGCGGTCGCCGCGTTGGTCGCGGCCTCGGGCGGCCCAGCGGTCGCGGAGGTCGGGCTCGACACGATCCGTGGCGATCCGGCGGTCTCGAGGCGCGCCCTCGCGGCGGGATGGGCGGCGGCGCGGGTGGTTTCCGTGGATGCGACGACGCCCGGTGACCTCGAGCGGGTGCTCGTGGCGACGCGAGACGTGGCCCCGGATTTCCTTCCGGTGGGCGCCAGCGGCCTCCATCGCGCATTGTTCCCTCCCGGCGGCGGCGCGGGGCGGATTCGACTGGAGCGGTGCGGTCGGTGCGCACCTCCACCTCGGGGAAACGGTGGCCGCGGTGGCGGCGGGGCTCGCCCGGTCGGGCCTGGCGGCGATCACCACGGGCCCGGTCGCGGAGTCTGCGGGCGATCGTGCGGCCGACGCGCAGGCGCTGGCGCAACAGCTCGGGGCCGCGGTCCGCGCACTCCATGAGGACGGCGCCGGCTTCGACGCGCTGTTCGTCACCGGTGGCGACGTCGCCCGGGAGGTGTTGAGCGCGCTCGGGGTCGATCGGGTGCGGGTCGAAGGCGGTTTCGAACCGGGGGTGGCGGTCGGCCGGGTCGAGGTCGCGCGAGGCCGCGGGCTGTCGATCGTGGTCAAGCCCGGCGGTTTCGGCGCGGAGGACCTGTTGGTGCGCCTCGCCCGGGCTTGGGGCCGGGCGGGGTAGGCCGGGACGGTCACAAAGGTGGCCGCCGGCCGGTGGACGGCGTTCCCTCGCCGCCTACGGTATAACTCGGAACGCGGGGTCGGGGCGCGGGTTTGGGCTGGCGGCAGAGGTGCCGGGCGGGTGTCTCGGGGCATGATCCGACGAACCCCTACGGTTTCCATTCGCCTCGGATGGGTGCTCGGGGCGCTGCTCCTGCCGCCGGGTGCGGCGGTTTTCGGCGGGCAGTTTCCCCAGCCGCTGCGGCCCGTGCTCGAGCATGTGGTCGACAATCCCGACGGCACCTACACGGCGCTTTTCGGCTACCGCAACGACAACCCCGCGACCGTCTCGCTCGCGGTGGGCAACCACAACAAGTTCACCCTCGACCAATGAACCATCCCATCCGCACGCTACTTTCCGCCCTCGCTCTCTCTTTGGTCGCTTGCCAAAGCTCGGCGCAGGTGTCGCGCGACATCATCCTGAGAATCGCCGACGAAACGGGCCAACCGGTGGCCGGTGCGGCGGCAGAAATCACCTTCGAACGCATCGGAGGTCGTTTCGAAAACAAGGGGCTCACCGACGATACGGGCACGTATGGCGTGACCGGCGAGCAGACGCTGGCCACCGATATCTTTGTCAACAAGAGTGGTCATCATGGAATCCGGCTGATCGACATCTCCCGCTACCAGATTCCGACCGGAAAAGTGACGCTGGATTGGGTGTTGCCTCGCGTGCTCCAGCCCACCGCGCTGCACGCCCTGCGCGCCTCGCTCAATCTGCCGGTGCAAGACCAGTGGATCGGCTACGATTTGCAGGCGGCCGACTCCGTGCCGCCACACGGCAAAGGCAAAACCGCTGATATCCGGTTCAAGTTTAGAGGTGAATTTATGGGCTACCTTGCCGAGGGCCCAAAGCTGGAGAGCGCCTTTGAATTAAGCCGCGTGAGTGCCGAACGCGGGGGACGCACTTTTACCGAAGAGGACTTTAAGCGCTCCGCAGGCAAATGGCGCGGCGTGCTGGAGGTGTCGTTTCCCGGCGAGAAGGAAGGCGCGATCACCGAAGCGGAGCGTTACTGGTTTTACGGCCAACTGCGCTTGCCGCACCTAGCGCCCGAAATCGGCTACGCGCCAAGCCTGCGTTTCGAGGCAAACACCTACGAGCCGCGCCCGGAGCCCAAACGCGTGGGCTACTTCCTGCGAACGCGGGTGCGGCTCGACGCCGACGGCGACATCGTCTCGGCCAACTACGCGAAGATCTACGACGACATCCGCTTCGACGCGCGGGGCTCGGTGAGTTTCTGGTATTACTTCAATCCGACGCCCAACGACCGGAACCTCGAGTTTGACCCGGCGCGCAACCTCTTCCCGCGGTCGATGAACGGCGCGAACGTCGCCAATCCGTGAACGTTCGCCGGCTCGACCACCCAGCCAGGCGCAGTGCCACCGAGGAGGGTCGCGTCACGACGACTCGACCGGGAACGGCTGCAGATTGATGGCGCGGTGGACTATCCTGGCACCCCTCCGCCTGGAGGGCGATGCGGGCGCGGGCGTCGAGCCGGGACCGGGAGGCGGTCGCCTCGGGGCCTCGGACGACCACCTCGACGTGGCTCCACCCCGGGACTTTGGACGTGAAGCCGCGGTGGATGCGACCGGTCGGGGACGAGGTGAGCCTCTGCGCGGGCAGGCCGCGTTCCGTGGTCCGGGCGCCGTCAGGGAACCTCGTAGATCTCGACGAGGGCGACGCCGGTCGTGGCGCCGAGGCCGGCGATCCGCGCGGTGTATTCTCCGCCGGTCAGGGAGACCAGCAGCGCGACATCGCCTGAACCCGGAGGGAGCGGAAACGCACCCACCGCGTCGAAGGCCGCCCGCAACCGCGGGGCGTCGGCCCAGCCGGTGTTGGCCGCGACGAAGGTATCCACTCCGTTGATGCGGGCGCGGATTTCGAGCGTCGGGTAGGCGAGCACGCCCTCGCCGATGAAATCCCGCAGCGTCGGCCCGATCCCGCGGACGAGCAGGGTGCGCGGGACGTTTCCCGTGAGGACGAAACCGGCGATCAGCGTGGCATCGCCCGCGCCCGCGACGGTGCGGGCGGAGAGGTTGACGAGGCGGGTCGCGGGCTGGCCGGCGTCGGCATCGTAGACTTCGACGAGGGCGACGCCGGTCGCGCCGGAGACGGAGGTGACCTGGGCGGAGTAGGCGCCCGAGGGGAGGGTGGCGAGGAGCGCCGAATCCCGGGAGGCCGCGGGGATGGGAAACGCCCCCACCCTCGCGAAGGCGTCGACGAGCTCCGGCGCGCCCCCCCAGGCGGTGTTGGTCGGACCGGGCATGCCACCGAGAAAGATCGTGAGACGCGGGTCCGCGAGCGCGGTCGGGATGTTGAAGGGCAGGAGAGCCGGCCCGATCCCGCGCACCACGACCTGTTTGGAGCCCGCGCCGCCGATGACGAGGCCGGCGATGAGCGTCTCCGAGCCGAGGCCGGCGTTGGTGCGTACGGAGAGGTTGACCAGGCGACCCGGGTCGGGGGCGGCGACGCGGAGCACGGCCCCGGAGCTCAGTTCGGCTTCCGCGTCCTGGAGCAGTGCGGCGTTGACGCTCGTGGAGTCGAAGAGGGCGTTGTGCGCGAGGACCGAGTAGGTCGCGTTGGTGGAGGCGGAGAGGTTGCTGAGCGTGTGGGAGGCGGCGGTTGCGCCGACGATCGTGGCGCCGTTGCGAAACCACTGGTAGCGCGTCGCGCCGCGGGCCTCGACGGAGAACGTGACGCTCCCGCCGGGGGCGACGGTCTGACCGAGGGGGTGCCGCGTGATGAGCAGCGGCAGCGGCGGGACGATGCGGAGCAGTTGCGTGTTCAGGCCGGCTCCGAAGAGCGTGCCGTCGACGGCACGCGTCAGGGCATACCGGCCGGGAAAGCCGAGCGGAAAGTTGCCGAGGTTCTGGAAACCGGCGCCATCAGTGCGCACGCGGTAGAGGATGCCGGCGCCGTTGGTGATCGTGCCGCCGCTCTCGGTCCGGCCGTAGAGGAGCCCGTCGGCACCCTGGAAAAACGCGCCGCGCGGCCGGTTGCCCCGGATGCGGAAGTTCCGGTTAAAGGAGTGCACCACCCGGAATTCCGAACCGTCGGGGCGCAACCGGTAGATCGTGCCGTCGCCGCTCGCACCGCCGCCGAGGGTCGTGCCGTAGAGGTGGCCGTCGGTCGCGTAGATCAGTTCGGAATCGGGAGCGGCCCCGTCGAAGGGAGCGACCGAGGAGGCGGTCCCGAGGGGAAAACCGTGCAGTACGGTGAACCCGCCGCCGTCGGTGTTGATCGCAAAGACCGAGCCGGCCCCGCGCGGGCCGCCCAGCCGGGTCGTCCCGTAGAGGCGACCGTCGCGGCCGAGGGTGAGGGCGTTGGGTTCGCCGCCGTTGGTCTGGGAAGTCCCGCCGTCGAAGGAAAAGAGGAGACGGTAGTCGGAGCCGTCGGTCCCGATCCGGTAGAGCACGCCGTTGCGATCCGCCGTGCTCGTGCTCGCGGCCGTGCCGGTGGTGGTGAGTCCGAAGAGGAAGCCGTCGCCGTGGTGGACGAGGCCGCCGCGCGGCGCGCCGCCATCGTTGACGACCCCGGCGCCGCCCGCCGTGAACGAACGC
>DAIPIQ010000147.1:0-10617 GCA_036770745.1 Opitutaceae bacterium | reverse complement strand
ACGGCCTCGTGCACATCAGCCAGATCACCGAGGAACGCGTCGAAAAGGTGAAGGATGTCCTGAAGCCCGGTCAGGTGGTCTCGGCGCGCGTGATCAAGATCGATCGCGATGAGCGCCGGATCGGCCTGAGCGTCAAGGCGGCCAACTACAACGCCGACGAACTCGCGGCCGAGGTGGCGTCCTACGACAACATCCGGGACGGCGGCGACCTGATGCGCCTGGGCGACATCATCGACGAGGCGACCAATCGCTGAGGTCCGCGAAAGCTCCGGCCTCTCGAGGCGCCCGGGAATCCGGGCGCCTTTTTCGTGGTCGGACGCGACGACATCCGACAAAGAAAAAGCCGCCGTCCGGTGGGGACGGCGGCTCGAAATCGGAATCGTTCCTCCTCAGCCCGCCTTGCGGCGGCGGGCCTTCGCGGCGATGAAGTCGCGGATCACCTCCATCCGCTCGCGGTTGCGACGCGCCTCGTCGATCTCCTCCGCCGAGCGCTGGCGTTCCTGATCATACATCACCTTGCGCATCTTCGAGAGGGCGATGTTCTGGAGCTGGCGGACGCGCTCGCGGGTGATGCCGAACATCTGACCGACCTCCTCGAGCGTCCGCTCATCCTCGCCGTCGAGACCGAAGCGCAGTTTGATGATGCGCGCTTCGCGGTCGTCGAGATCGGAGACAAGCTGCTTGAGGTCGAGGTTGCGCGCCTTCTCACGGAGCAGGTCGAACGGATCGCGGGCGTTCTCGTCGCTGACGATCTCGCCGAACTCGATGCTGTCGCCCTCCTCGCCCACGGGGGCGTTCAACGAAGCCGGACGCACGCTCACCGTCTTCAGGTGCGTGACCTTGTGGACCGGCATCTGAAGCACTTCGGCGAGCTCCTCGTCGGTGGGCTCGCGGCCGAGCTCCTCGGTGAGGGCCATCGCCGTCCTGCGCATCTTCGAGATCTTGTCCACGAGGTGGACGGGCAGGCGGATCGTTTTGCTCTGGTTGGCCAGCGCGCGCTTGATCGACTGCTTGATCCACCAGGCGGCGTAGGTCGAGAGCTTGCCGCCCTTGTTCGGGTCGAAGCGCTCGACGGCCTTGATCAGGCCGATGTTGCCCTCGCTGATCAGATCGTTGAGGGGGAGCCCGAAATCCTTGTAGTCGTGGGCGATCTTCACGACGAGCCGGAGGTTCGCCTTGATCATGTGATCGCGGGCCGCCTTGTTTCCCCGCTTGATCCGGGCGGCGAGCTGGACCTCTTCGGCGGGCGTGAGAAGCGGCGTCTTCGCGATCTCCTGGAGGTAGAGACGGATCGAACTCCGATCGCCCGGTTCGGCGGGCGTCGCGGCGCGCGCCGACTCGGTGAAGGACGGCGGTGCGTCCTGAGGGGGCGTGGGGGCGACCACGGGAACGATCTTCTCGGCGACCTCCGGCTCGTCGAGTCGGTCCTCTTTCGCGGTGCGCCGTGTCCTTTTCGTCATCACTGAGACCATGTGGGAGCGTGGGTTGGTCGTCGTCGCCGCGTTTGTTTCCCCGATCGCCCCGCCGTTTCGGGCGGCTCGGACATCGAGGGTGGGACTCGCGGATTCGACGTTGTTCATGAGTTGGAGCCGGGCCCCGGGGGTTTATTCCCGAGACCTCCCTCCACCATGTTTCGTTCCAACCACGCGGCCGGATGCAAGGATTCGTCCGCGCGGGCCGGATGGAAACGTGGCCGGGGAAGCAGACGATGCCCGCGCGCGCGCGGTTTCCAAAAACCGACCGACTACGGCCGATTTAGAATGATTCCGCGAGCGCGACCGCCTTGAAGAGGGCGGAGGCCTTGATGATCGTCTCGTTGAACTCACTCGCCGGCACGGAGTCGGCGACGAGCCCGGCCCCGGCCTGGATGAAGACCTTGCCATCCTGCAAGAGCGCCGTCCGCAACATGATGCACGAATCGAGGTTGCCGTCGTAGCCGAACCAGCCGAGCACTCCGGCGTAGAAGCCACGCCGGATCTTCTCGCTCGCCGCGATGATCTGCATCGCGCGGATCTTGGGCGCCCCGCTCACGGTGCCTGCGGGGAAGGTCGCGCGCATCAGGTCGAACGCCGTGGCGCCTTCCCGGAGCCGGCCTTCGACCTGCGAGACGATGTGCATGACGTGCGAGTAGCGCTCGATCGTCATGAAGTCGGGGATCGTGATCGAGCCGTACTGGCTCACGCGTCCCACGTCGTTGCGCGCCAGATCGACCAGCATGAGGTGCTCGGCGCGTTCCTTTTCGTCGGCCAGCAGCTCGGTTTCGAGCGCGGCGTCCTCGGCGGTCGTGGCTCCCCGTTTGCGCGTGCCGGCGATCGGCCGGGTCTCGACGAGGCCGTCGGTGAGCCGCACGTGGACCTCCGGGGAGGCGCCGACGATGGAAAAATCGCCGGCCTCGAGGATGAACATGTACGGCGATGGATTCACCGTGCGAAGCGCCCGGTAGAGATCGAGGGCGGGTTGCGAGAAGCCCTTCTCGAACCGCTGCGAGAGCACGACCTGGATGATGTCTCCTGCCCGGACGAATTCCTTCGCCCGCTCCACGAGATCCTCGAACTCGGCTTGCGACAGGTTCCCTGGCGGCGGCGTGACGCCGGAGACGTCGGCGAGCTCGGCGGGGCGGAGCCCGCAAGGCCCGCGGAGAAGCGCAAGCAGCCGACCGACCTCGACCAAGGCGGCATCGTAGGCCGCCCCGGCGCGCGACGGGTCCGGGACGTGGACGTTGACCGCGATCCGCAGCGTCTGCCGCGCGCGATCGAAGATCACCAGCGAATCGGCGAGGACGAAGTAGAGGAGCGGCGTCCCGAGCGGGTCCACGGCCGCGGTCGGCACGACGGGCTCGATCCGCGAGATGTATTCGTAGCCGAGGAAACCGACCGCGCCGCCGACGAACCGCGCGGCCCCGCCGCGGCGCGCAGGTCGGTACCCGCGCATCTCCGACTCGAGCAGGGTGAGGGGGTCCGCCGGCGTGGGGAGCGTCTCGACGCTCCCGTCGTCGTGGGTGATCGTGCTCTCGGTCGGACCACAGCGGAAGATCTTCCGCGGCCGGCAGCCGATGATGCTGTAGCGCGAGAGGCGTTCGCCGCCCTCGATCGACTCCAGGAGGAACGACGGCCCCGACGCGCGCAGCTTGGCGTAGGCGGAGACCGGCGTCTCCAGGTCGGCCATCAGCTCGGTGTGCACGGAGACGATGTTCCCTTCGGAGGCGAGACGCAGGAACTCGGAGCGGCTGGGCTGAAGGTGCATGGGCGCGGCGGGTGTCGTGATAGCCGACAGCGTCCTCGAGAGAAGTCGATTGTTTCCTCCCGCCGGCCCGTTGCGATCGGCGTTCCAGGAAGGGAATTCGGTTGGCGCTCCCGCCCTCCGCTCGTACGTTCCGTTTCGGAAAACCCCAACGATAATGATTTCTGAGAAAGACGTCCTCGCGATCATCATGGGCGGCGGCCGGGGGTCGCGCCTCTACCCCCTGACCAAGGAGCGGTGCAAACCGGCCGTCCCGCTCGCGGGCAAGTACCGCCTCGTCGACATCCCCATCAGCAACTGCCTCAACTCGGGGATCAGTCGCATCTTCCTGCTCACCCAGTTCAACACCGCCTCGCTCCACCGGCACACGCAGAACACCTACCGCTTCGACGCCTTCTCGGGCGGGATGGTCGAGATCCTCTCCGCCGAACAGACCGAGAAGGGGGACAACTGGTACCAGGGCACGGCCGACGCCGTCCGGCAGAACCTCCACCACTTCGCCGACCACAAGCACGACCTCGTCCTGATCCTTTCCGGCGACCAGCTCTACCGGATGGATTTCCGCAAGATCATCCGGCAGCACATCGAGACGAAGGCGCACGTGACGATCGCCGCGCTGCCCGTGCCGGTCGAGAAGGTCGAGGGCCTCGGGCTCATGCGCGTCGGCGACGACCTCGCGATCGCGGAGTTCGCGGAGAAGCCCAAGGATCCCGCGGTCGTCGAGAAACTCGTGGTGAGCGGCGAGGTGCGGGCGAAGCTCGCCTCGACGAACCCGGGCCCGCACTGCCTCGCCTCGATGGGCATCTACGTCTTCAACCGGCGCTCGCTGGTCGAGGCGCTGAACAACAACATGACCGATTTCGGCAAGGAGGTCATTCCGAGCCTGCTCGGCCGCGCCCGGTTGTTCTCCTACATCTTCGAAGGCTACTGGGAGGACATCGGGACCGTGCGCGCCTTCTTCGAGGCGAACCTGCAACTCACCGACACGGTGCCGCCTTTCAACTTCTTCACCGCGGGCCAGCCCATCTACACCCACGCGCGCTACCTCCCCGCCTCGAAGATCAACCGCTGTACGTTCGACCACGTGATCATCGGCGACGGCAGCATCGTGACCGAGGCGCACGTCCAGCGAGCGGTCATCGGGATCCGTTCGGTGATCCGCGAAGGGTGCCGGCTGGAGAACGTGGTCATGATGGGCGCCGACCACTACGAGACGGAGAAGGAAGTGCGCGCCAACGCGGAGAACGGCGTCCCCGACGTCGGGATCGGTCGCGGCACCACGGTGCGCAACGCGATCATCGACAAGGGCGCCCGCATCGGGGCCAACGTCGTGATCGACCCCGCCGGCAAGCCCGCCGACTTCGAAGGGGCCGGTGTCTTCATCCGCGACGGCGTGCTCGTCGTCCCGAAGAACGCCATCATCCCCGACAACACCGTGTTCTAGCGATCAACCGGAGGACGGACCATGCGACGCATCCTCGTCTGCACCGACGGCTCGCCCTACGCGCGGGTCTGCTGCCAGTACGCCGGCTGGCTCGCGGCGAGGACCGGGGCCCCGGTCGAGGCGCTCTACGTCACCGACCTGCGGCAGTTCGAGGTGCCGTTGATCGCCGATCTCGGCGGCAGCCTCGGGATCCAGCCCTACCAGGCGATCCTCGGCCAGCTCCAGGAGCTGGAGGAGAACAAGGCGAAGATCATCCTGGAGGACGCGGCGCGGATCCTCGGCGAGGCCGGTATCCGCGAAACGGTGACAACCAGCCACGAGACGGGCCTGCTGGTCGACCGCCTGACCGACCACGAGGCGGACTTCGATCTGGTGATGCTGGGCAAGCGGGGCGAGAAGGCTCCGTACGCCTCGGATCACCTCGGCTCGACCGTCGAGCGCGTGGTGCGCGCAAGCGCGCGACCCTGCCTCGTGACGTCGCGCGCCTTCCAGCCCGTGCGCCGCCTCCTCCTCGCCTTCGACGGCGGCGCGAGCGCCCGCAAGGCGGCGCAGTTCCTCGCCGACTCCCGCACCTTCCACGGCCTGGAGGTCCACATCGTGACGGTGGCGGGCGACTTCGACGCCGACACCGCGTTGCGCCACCTCCGGGAGGCCGAGGGCATCCTCGGCGGGGGCGGTTTCACTCCCGTCTGCCAGACGCTCCATGGCACGTCCGAGGAGCAGATCGCCGCCTACGTGTCGGGCAACGCCATCGACCTCCTCGTCATGGGCGCCTACGGGCACAGCCGGATCCGCTACCTCATCATCGGGAGCACGACCACCGAGATGATCCGCTCGTGCCGGATCCCGGTGCTGCTCTTTCGTTGACCGCTCGCGGCGGCGGTCGCCCTCAGCGGGATTTCGCCGGCCGCGAAGCACCCCGGCGCGAAAGCACCAGGAACACCGTCCCGGCGGCGGCGAGGATGAGCGAGAGCCACGCGCCGCGGTTGATGCCGAGAAACGTGGCGATGCCCGCGTCCGGCTCGCGGAACAGCTCGCAGAAGACGCGCGCTCCCGCATAACCGAGGAGGAATTCGCCGGCCAGCCGGCCCGGTGCGTCACGCAGGACAGGCGTGCGCCACAACCTCCATTGCGTGTAGGCGAGCAGGACGAGGCCTTCCAGCGCGGCCTCGTAGAGCTGCGAAGGATGGCGCGGCGCGATCAGGCGCAAGGGCGTGCCCGGCGGAGCGCTCGAAGTGAAGATCACGGCCCAGGGAACGTCGGTCACCTTGCCCCAGAGTTCGCCGTTGAGGAAGTTGGCCAACCGCCCGAGCAGCAGACCGGCCGGGGCCAGGGTGACGACGACGTCCGTCGCCGCGCTGAGCGGCACGCCGTGGCGTCGCGCCGCCCACCAGAGTCCGAGGAAGACGCCGATGAAGCCGCCATGGCTCGCCATCCCGCCGTCCCAGACGCGGAAGAGTGCGAGCGGATCGCGCACCAGCTCGCCCGGCGCGTAGAAGAGGAAAAAGCCGACACGACCTCCGACGAGCGTCCCGATGATCAGCCAGAAAAGGAGGTCGGACTGCGCCGCCGGAGTGAAGGGCGAGCGGCCGTGTTTCCCATAGAGCCGGAGCAGCCAGGCGGCCGCGACGAAGGCGGTCACATACGCCAGCCCGTAGAAGCGGATGCCGATCGTTTCGGAGAACTGGACGAGGAACGGCCGCGGAATGTGGACGAGATACTCCGGCTCCATCGGGCGCAGGCTAAGGGCCGCGCCGTCCCGCGCGGAAGGCCAAATCCCCGCGATCAGCCGGCGCGGGACCGCGCGGCGACTCCTCGGGCGGGCTTGGTGCGCCGCGCCCGGGCGAGTTCGCGCATGTCGACCGCGACATCGTCCTTCTCGAAGATCTCCTTCCCGAGGATGTGCTCCATGATGTCCTCCATCGTGATCACGCCGGCGACCGAGCCGAACTCATCGACCACCACGAGCAACTGCTGGTGGGTCTTGAGGCACATCTGCAACGCCGAGGCGGCCGAGACCGTCTCGGGGATGAAGTGCACCTCCTGGGCGAGCGTGCCGATCAGGGCGGCGTCGCGGTCGTTGGCCACGGCGTTGAGCAGGTCGCGTCGGCGAACGAGGCCGACGATGTTGTCGATGGTCGCGTCGTAGACCGGGATGCGGGCGAAGGGGATCGTCTTGAACTCGCTGAACGCCTCGCCGACGGACATGTCCTTGTCGAGCGCGGTCACGACCGTCCGCGGCGTCATCAGCTCGGACACCCGCACATCGTCGAGCGAGAGGGCGTTGGCGATCATGAGCGACTCGCTGGAGGTCAGCTTGCCCTCCTTGGCGCTTCGTTCGGCGAGCAGGATGATCTCCTCCTCGTGAGAGGCCTCCTTCGGCTTCTCGGAGATCACGAGGCGCACCGAGAGGTTGCAGAGGTAGGTGATCGGAGCGAGGATCCGACGCATCACGGCGAGCGGCACGACTACGAGGGGCTGCAACTGCACCCGGTAGAAGACGCCGAGGTTCTTCGGGATCACCTCGGAGAAGATCAGGATGGCGAGGGTCAAGAGCCCGGAAACCGCGGAGAGCCACGCCTCGCCGAAGAGCTTGAGGGCGAGCCCGCCGACGATCGTCGCGCCGAGGGTGTTCGCGATGGTGTTGAGCGTCAGGATGGTCGAGATCGTGTCGCCGAGCTCGAGCTTGTGCTTCTCGAGGAGCGCGCCCCGCCGGGGCAGCCGCTTCTTGAGCGACTCGACCTCGGCGACGGTCGTGCTCAGCATCAGCGCCTCGAGCATCGAGCAGAGGAAGGAGACCCCGAGGGTGAAGAGAAGCGCCGCGACGAATGCGCTCATGAGACCGAACTCCTTCCGGAAAAGCATCTTGCGCGCGCATGCGCCGCAGGAGGTTCGCCAGGGGATTCGTCGCCGGAGCTTTCGTTCATGATGCGGGCACTGTTGTCCGCGCGGGACGGCTTGGCAAGCACCGCACTGGAGACGACTTTCCGGGGCTCGGACGACGAATCCCCTGCCTCGGGGGAAAGAACCTTGCCCGGATTTGCCGGCCGACCGTATGCAAGGGGTCGTGAGTCCCGACCTCGAGCGCACCTGCCTTCACGCGTTTTGTTCCTCGCGTGGCGGGCGCATGGTCGATTTCGCCGGCTGGGAGATGCCGGTGCAGTTCAAGAGCATCCTCGAGGAGCACCGGGCGGTGCGCGCGACCGCCGGGCTCTTCGACGTCTCGCACATGGGCGAGATCGTGATCCGCGGTCCCGCGGCCGCCGGGGTCCTCGACAGTCTCGTGACCAACGACGTGTCGAGGCTCGCGCCCGGCAGGGTCCTCTACACCCCGATGTGCAACCGTTTCGGCGGGGTGATCGACGACCTCCTCGTCTACGAGCGGGACCCCGAGGATTTCCTCCTTTGTGTGAACGCGTCGAATACGGCGAAGGACCTCCGCTGGATCCAGACCCACGCCGCCGGTTCCGATTGCACGGTGCGCGATGAATCGAAGGGGTGGGGGCTCATCGCCCTCCAGGGACCCGCCGCGATCGCGATCCTCGAGCCGCTCACCTCGGCGAACCTGCCGGCCATCGCCTACTACCACTTCGAGATCAACCTCGTCGCGGACGTGCCGGCGATCATCAGCCGCACGGGTTACACCGGCGAGTCGGGCTTCGAGCTGTTTCTGCCGTGGGATCAGACGGAGCGCGTCGCGCTCGCTCTCGAAGCCGCCGGCGCGCGGCATGGTCTCGCGCTTTGCGGGCTCGGCGCGCGCGACAGTCTGCGGTTGGAGGCCGGCTTCCCGCTTCACGGCCACGAGATCTCCGAAGAGATCTCCCCCATCCAGGCGGGGTTGGCCTGGACGGTGAAGCTGGACAAGGCGTCGCCCTTCATCGGCCGCGACGCCCTCCTCGCCGAGAAGGCCGAGGGGCCCGCGCACCGCGTGGTTTTCTTCAAGACCGGCGACCGCCGCATCGTCCGGGCCGGCAGTCCGGTGCTCGCGGGCGGGATCGAAGCCGGAAGGGTCCTCAGCGGCACGCTCTCGCCGATCCTCGGCGAAGCCATCGGCTCGGCCCTCGTGCGGACCGACGTCGATCCGGACGGACTCGCGGTCGACCTGCGCGGTCAGACCGTCCGGCTGCAGCCGACCAGGCCACCTTTCGTCCTCCTGAAGAAGTCGTAGACGATCCGAACCATGAACGTTCCCGCCAATCTTCTCTATACCCGCGAACACGAATGGGTGCGCCTTGTCGATGACACCACGGCGGTCATCGGCATCACCGACTACGCGCAAAACAGCCTCGGCGACATCACCTTCGTCGAGTTGCCGAAGGTGGGGCGCAAGCTCGGCAAGGGCGCGACCTTCGGCGTGGTCGAGTCGGTCAAGGCGGCCTCCGATCTCTACGCTCCGCTCGACGCGACGGTCACCCGGGTGAACGAGTCCCTGATGAACGCGCCCGAGACGTTGAACGCCGATCCCTACGAGGCGGGTTGGATGCTCGAGGTCGCCGTCGAAGACCGCGCCCAGCTCGCCGCGCTCCTCACGCCCGAGGCCTACGAAAAGGTGATCGCGGGCTGAGGGGCCGCGCGGTCTCGCTCACCCGAGGATCAGCAGCGGCTTCTCGAGGATCTCCTTCAAGGCCGCGAGGAACCGGGCGCCCACGGCGCCGTCGACCACGCGGTGGTCGCAGGAGAGGGAGAGGGTCATGACCTGACCGACGACGATCTCGTCCCGCGCATTGACCACCGGCTTCTTCACCGTGGCCCCGACGGCGAGGATCGCGCCGTTGGGCGGGTTGATGATCGCGTGGAAGCGGGGGATGCCGAACATCCCGAGGTTGGAAACGCAGAAGGTGCCGCCCGTGAACTCGGCCGGCTGGAGCTTCTTCGCCTTCGCCTTGGCGGCGAGCGCGCGGGCCTCGGCGCTGATCTGGAAGAGGGATTTGGCGTGTGCGTCGAAGACGACCGGAGTGATCAGCCCCTCGTCGATCGCCACCGCGAACGAGACGTTGGCCGAGGCGTGCTGGCGGATCGTCGAACCCTCCCAGGAACAGTTCGCAGCCGGGACGCGGCGCAGGGCGTGCGCGCACGCCTTGAGGATGAGGTCGTTGACGCTGACCTTGGCGGACTCGCCGAAGGTCGCGTTGATCTGCTGACGCAGGTCCAGCAGCGGTCCCGCATCGACGTCGATCTCGAGGTAGAAGTGCGGGATCTGCGTCTTCGACTCCAGCAGCCGGCGGGCGATCACCGCGCGCATCGCGGAGACGGCCACGGCCTTCTCCTCCTGCACCGGAGCCCCGGCCGTGCCGACGAAGTCGGGGGCGGTCGCGGCGGCCTTGGCGGGGTCGTTCGGGGCGGCGGCGGCTTTCGGCGCGGCGGCGGCCGCTTCGATGTCGGCCCGAAGGATCCGACCGCCCGGACCCGAGCCGCGCAGGCCCGCGGGGTCGACGCCCTTCTCGGCGGCGAGTTTGCGGGCGAGGGGCGAGATGCGGAGGCGTTCGCCGTTCGCGCGCTCGGGGGCGGCCGGCGCGGAAGACGCGACGCGCTCCGGAGCCGGAGCGGATTTCTCGGCCGGAGCCGGAGCGGCTTCCGCCGGTTTGCGCGCGGCCGGCGGCTCCGCCTTGGCGGGCTCGGTCTTCGCCGGGGCGGGAGACTCCGCCTTGGCGGGAGCCTCGACCTTCTCGCCGGCCTTGCCGATCGCGCAGATCGGCGCGCCGACCGCCACCTGCTCGCCGGCCTTGATGAAGTGTTTGAGAAGGACGCCGTCTTCGAAGACCTCCATTTCCATCGTCGCCTTGTCCGTCTCGATCTCGGCGACGCGGTCGCCGGAGGCGACCTTGTCGCCCTCCTTCTTGAGCCACGAGACGAGGGTGCCCACCGACATCGTGTCGCTGAGCTTGGGCATTTCGATGATGGAGGCCATGGAGGGAGGGGGAAGCTGGGGCGGG
>DAIPIQ010000146.1:0-10632 GCA_036770745.1 Opitutaceae bacterium | reverse complement strand
GTGGCAGCATCCTGCTGCCATGGGCCGCTGGTCCTTGGCGGAACCGAGCCCTGCCTCCACTTTCGAGCACACCCAACGCGCCCTTCCCTTCCCATGGCGTTGGGGTCGACCCGGGTGGCGTGTGGTCTGATGCCTCGTCCCCATCCCCGCCTCCAGCGGCTCCCCGGGTGTCGTCCCGGTCCAGCTCGACGGCTCGTCGAGAGTCCCGGCTCAGGTGCCGCGGGTGTTTCCAAAGAGCTCGATGTGCAGCCGGTGGGCGTAGCGGAAGCCGCGCCGCGTGCAGACCTCGACGAGCCAGGACCGCCGCGCGCGCAGCGCCTCGAGCGTCACCCCCTCGGGCATGAGAAACACCCGCTCCGGCGGGACGGGCGCGCCGACTTCGGCGAGGAGGGAGTCGATCTCGGCGAGGTCGGCGGGCGCGCTCACGACGAACTTGAGCTGGTAGGCGCCGCCCTGCCGCCGGTCGGCGGCCTCGATCCAGCGCCGCACGATCTCCGGCTGGCGACGGAGGCGCTCGTGGCGGTCGCGCCAGCCGCCGCCGCGCGGGTCGTCGTCGGCCGGGGTGGAGTTGGCGAGCTTCGGGCTGAGCGAGGCGAGGTCGCAGGCGACGCCGTCGGGGGCGACGGTCGCGGCGGTCTCGATCGTGATGTGCCGGCCGTCGGCGCGGAGCGCGGCGGCGAGGGCGCGGATGCCCGGCGCGATCATCGGTTCGCCGCCGGTGAGCACGACGTGGCGGGAACCATGGCGGCGCACCGCCTCGAGGATGGCATCGAGGGAAGACGTCGCGCCCTCGGGCTTCCACGAGGCGTAGGGGGTGTCGCACCAGGAGCAGCGGAGGTTGCACCCGCTCAGGCGCACGAAGGTCGAGGGCACGCCGGTGAGCGCGCCTTCGCCCTGGATGGAGTGGAAGAGCTCGGCGAGGCGCATCGGCGTCGGCTCAGGGCGCGGGTTTCTCCGGGAGCGGCCCGGTGGCGGCGTAGCGGGTGGGGTCGGCGAGGCCGGCGCGTTGAAACGCCTCGCGCCGCTCGACGCAGGTGCCGCAGGCCCCGCAGTGGACCTCGCCGCCGCGGTAGCAGGACCAGGTCTGCGCGAAATCGACGCCGAGGGCCGCGCCGCGGGCGGCGATCCCGGCCTTGTCGAGGGCGACGAAGGGCCGGCGGATCTCGATCCCGGCATAGGTGCCGAGGCGCACGGCCCCGCCCATCGCGTGGAGGAAGGGCTCGCGGCAATCGGGGTAGATCGCGTGGTCCCCGGCGTGCGCCGCGATGACGACGGCGCCCGCGCCCGCGCTCTCGGCCACGCCGGCGGCGATGGCGAGAAGGATGCCGTTGCGAAACGGCACGACGGTCCGGCGCATCGACGCCTCCTCGTAGTGCCCGTCGGGGATCGCCCCCCCGCCGCGGAGCAGTGCGGAGTCGAAGAGGCGCTCGAAGAAATCGAGCCGCACGATCTCGTGCCGCAGGCCGAGGGCGCGGGCGTGGTGCGCGGCGAAGGGCAGCTCGCGGTCGTTGTGCTTCGCTCCGTAGTGGAAGCTCAGGACGAGCGCCACCCCCGCGCCCGAGGCGTGCGCGTCGTAGAGCACGGAGACCGAGTCCATGCCGCCGCTGCAAAGCACGATCGACGGGTCGGGCGCTGCCATCCGGCGCATTCGACGACCGCGCCCCGGGCGAGACAATCCGCTTCTCCGCGAGCGCGGTCCCCTCCCCTCCGTGCAGAGTCAGAGCGGCGGAGGGGAGCTGGAGATGGGATCGACGGAGGGAATCAAAAGTAGCGGCAGCATCCTGCTGCCATGGCCGCTGGTCCTTGGCGGAACCGAACCCTGCCACCACTTTCGATCGCACCCCGGGCTCGCCTTCGCGGGCGGGCCGGCCTTCGCTCGGGCAAGGCCTCGCGCATGATCGTCTTCCACCATCCCGACTGCCTCGAGTATGCGACCCCCGGTCATCCGGAGCGCCCCGCGCGGGTGGCCGACACGATGGCGCGGCTGCGGCGCCCGGGGTCGCGGATCGAGTGGCGCGAGGCCGGACCGGCCGGGGAGGAGGCGCTGCGGGCCGCCCACACCGCGGCCCACCTCGCGCGGCTGGAAGTCCCGCGGGCGTTCGACGCCGACACGGCGCACCACCCCGGGATCGAACGGATCGCCCGCCTCGGCGCCGGTGGCGCGCTCGCGGCGATGGAGCAGGCGCGGGCGGGACGACCGGCCTTCTGCCTGATGCGGCCTCCCGGGCACCACGCCTGCGCCGATCGGGCGATGGGTTTTTGTTACCTCAACAACATCGCCGTCGCGGCCCTCGCCGCGCAGGCGGGCGGCGTCGCCCGGGTGGCGGTGTGGGATTTCGACGCGCACCACGGCAACGGCACCGAGGAGATCCTCCGCGGGCGCGAGGGCCTGCTGGTCGCGAGCGTGCACCAGCATCCCGGCTATCCCGGGACCGGGGCGGCGACGGAGGGGAACTGCCTCAATTTCCCCGTCGTGCCCGGCACGCCGGCGGAGCGCCACGTGGAGGTGTTGCGAAGGTCGTGGGAGGCGGTCCTGGCGTTCGCACCGGAGCTCGTGCTGGTCTCCGCGGGCTTCGACGCCTACCGCGGCGATCCGATCACCGAGCTGTGCCTCGAGCGCGACGATTTCCTGGAGCTCGGCTCGTGGATCCACCAAGCCGCCCTGCCCGCGGCCGCCGTGTTGGAGGGTGGTTACAGCGACGACCTGCCCGGGCTGGTGGAGGCGTTTCTCGAGGGCTGGGCTCAGGGTTGAACGGACGCGGCGCGATCGTCGCCCGTCTCCCCGGGTACGACGACCAAACGCCGCACCTCCAACCCGCGCAGAAGCACGACCCGCACGCCTTCGCCGATCAGGTCGGCCGTGAGCAGGCGGTGAAGGGCGTCGACGCTCGTCGTCGGCCGGCCGTCGAGCGAGAGGAGGATGTCGCCCTCGAGCAGGCCGTGCCGCGTGGCCGGGCCCCCGGGCTCCAGCGCCGCCACGAGCACCCCGGAGCCCTGGTCGAGCCCGTGGAGGCGGGCGAGGCGGCGGACGAGCGGGACGGTGCGACCGGAGACGCCGAGCCGGCTGCGGCGCACGCGCCCGTCCTTGATCAACCAGCCGGCGACCCAGTGGGCGATGTTGCTCGCGATCGCGAAGCAGATGCCCTGGGCGGAGGGGATGATCGCGGTGTTCACGCCGATCACCTCGCCGCGCGAGTCCACGAGGGGCCCGCCGGAGTTGCCGGGGTTGAGCGCGGCGTCGGTCTGGACGACGTTCTCGATCAACCGGCCCGAACGGGCGCGCAGGCTGCGGCCGGTCCCGCTCACGATCCCGGCGGTCACCGTCTGTTGGAAACCCATGGGCGAACCGACCGCGATCGCGATCTGGCCGAGCCGGAGGCGCTCGCTGTCGGCGAAGCGCAGGTGCGCCACTCCGGCCGCACGGATCCGCACGACCGCGAGATCGGTCTCGGGATCGTCGCCGATCACGTCGCCGGCGACCACCCGGCCGTCGGCCAGCGTGACGTGGAGCGTGCGCTCCCCGTGGACGACGTGGCTGTTGGTCATCACGCAACCATCGGGCGAGATGAGGAAACCCGAGCCGGTCCCGCCGGGCCGCCCGCGGTCGCCGCCCTCGAGGTGGACGACCGCGGCGCGCACCCGCTCGACCACCCCCGCGACGACCTCCGAATAGGCGTCGAGCAGGACCGCGTCGGACGGCGGAGGGCCCGGGATGTTTTCCGGCGGCGGGCCTTCGTGAAAGGAGACGAACTGCGGCGTGGGCATGGGCGAGACTAGGCGGAAAAGCCGTTGCGGCAAGGGAGGCGGGGCTCGCCCCCTTTTTGCTGTCGCTCCGGGCGGGGAGGCTGGCATGGTGCGCGGTCGCATCCTACCTCAATGGAGTCGGAGTTCACGTTCGTAGACAACCAGGCGGGACTTTCGGCCCTCGTCGACCAACTGCGCCCCTCGCGCCTGATCGCCCTCGATACCGAGGCCGACAACCTCCACCACTACGCGACCCGGGTGTGCCTGATGCAGATCGGGGCCGGGGACCGCGAGTACCTCGTCGACGCGCTCGCAGGGCTCGACCTGCGCCCGCTCTGCGCGGAGATCGCCGGCAAGACGCTGATCATGCACGGCAGCGATTTCGACCTGCGCCTGCTCTGGCAGATGTGCCGGTTCCAGCCGGCGGCCGTCTTCGACACCATGCTCGCGGCCCAGCTCCTCGGCGTCGAACGGATCGGCCTCTCCTCGCTCCTGGAGGACCACCTCGGCATCCACCATCCCAAGGACAGCCAGAAGGCCGACTGGTCGCGCCGGCCGCTCCCGGCGAAGATGCTCGACTACGCGGCGCGCGACGTGCGGCACCTCTTCGACCTGCACCGCCTGCTCGCCGGCGAGCTCGAGGACCTCGGGCGCGCCGAATGGCACCGGCAGAAATGCGACTGGCAGATCGAGGTCGCGCGGGAGGGTTTCCCCGAACGCGACGAGAACGCGTGGCGCCTCGGCGCGTCCCGCGATTTCCCGCCCCGCGCGCTCGCCGCGCTCTTCGAGCTCTGGCACTGGCGCGAGGGCGAGGCCGAGCGGCTCGATCGACCGCCCTTCAAGGTCCTGAGCAACGACTACCTCATGCGCCTCGCCCTCGCGGTGGCCGAGGGCACGCACCACGACGCCTTCGCGGCGCTGCCCGCCGGCGTCCGCAACGGCCGCGCCCGCGGCCTGGCCGAGGCGCTCGAGCGGGGCCTGCACCGCGATCCCAAGACGCTTCCGCGCCGCGAGGAGAACCGCGACCGCCGCCAGCCCCTCTCCGCCCTCGAGCTGGAGCGGCAGGAGCGGATCCGCGGCCACCGCGACGCCGAGGCGAAGCGGCTCGGGATCGACGCGACACTCATCGCCAGCCGCTCACAGATCGCCCAGCTCGTGCGCGACCCGGGATCGGTCGCCGGGCTCCTGCTCCCGTGGCAGGCCGCGCTGTTGCAGCCCGCGCTGGAGGCCTGCCACGCCGGGCCGGCGTAGGGAGGTCGTCCCGAGTCGCGTTCCTTCTCGGGGAGCGCGCGCGTCTCGCGTGCCGGATCGGGCGTCCCGCCCGGCTCTTCGGAGGCGACGGCGGGACGCCGTCGCCAGCACGCGAGGACGCCGCTCCCCGGGAACCGGAGAACCCCGGGCCGGAATCAGCCGGGCGGGAGGCGCAACCGCCCCTCGTCGAGATCGATGAATTCGAACATCGTCTCGACCGTCCCGGGCGGCAGTCCGATCTCGGCGAGACGCTCGTGGAGGCGCTGCGTGCCCGCGTCGCGCCAGCCGCGCTTGGTCATGAAGCCGTTCCAGACCTCGATCTGTTGCGCGTCGGGCCGGCGACCGTGGGCGAAGGCCCACTCGAGGAGCGCCTCGTCGGACTTGTCGCCGCGGAGCGTCTCGGCCTCCAGGGCCGCGTAGTCGATCCCGAGGAAGAGGCAGCAGCGCCAGTCGAAGGCGCCGCGCATCGTGACGCCCCGCGCGGCCTGCCAGGCCTCGGGGAGCTTGCCCGCCGCGGCGAGCCGGATCTTGTCGAGCATCCGTCCGAACCAGACGATGCCGTGAAGCTGCTCCGAAGGGCTGCGCAGCCCGGGGATGAGGGTGGGATAGGGTTGGATCATGGGAGGCGGTGAGGGTTCAGCTCAGAAAAGGCGGTTGGAACCACGGATTATCACGAAGGCGATGCGGTGAGAGATCGGTTCACCCGGATGGAGCCGCTCTTTGCCTGGGCTTTCTGGTTCAAGGGAGGTCCTAAATTCTCCGTATGCGTGCCATCTGTGCAATCCGTGGTTCTCTTCGACTGCTCCGGCTGGGTTGAGACGTTGGCGTAGGCCTGCGCGCCGGCCTGCAAGAACTCCTTCAACTTCTGCTCCAGGCCGTGCTCGGGCGCCGTTCAGACCAGGGGAGATCGGCGAGGAGGACGAGATGCAATGTGGCGAAGCGGTTGACCGGCGTGGGCACGAGCGGGGCGCGCCTCGTGATGTGAAGCAGCCCGGCCCAGGGATCAAACCTGATGCGAGGCGCCGCGAAGCGGAGGGTGATCAAAAGGGAGGTCCTAAATTCTCCGACGGGGTCTGCGTTGAGGGCCGTGCCGGCAGGCCGCAAGGCGGAGAGGCGGGGGGTATCCTCGCGGAGGCCATCCCCCGCCTCTCCAACGCCGCGGATGCCGGCACGGCCCTCAACCCGCAGGGCGGCAGGGAAATCCGGCTGGGCCGGCGTTGGGCGCAGCGGGACATACCCGCCGGGTATGCCCCGCCGCCCCCGCCTTGGCCGAGCCGCATTTCCCTGCCGCGCAGACCCCGTCGGAGAACTTAGGACCTCCCAAAAGTGGTGGCGGCATCCTCTGCCGCAATGGGCCACGGGGTTCAACCCCGGCTCCTGCGGCGTTTCCCGGTCGGGAGCCGGATAAACTCCCGCCCTCGATCCGGGCACGCGGTCACAGCCGCGACAGGCTCTCCGCCGCCTCGATCACGAAAAGCACGGCAAACAACGCCAGCGAGAGCAGGAGCAGGCCGTTCATCACCGGGCCGTTCTCGAGCGGGCCGACCCAGTCGCGGCGGTTGTTCATCACCAGCAGCACGCCGGCGAGGAAGGGCATGAAAAACGAGCCCGCGATCGCATACATCACCACGATCGCCAGGGGGCTCTGGTGGAGCAGCAAGACCAGCGGGGGAAACGCGAGAAAGGCGAGAAACCCCCGGTAGGCGGCGGTGCGGGTCAGCGGTCCCGAGGGAGGGGCCGCGCGGCGCATCCGACCCAGGCCGTCCGCAAACAAGTAGGGCACGCCCTGCCACACCCCGAGCAGCGAGGTGAACACCGCGCACCAGAAGCCGACGAGGAAGCACAGCCGACCGACCGGCCCGAGGATCTCCCCGAGCCGCCCGGCAAGTGCGAGGATGAGCGCGTTGCCCGAGGCGTCGGCCGGCTCCGCGCCGGCGGCGATGACGACCATCGCCAGCCCGAAGACGCCGCTCAGGCCGTAGGCGACCCCGAGGTCGAGCCCGGTGCGGCGGTGCGCGACCGGGCCGCTCCAGCCGCGCTCGCGGATCCAGTAGCCGTAGCACAGCAGCGTCACGCTGCCGCCCACGCCGCCCATCACCCCGAGCAGGAATCTGGCCGAGCCCGAGGGCACGGTCGGCACCAACAACCCGGTCGCAAACCCGCCCGGATCGTCGAGCAGCGGCGCCGCGCAGCCGATCACGAGCACGAACATCGCGCCCATCAGCCACGCCATGATCCGCTCGAACATCCGGTAGCGCCCCAGCCACACCAGCGCGAAGCCCGCGACCGCGTGCACCGCCGCCCACGCCGGCACCGGCAGCACCGGCCACAACGACCGCGCCGCCACGCCGCAGGCCGAAGCCAGCGCCGCGGCCACGAGGAAGCTCCACAGCACCAGAAACCCCAGGAAGTACCACCCGACCACGGGGGGCAGCCGGCGGCTCCAACCCTCGATCAACGTCGTCCCGGTGGCGAGCTGCCAGCGGGCGATCCCGTCGTTGAGCGTCCATTTGAAGAGCGCTCCGAGCACGACGACCCACAGCACCGCGAGCCCGAAACGATGCCCCACGACGCTCGCCGCGATCAGGTCTCCGGCCCCGACCCCCGTCGCCGCGACCAGGAAACCGGGCCCGAAGAAGTTCTTCCACGAAGGCGGATGGGGCGGTGCAGGGGCGTCATGCATGAGCGCCGCCGAACCTGCCCCGCCCGGAGTTCCGCGTCGAGCCCGCGAGGCTGTCGAGGCGCACCGGCCCGACGGTCAGCGGTTGGCCGGCTCGAGCCTCCAACACACATGAATCGAGGGAATGACTAAGACCTCGAATCAACAAGGCCAAATGATGAAGCTCAGACACCTCGCCTGTGACGATCGGAAACGGAAACCTTCCCGAATCCGCTGCGCGTAACCGAGGTTGTCTGTAGCGCCTGGTTCGGCTGCTTTTCTACTCCTCCACGAGGTCTTCTATCCGAAACGGCTGCTCGGCTCTGCGGACGTGAAGAATACACACATCCTCGTTGTCGATCCGGTAGTAGATCCAGCATGGACGAATCCACACCTGTCGATAGTTCGGATGAGGAAACTCAGGAACACGTCGACCAAGCTTCTTGAACTGCTCGAGCCGATCGGTCGCGTCGATGATGCGACGAACAACACCTCGCGCCGCATCTGGCTTGTCCAGCGCTATGTAGGCCGTGATCGCATCGAGCTGGTCGGTCGCGGGATCTGACCAGATCACTTCAGCCATTTGGACAACTTCCGCTTAGCTTCAGCTTGCGTGAGGACGCGCCCCTCTCGAATCGCCTGCTCGCCCAGGGCAATACCCTCCAGCACTGAAATCCGCCGATTCATCTCTTCGTAAGTGGCGACATCGACGAGATACGCCGCCGGCAAACCGTGTTGTGTGATGAGGATCGGATCCCGCTCCTCCTGCAGGTCGGAGATGATCTCGGTGGCCTTTCGCTTCAGGGTGGTGACTAGCTCGGTCTTCATGAGTGACACTTAAGTGTTACTTCCGCCGACGTCAAGCGAGCCTTTCTGCCTTGCCCAACGATAAAGCTCCGACACCTCGCCTCTGACGATCGGAATCTGGGACCTTCCCGAATCCGCTGCGCGTAACCGAGGTTGTCTGTAGCGCCTGGTTCGGCTCCGTGTTCCTATCGATAAACCTCTCGGCGATTCCCGATCTTGATGACCACTACGAGTAGCTTCGAATCATGGATCTCGTAGACGATTCGATAGTCACCTTGTCTGACACGGAAATACTCTCCTCCTGCGAGCTTCACACATCCGTCGGGACGAGGGTCATCGCGCAAACCTTCAATCTTCAGCAGGATCTTCTTCAGATCTGAGGTCGGGATTCCACGGACGTCTTTGTCCACCGACTTCTTGAACTCGATGTCATATCTGGCCACGGCTCTTCAGTCCTTTCAGAAAAGCCTCGTAGCTCACGGTCTTCTCGCTCTTCCGCGCAGAGACCGCCTCGAGATCACTGTGATCTTCATCCAGCGCGACGCGCACAGCATCGTTGACGAGATCCGAAAGACTCCTCTCGGACTCGAGCGACTTGATCCTGAGGGCTTTATGGAGGTCTTCGTCGAAATAGACAGTGGCGCGTCTCATAGTGCCGAGAAGATGACGCCATGACGTCACAACGTCAAGCGCCGGTAACGATGAAGCTCAGACACCCCGCTGGGGACATCCGAACACGATAATCTTCCCAGATTTCACTGCGCGCCTTCGGGGTTGTCTGTAGCGCCTGGTTAGCCTCTGCTTCTTCTTTCTTTCAGGATGCGGCGTATCTCTTTCGGATCTTGCCGCATGTCGAGCACCGCAACAACGGTCGTCACTCCTGGCTCGATCGCAAAGATTGCTGGGCACATTCAAGAATCAATTCGAAGAATGAGTTGATAGGATGAGATCACGGAAACATTGAGCGGGGGACTTCCAGCCGAGGATCTTTCTGGGGCGCTCGTTGAGCATCTCCTGATAGGCGCTGAGTTGCTGGTAGGAGACGTTCGCCAGATCGGTGCCCTTGGGCAGGTAGTGGCGGATGCGATCGTTCTGGCTTTCGCAGGTGGCGCGCTCCCACGGGCTGTGCGCGTGGCAGAAGAAGACCTGCAGGCCGAGATCGGCGGCGAGGGTTTGGTGTTCGGCCATCTCTTTGCCTTGGTCGTAGGTCAGCGAGAGGCGCAGGGCCGCGGGGATGTGCTGCAGTTTGCGCGTGAAGGCCTCGCGCACGCTCGTGGCGTCTTTTTGCGGGAGGTGGCACAGGAAGGTGTAGCGGGTGGTGCGCTCGACGAGCACGCCGACCGCGCTGCGATTGCCCGCGCCCAGGATCAGATCGCCCTCGTAGTGGCCGGCGATCAGGCGGGACTCGACCTCGGGGGGCCGTTGATCGATCAGCACCATGTCCTTGAGCTGGCCCTGGGTGGCGGCCACGCCCCGGCGCCGCGGTTTGCGCCGGGCGTGGTGCCGACGCAGGCAGGCGACCAGTTCGCGCTTCAACTCGCCGCGCGCGACGACGTAAACGTAGCGGTAGATCGATTCGTGGGAGGTGTGCATGGCGGCCAGCTGCGGATAGTCCGCCTTGAGACTACCGGCGATTTCCTCCGGCGACCAGCCGCGACGAAACCGGGCATGGACTTCGTCGCGCAGCGGGGGATGCGCCGCGATCGCGCAAGCGCCGCGCGGTGCGCGACCGCGGCGCGATAGCCGGCCCGGCCGCCATGCCGTGCGAGTTCCTGGCTGATCGTGCCCGCAGAGCGTCCCAGCCGCGCGGCAATCACCGCCTGGGTGTCGCCAGCGCGCAGCGCCGCCTCCAGCTCGATGCGTTCCGCCAATTCCAGATGTGCTTTGCCCACCGCCTGCCGATGCCCGCTCGGCGGTGCGGGCGCAAGCGCGGCCCCAGACCGAGGACCTCCGAGCAGGCCCTCGGTCTGGGGCCGCGCTTCAGGGGGAGCCGAGCCCCCGCGACGACAAGCGCCTATTGCCTCTTTATACGTGAAACCAATGCTTGGGATGGACATTCGGATTCATCCTTGAGCGCGCCGTCTGTATTTGTTATGCGGTGGAGTGGGGTTTGCTATGTCTAACGATCAGGTTCAGCGGCGAGCCGCGCAGCGGATCGTCCGCTGCAACCG
>DAIPIQ010000145.1:0-10653 GCA_036770745.1 Opitutaceae bacterium | reverse complement strand
AGGGGAACTGTTTCTCGTAGTTGTAGTGGTAGAGCCACGACGTGCGCCACGCGGGGTCGCCCTGCTGCACGAGTTTCTTCCACGAACGGCCGTGGACCTTGGGCAGCGCAGGGGCGCCGGCGAGTTCGAGCAGGCTCGGGGCGACGTCGACGGTGAGCACCTGCTGCTCGACGACTTTCGGCGCGGTCGGCGGCGTGAGGCCGGGGAAACGCACGAGCTGCACGATGCGGATGCTGGGCTCGTGGGCGGTGCGCTTGTCGACCATGCCGTGCTCGCCGTTGAGGATGCCGTTGTCGCTCATGAAGACGATGATCGTGTCGTCGAGTTCGCCGCGGACGCGGAGGAGGTCGTAGAGCCGGCCGACGCTGTCGTCGACGGAGAGGATCGTGCCCCAGTAGGCGCGCGTCATCGCCTCGAAGTCCTTCACCGCACCGGGGGAGTCGTCGGGGAACTTCTTGCGCCAGTCGAAGAGTGGGCCGTAGATGCCGTGCCAGGTGTGAAGGCGCTCCCGGATCCAGGCCGGTTTGTCGTCGAGCAGGAAGGCGGTCTCCGGATAAGGCACGCGCACGTCGGCGAAGGCGTTCTCGTATTTCGGCTCGGGGAGATAGAAGCTGTGCGGCGCCTTGTGGCCGATCATGAGCAGCCACGGTCTGCCGTCGCGCGGACGCCGGAGCCACTCTTCCGCCATGTCGGTGACGACGGTGGTGTAGTAGCCCTTGACGACTTCGCGTTTCCGCCCGTGGAAGTTGAACTCGGTGTCGAAGTACTTCCCCTGGCCCTTGTGCGTGACGAACCAGTCGAAGCCGGGGCGCGGTCCGTCGTTTTCCTCCCCCATGTGCCATTTGCCCAAGTAGGCGGTGTCGTAGCCGGACTCTTGCAGCGCCAACGGAAAGCTGCGGAGTTCCGCCGGGTATTCGGTGAAGTTGTCCACGACGCCGTGTGCGTGTGCGTAGAGTCCGCTGAGGATGCTGGCACGGCTCGGCGAGCAGAGCGACGTGGTGCAGAAGGCGTTCTTGAAATACACGCCTTCGCGACCGAGCCGGTCGAGGTGCGGGGTCTCGAGGTGCGGGTGGCCGGCGAGGCCGAGGGCGTCCCAGCGCTGGTCGTCGGTGAGGATGAAGAGGATGTTCGGGCGTTTCGGCTCGGCGGCCGGGACCGCCGGTGCGGAACCGGCAACAAGGAGGGCGACGAGGACGAGGCGACGGAACGGGCGGGGTCGCGGAAGATGCATGAGGTGGGGAGGGGGGAGTGCGGAGTCTGAGTCGCGGGCGGGCCGGTCGACGATCTTGATTGACCGTCTTCGGTCGATGAAGGGCGAACCAATTCCCGAGCGACGAGGCCGTCCCCGCGTCGGCCGGGGGAGGGGGCGAAAGCGGTTGCTTCCGTTGGCGGCGGCGGGCCGAATGCCCGGAGGAACCGACCCAACGTGAACCCTCTCGGCGCCGATGTCGCGGGCTGGTTTTTCCAGCAGGACTACATGACGTTTCTCGCCGTGCTCGGCTGGTTGACGGCCGGGCTCGTCGCGTGGGGCAACGCCGCGGCCGCGCAGGACTCGCGAAGGATCCCGTGGCGGTGGTTCGCGTTCTTCGCCTTCTTCGCCTCGCTCGACAGCACGCTCGACCTCGCGCGGATGGTCACCCCGGAGATCTGGCCGCAGGAGATCCACCCGCTCTTCCGGCTCGCCGGCTACGGATGCCTGCTGGAGCTCGCGAGGCGCGGGGCCGGGCACCTGCGTTGGGTGAGGGTCGGGCCGCTCGTCCCGATCGCGATCCCGGTGGCCGGTCTCGCGGCGGCGTTCTACGCGCCGGAGTGGTCCCCGATCCCGGAGACGATCGTCGCCGTGCTCGCGAGCGTGTCGGCCGCGGTCGTGATCAGCGCGCAGGTCGACAAGGGCACGCGTCCGCTCCTCGCGACCGCGGCGGCGCTTCTGCTCGTGGGCGGCGGCGAGTTGCTGCGCGGGCAGGGCGGCGTGGCGATCGACGGACTCTACGGGCTGCTGGTAACCGGCGAGGGTTTCGGCACGGCGCTCTTTTCCGCGGTGCTCGCGTGGGTGGCGAGTGCGGGACTCTGGATCCACGGAGTGCTTCGCCAGCGCGGCGGACCCCGGGCCGCGGCCCCGGAGTCGCGCGGGCTGCTCGCGCCCCTGCTGCTTCCCGTCGTGATCGGCGCGACGCTCGTGGGCGGATATTTCCTCGTCAACGCCAGCTCTTCGCGGGTTCGCGAGGCGATCGAGCGCGACCATCTCTTCCACGTGCGGACGGCGGCGCTCGCGATCGATCCCGAGGCGCTTGATCTCGCGTGGTCGGATCCGGGCTCGGCGGGGAGGGAGCAGGCGATCGAGCGCGTGCGCCGGCAGGTGGCGGCGTTGCGCGCGGTCGCGGACGAGCTGGTGCGGGTCTACGTGTGGGGGATCGCGGGGGAGGTCGTCCTGCTCCCGCCCGAGTGGATCGCGGTGAGCCAGCGCTCGCAGATGGCGCTGGAGAATCCCGTGGTGAGGCTCGTGGGCCTGAAGGCGTTGCAGGAACGGGGCGGCGGGGCGCATCTGCTCGGCCCGATCGGCTCGCGCTCGGCGTCCGTGCTTCTCGCCAACGCCCCGATCCTCGATCCCTCGAGCCGTCAACAGAACGGTTGGCTCGGCATGGAGATCTCCGCGCGGGTGTGGCTGACCGCTCAGGCCTCGGCCCGTCTCCAGACCATCGCCCTCGTGGGGCTCTTCGCGTCGCTGATCGTGTTCTTCCTCGCCCATCAGATGCTGCGCGAGTACGAGGGCGAGCTCGTCGTCGCGAAGGAGCGCGCCGAGGCGGCCGACCGCGCCAAGGACGAATTCCTCGCGGTCATGAGCCACGAGATGCGCACGCCGATGCAGAGCGTGCTCGGCTACGGCGAACTCCTCGCCCGGACCCCGCTCAACGAGGTCCAGAGCGGTTACCTCGACACGATCCGCAACCAGGGCCGCACGCTCCTGCGCATCGTCCAGGACATCCTCGACTTCGCCGTCCTGCGCAAATCCAGCTACACCCTCAAGAGCGAGGACATCTACCTCCACCGGCTCGTCGAGTCGGCCTTCGATTCCGTCAAGCCGCTCGCCTCGCGCAAGGGCCTGAGCATCGACCTCTCGATCGGCAGCGGCGTGCCCGAGATGGTCCGGGGCGACGGCGTCCGCATCGAGCAGATCCTGCTCAACCTCCTTGGCAACGCCGTCAAGTTCACCGACTCGGGCGGCGTCCGTCTCAAGGTGCGGCTCAAGGTCGCCGAGACCGGCGACGCGGACGATCGCACGACGGTCGTATTCTCCGTGATCGACACGGGGTCCGGCATCCGCGCAGCCGATCAGAAGCGGCTCTTCGAGCCGTTCACCCGGCTCAATCCCGCCGAGGGCGTCCCCAAGGAGGGTGCGGGACTCGGCCTCGCGATCGTGAAGCGCCTCTGCCAGCTCATGGGCGGCGATGTCGAGCTCGTGAGCGAGTGGGGCATGGGCACGCAGTTCTCCGTCTACCTGCCCCTGGAGGTGATCGCGGCGCATGCCGGACCCGAGGCCGCCGCGGCCGATGCCGGGTCCGCACTCGAACAACGCGGCGAACCCGTCGAGCTCGCGCGCGAGCTGCCGCTGCGGATCCTCGTGGCCGACGACAACCCCTTCATCCGCCGGCTCATGATGGAGTACCTCCACTCGCTCGGGTACGGTCCCGTCTCCGTCTCCAACGGCGCGGAGGCCGTCGCCCGCTGGCGTGAGTTCGACCTGCTCATGATGGACCTCCGCATGCCGGGGATGGACGGCGTGGTCGCGAGCGGGCACATCCGCGCCCAGTCGGGCCATCCCGAGGAGCCCTGGATCATCGGCGTCTCCGCGACCCTCTCCGAGGAGGAGATCGAGCGGGCGATGAAGGCCGGGATGAACGACTTCCTCGGCAAGCCCTTCTTCGTGCAGAGCCTCGTCGAGGCGATCAAGGCGAGCCCGCTGTATGAACGACGTGGAGACGTGCCGGCCGCCCCCGCCCCGGCCGCCGCGGCGGAGGAATTCACCGCCGGGGCCGAAGAGGCGCCCGCCCCGCCGCCGTCCGCCCCGTCCGGGGTCATGAGCTGGATGCCCGACCTCGGGGCCAACGGCGGATCGGCGCTCGTCGATCGGGCGATCGCCGAGGTTCCCGAGGTCCTGGGCGAGATCGAGACCGCCCTCGCGGCCGGCGACTTCGAGGTCGTCGGCGAGCGCGCCCACTACCTCAAGAACACGATCTTCGCCCTGCGGATGGACCCGCTCGTCGCGCCGTGCCGCAGGGTCTCGGATGGCGCGGCGGCGCTGGATGCGGCCGCGACCCGTGGCGCGCTCGCCGACCTCGGAGGGGCGTTCGCGGAATGGCGGGCGGCTCGTCGTTGAGCCGGCCCCTCAGCCCGCGGTCCCGCCCGCCTGGACGAACGGCGCGATCAACCCGGTGAGCCCGGGAGGGAAACGGCCGACGACAAACACGCCCTCGTCGCGCGATTCGCTCCGATGGACGCCGCCGGCGCTGTGCAACCGGCCGAGCACGTCGTAGCGGTCGTGCGGCACGAGCAGCTCCACCGCGTGCGAAGTCTCGTGGAGGATGGCCACGATCCGCTCCAGGAGTTCGCCGACGCCCTCGCCGGTGCGTGCGCTCAGCAGGATCGCATCCGGATGGCGGAGGCGGGCCGCCCGGAGCAGCCCTTCGTCGCGGGGAAGATCGGCCTTGTTGAAGACCGTGACGACCCGTTTGCCGACGGCCCCGATCTCCTCGAGCACGCGCAGGGTGGTGCGGGCGTGCTCCTCCAGGTCGGGGCTCGTCACGTCGATCACGTGGATCAGGAAATCGGCGACGACCGTCTCCTCCAGCGTGGCCTTGAAGGCCTCGACGAGATCGTGCGGGAGCCGGCGGATGAAGCCGACCGTGTCGGTCAGGAGCACCGATTCGCCATCGGGCAGCGTGAGCTGGCGGGTGGTCGGGTCGAGCGTGGCGAAGAGCTTGTTCTCCGCGAGCACGCCGGCGCCCGTGAGGTGGTTGAGGAGCGAGGACTTGCCGGCGTTGGTGTAGCCGACGATCGAGGCCGTGGGCACCGGCACGCGCATCCGGCGGCGGCGCTGGACCTCGCGCTGCTGGCGGACCGCGCCGAGCTCGCGGCGGAGGGTGGAGATCCGGTCGCGCACGATCCGGCGGTCGGACTCCAACTGCGTCTCACCCTGGCCGCGTGCGCCGGTGCCGCCGCCGCGCTGACGACTGAGGTGGGTCCACGCGCGCTTCAGGCGCGGCAACGAGTACTCCATCCTCGCCAGCCCCACCTGAAGGATGGCTTCGCGGGTGTGGGCGCGCTCGGCGAAGATGTCGAGGATCACCTCGCGCCGGTCGATGATGCAGAGCTTCGACTCGGCCTCCCAGTTGCGCTGCTGCGGGGGGCTGAGGTCCTCGTCGATCACGATCACGTCGCAGGAGAGCAGCCGCGCCCGCTCGATGAGCTCGAGGGTCTTGCCGGAGCCGAGGAGGAACTGCGGGCTGGCCTCGCGCAGGCGCACGAGGTTGGTTTCGACGACCTCGATGCCGAGGTTCTGCACGAGCTCGACGAGCTCCTCGAGGAGACGCCCGCCCTCGCCGGCGGGCATGTCGTTGGTCTGGACTCCGACGAGCACGGCCCTCGTCACCTTGCGCTGTACGTCCTGGGCGGAAATCATTCGATGAAACCGCGCATCTTTCCCGCGAAGGCGGCCGCGTCAAATCCTCTGCGGCCCCCGGCTCAGGCCGCGACGTCGATCGAGCGGTAGGCGGCGATGAGGGCCTTTTCGCCTTCCAGGGAGTTGGTCTTGAGCCCGTGCTCCATCCCGATCACGCCGTCGAAACCCCGGTCGTGGAGCCACTGGAAGATGTGCTTGTAGTTGATCTCGCCGGTGGTCGGCTCCTTGCGGCCGGGCACGTCGCCGACCTGGATGTAGGCGACCTCGTCCCAGGCGTCCTGCAGGTTGGTGATCAGGTTCCCTTCGGTGATCTGCTGGTGGTAGATGTCGAAGAGGATCTTCACCGAGGGGCTGCCGACCATCTTGCAGATCTGATGGGTGTGGGCGGCGCGCTGGAGGAGGCAGCCCGGATGGTTGATGTAATTGAGGGGCTCGAGCACGAGGATGATTCCGGCGCGTTCGCAGATCTCGGCGCAGTACTTGAGGTTCTCGACCGCGTTCGCCGTCTGGTGCTCGGGCAGGAGCGACGGGTCGACGGCGCCGGGGACGACGGTGCACCACTTCACGCCGGCCCGCCGGGCGACGGCGATCGAGTCCTCCATCGCCGCCTTCAGGAGCTCGCGCACGGCCTTCGGGTCGCGCTTGCGATCGTCGACGTCGAGACGGTTGCCGGCGAAGACGGGGTTGCGGAAATCCGCGTAGGCGACGAACACGCCCATCGTCATCCCCAGCTCGGCGAAGAGCTTCCCCATCGCCTCCTGCACGGCCGGCTCGCGGCGGCGCATGCCGTTGTCCTCCCACGCCCGGAACCCCTGGTCGTGGGCGAAGCGGATCTGGTCGAGGATGTCCGTGCCGGCGTGCGCCTTGAAGTGGTTCGTGTTCGGCCCGTATTTCATCCGGAAGGCCGGGGCCTTCTTCTCGCCGGGCAGGTGGGCCCCGGCGACGAGGGTGGAGGGGAGGAGGGAGGCGGCAGCGGAGGCTGCGAACGCCTGTTGGAGGAAGCGGCGACGTTGCATGTGGGGAGGAACGGGATTGTTGGGTATCCGCCGGCTGGAGACGGGTGCGTCCACATCCGGGAGGATCCCGACTCTGGGGCGGGAATCGCGGGGGCGCAACGCCTCAATCGAGCCCGCGCCCCGGGAGCGCCGGCATCGCGCTTGCACCCGGCGGGCGGATCGCGACGGTCGTCCGTTTTCGATGGCCCTGATCAACCTTCTTGACGTCGCCCTGGGCTTCGGTGGACCGCCGGTCCTCGAGGCCGTGAACCTCCAGATCGATCCGGGCGAGCGCGTCTGCGTCGTGGGCCGCAACGGCGCGGGCAAATCCTGCCTCATGAAGATCCTCGCCGGCGACCTCGAGCCCGACGCCGGAGCCGTCGCCCGCCAGCCGGGCGCCCGCTTCGCCCGGCTCCCGCAGGAGATCCCGACGGGCCTTTCCGGAGCGGTGCGGGAGGTCGTCGCCGCCGGCCTGCGGACGAACGGCGCCCACGAGGAGGACTGGGAGACCGACCTTCGGCTCGAGCGCCTTCTCGAGCGCTTGCAGCTTCCCGCCGCGGACGCGTTCGAAGCGCTCTCCGGGGGGATGAAGCGCCGCGCGCTCCTCGGGCGCGCGCTTGCGGGCGAGCCCGACCTGCTCCTCCTCGACGAGCCGACGAACCATCTCGACGTGGCTTCGATCGAGTGGCTGGAGACGCACCTGCTGGCGTCCCGTCCGTCGCTGCTCTTCATCACCCACGATCGGGCGTTCCTCCGCCGGCTCGCCACGCGGATCGTCGAGATCGACCGCGGTCGGGTCTCGAGCTGGTCGTGCGACTACGACACCTACCTCGTGCGCAAGGAGGCGGAGCTCGAGGCCGAGGAGCGACGCGACGCCGCGGCGGACAAGAAACTCGCGCAGGAGGAGGCGTGGATCCGGCGAGGGGTGCGGGCGCAGCGATCGCGCGCGGGGGCGCGGATCCAGGCCCTCGAACGCCTGCGCGCGGAACGGCGCGACCGCCGTGCGCGGGTGGGCGAGGCGAACCTCCGGCTCGCCGACGCCGCGCGCTCGGGGATGAAGGTCGTCGAAGTCGAGGACGCGTCGTTCGCCCATCCCGGGGGTCCGCCGATCCTCGAAGGATTCACCACGACGATCCTCCGCGGCGAGAAGATCGGGATCGTCGGGCCCAACGGCTCGGGCAAGACCACCCTGATCCGGCTGCTCCTTGGCCGGCTCGCTCCGACGCAAGGCTCCGTGACCCACGGGACCAACCTCGAGGTCGTGCACCTCGACCAGCTCCGCGAGCAGATCGACGACGACCGCACCGTGGCCGACAACGTCGCCGATGGCGCCAGCGCGGTCACGATCGACGGGCGCACGCGCCACGTGATCAGCTACCTTCAGGACTTCCTCTTCGCGCCGGACCGCGCCCGCACTCCGGCGCGGGTCCTCTCGGGCGGCGAGCGCAACCGCCTGCTCCTCGCGCGTCTCTTCACGCGCCCCGCCAATCTGCTCGTGCTCGACGAGCCGACCAACGATCTCGATCTCGAGACGCTCGATCTCCTCGAGGATCTCCTGGTCGCGTTCCAAGGCACGCTGCTCGTCGTCAGCCACGACCGCGCCTTCCTGGACAACGTCGTCACCAGCCTGCTCGTCCTCGATGGTGGTGGTGGCGTCGTCGAACACGTCGGCGGCTACACCGACTGGCTCTCCCGTCGGGCGTCGGCCGCGGCGGTCGCTCCGCCCGAGCCCCCGCCTCCGGAGCGGCCCGCGCCGCCGGTGCGCGCGCGGCGACTCATCAACCGGGAGCGACGCGAGCTCGACGAACTGCCCGCACGCATCGAGGCGTTCGAGCGGGAGGCGGGGCTGCTCGCCGCGAAGCTCGCCGATCCGGCGTTCTACCAGGGCGGCCCGGGCGATGTCGCGACCGTGAAGGCGCGCCTCGCGGCGATCGAGCGCGAGACGGCCGCGGCGTTCGCGCGCTGGGAGGAGCTCGAGGCGGTGCGCGCCGCCGCCGGTGGCGAAGGTTGAAGAAACGGCGTGTCTCGCCGGCGTCGCGCGGCCATGTTCCGCACATCCCTCCGGCCCCATGAAACATCCCACTGGTCTCGTCCTCGTCACGACAACCCTCCTCGCCATGAACGCCGCCGCCTCGTTCAACGCCACGGTCGAGCGCCTCGACCCCGCCCTCGACAAGCTCCTCGCACCCGACGTCGTGGTCGAGAAACTCGCCGAGGGTTTCACCTGGTCCGAAGGGCCGGTCTGGTACCGCGGCGCGGTGCTTTTCTCCGACGTGCCCGAAAACGTCATCCATCGCTGGAGCGAGGGCATGACGGCGGCGGAGGTCTTCCTCAAACCGAGCGGCCTGAGCACGCCGACGCCCGGCTTCCGCGAGCAGGGCAGCAACGGCCTCGCGCTCGACACCAACGGCGAGCTGCTCATCTGCCAGCATGGCGACCGGCGGATCGCGCGCCCCGTCGGAGGCGGCTTCGTGACGGTGGCGGACCGCTTCGAGGGCCGGCGCTTCAACAGTCCCAACGACCTCGCCGTGCGCCGCGACGGCACGATCTATTTCACCGATCCGCCGTACGGGCTGGAGGGGCTGAACAATTCGCCGCTCAAGGAGCTCCCCTTCAACGGCGTCTACCGCGTCGCGAAGGACGGCGCCGTCACGCTCCTCGCGAGCGACCTCACCTTTCCCAACGGCATCGCCTTCTCTCCCGACGAACGCGTGCTCTACGTGGCGATCAGCGATCCGAAGGCCACGCGGATCGTGGCCTACGACGTCGCGGCCGACGGCACGATCGCGGGCGGGCGGACGTTCTTCGACGCGCAACCGCTGCGCTCGCCGACCGCGCGGGGCTCCTGCGACGGGCTCAAGGTGGACCGCGAGGGCAACCTCTGGACGACGGGCCCCGGCGGCGTGCTCGTCCTCTCTCCCGCCGGCCGGCTTCTCGGTCGGATCAACACCGGGCAGGCCACGGCCAACTGCGGGTGGGGTGACGACGGCTCGGTGCTCTACATCACCGCCGACATGTTCCTCCTGCGCATCCGCACGCTCACGCGCGGCGCGGGTTGGTGAGTGGCGGGCGGCGTCACGCCGCCCGGAGTTGCGCCCGACCGCCCTGAAGCGCCGCGTGGAGGGCGCCCACGTGTGGGTGCAGGAACATCGAATGGTGGTCCCCCGGCACATGCTCGATGTGCAGACCGCCGTCGCACCATCCCCGCCAGCCGAGGTCGGGAAGGATGCGGTTGACCCATTCGCCCTGCCGTTCGGCGCGGACGAGCAACACCTCGCCGTCGTAGGGGTCGACATGATACGCGGTGCTCAGCGTGATGTTGTGCGCGAGGTCCTCCGCCCATGGCGGCGGCACGTCCGGCCGCTCCCTCCCGCCAAGCCTCTGCGCGAGCCGTTCGCGCAACGAGCGGGTGGTCGAGGCGAGGAAGGCGCGGTGCCGCGGGTTGCGCACGCCGACGACCCGCACCGCCAGCGAGCGCATCCGACCCGGGAGGCTGCGCATCCGGCGCATCCACGCGAGATCGGCCTCGCTCGGCCGGCTGAAAAGCCGCGGGCAGTCGAGGAGGATCATCCGCTCGACGCGGATGCCGCGCCTCAGGAGCTGCTGGCAGGTCTCCCACGCGACGAATCCACCCATCGAATACCCGCCGATCGAGCAGTCGCCGAGCGGATGGCGCGCCGCCAGCGCGTCCGCATGGAGGCTTGCGATGGCTTCGATCGAGTCGGGCGGCGCCCCGCGCACCCGCGCGTCCGAGCCCTCCAGCGCGATCAGGGGATGGAGCCCTCCCGGGATGCCCGCGAGTCCCCGGAAGAGCAGGCAGCTGCTGTTCCACGGCGGGAGCAGGTAGATCGGCGAGCCGCCGGCCCCGGGATGCAGGCGGACGAACGCGAGCGGCGACGCATCCTCGCGCGTCTCCGCGATCCGCCGCGCGAGGAGGCGCGGCGTCCGCCATTCGAAGAGTCCGCCCACGGGCAGGCGCAC
>DAIPIQ010000144.1:0-10738 GCA_036770745.1 Opitutaceae bacterium | reverse complement strand
GCCATTGGTCTGAGGAGGCGAGTCGCGTCCGGCCCAGCCCCCCCGCCGAAAGGCATTGGTGGGTGCCCGGATGCGCAGGCGGGACGCCTGCGCCCACTCTGGTCAGGGTCGGCCCCAGCCGAAAGGCTCGAGCCTCTCGGCGAGAGGGTCTCTACCTCGGAGGATGACCCGGACGAGCGGATGCCGAAGGTTCTCGGCGATCGGCCTGCGGAAAGAGCGGGCGAGGCGATCGATTCACCGGGGAGCAGCGGCGGCATCCTTGCGGCCGGTCGGGCGCCCGGTCGGGGCGATGGATGTCGCCGCGCCGGGCAGGCTTCGCGGCGCGGGGAGCCGCTACTGGAGGCGGAGGAGGCGGGCGCGCTGGGCGGAGATGGGTTCGCTGGTCGTGCGGTCGGTGAGGTCGGGGCCGAAGGGGATTTCCGCGGCTTCCTGGAAGTTCTGGAAGAGCACGCAGTAGGTGTTGTTGACCATGATGCCGAGGATCTCGCCGGTCTTGCTGAAGACGAGGTCGCCGGCCGAGGGGGAGAACTCGCCGAAGAGCCGGGTGAGCACGCGCGATTGCATGCGCACGTAGCCCGGCGATTGCGGGTCGAGCTTGAACTCGACCTCGCCGTAGTAGCGGCCGCCGCCGCTCACGAGCACGGCCTCGGGAAACTTGAAGGGCTCGAGCGCGGTGGGGTAGATCCGCACGCCGAGCGAGGCGGCGAGGCCGGGATCGAGCGGGATCACGAGGACGCGCGGGTCGCTGCGGAGGAAGAACTGGCGGCCCACCGGGATCTCGCGACCGCCGCCGCGGACGACGCCGGTGATGGAGCGCCAGTCGGCGGGGGTGTCGCGCGCGGTGGCGAGGGTGTCGTTGGCGTGCTGGACGACGAGGACGTTCGTGCCGTCGGTCACGAGGATCGTCCTGGCGTCGAGGGCGCGGTTGATCTCCCCGAGGAAACCGGGACGGTTGGCGCGCACGGAGACGTCGACGCGGTTGGCGAGGAACTCGTCGAAGAGGGCGTTGGCGTTGACCGGGGTGTTGGAGCGGATCTCCTGGCGGAGGTTGGCCGAGCTCTCGGCGAGCTGGGTGACGCCCTCGGCGAGGCGGCCGGTCTGCTCCTGGAGGCGGAGTTTTTCCTCGCGCTCGGAGCCCACCTGGACGCGAAGGGTGTCGACGCTCTCGCGGAGGAACGTGCGCTCGGTCTCGGCGACCTGGACCTGGGTGCTGAGCGACTGGATCTCCTGTTGGGCGGCGGTGCGCTCGCGCTCGAGCCGGGTGACCTCGCCGGCGAGGCGGGCCTCGGCGGCCTGTTTCTCGGCGAGTTCGCGGGCGAGTTGTTCGGCCCGGGTCTGCGAGGTGGCGGCCTCGCGGGCGGTCTCGGAGAGGCGGTCGGAGAGGCGGGTGACGGTGGACTGGGCGTCGGCGACGCGTTCGGCGAGGCGGGCGGCCTCGGCCTGGCGGCGCTCGAGATCGGCCTGCAGGGCGGCGAGGCGGGCCTCGCGCTCGGCGATCGTCTCCTCGCGGCTGCCGAGCTCCTCGCGGGTCTGCGCGAGTTGTTCGCTGAGGGCGTCGCGGGCCTCGCGCTCCTCGTCGAGGGAGAGGCGGAGGGCGCCGACGAGGTCCTCCTCGACCACTTGGCGGACCGTTTCGGCGGGCGTGGCGCGGGCCTCGGCGGGCGGCTGCTCCGGCGGCTTCTCCCAGCGGGTGAGGGCGAGGAGGTTGAGGAGGAGGAAGTCGACGAGGATGAGGAGGAGGGTCTTGTTCATTCGGTCGACTTGGTCGCGCCGATGTCGCGCGCGAGGGCGAGGATGATCGCCTGCTTGAAGGGCCGCACGTGGCGGATCTTCACGACGGCGACGCAGAGGATGCCGAAGAGGTTCGAGGAGTAGGCGGCGAGGAGGTTGGCCTGGATCAGGCCGAGCACCTGCATGACGAGGGCGGCGGAGGTGCCGGCGATGCCGACGTAGAGGCCGCTGTCGAAGAGGTTCTCCTCGTTTTCGGCGAGCTTGAGCTTGAGCACGCCGGGGAGGTCTTTGCGCTCGATCTCGCGGATCTTGAGCAGGCAGATCACGTAGACGAGGACCTGGAGGAGGAAGAAGAAGGTGATGCTCACCATCGTGGCGGCATCGAGGGGGAAGGAGCCGGTGGATTCGTTCATGGATTCGACGCTGTTGCTACCGAGGACGGGGATGACGAGACGGAGTTCATAGCCCGCGGGCTGGCTGCCGAGGGCGAGGTAGGGTTCGTTGAGGATGATGAAGAGCAGGCAGACGACCCCGGCGCCGACGGCGCGCGCGAGGTGGCGGAAGAGCGGCGTGAGCTCGAGCCGGTGGAGGGCGGTCACCCGTTCGGCGGCGAGGAAGAAGAGGAGACCGCCGAGCAGGTAGGCGGCGACCTTGGCGGCGACGGCCCCGACGGGGTTGGCGAGGGCGAAGCGCACCAGTGGATCGGTCGCACGGCGGGCGAGGCCGGCCCCGCCCGCCGCGAGGACCGGCGGCAGGGTGAGTTCACCGTCGGGCGGCAACCCCTGCCGCAGGAGCAGGTCGACGCTGCCCGAGCCGTGGTGGAGGGCGAAGGCGAGGGCTTCGGTCCCCAGCTCGCCGAGGCGCATCACGTATTCGGCGACGGCGTCGGGGCGTTGCGAAGCGACGGCCGCGGCCGCGATGACCGGCGCGGCCTCCGGCGCGATCTGCTGGAGGTGGCGAAGCCGGGCGAGTGCGTCGAGCGAACGCGCCCCGCGCGTGAGGGCGGCGAGCGCGCCCCAGTCGTGGCGCCGGCCGAGGGAAAGCAGATCGAGGTAGACGATCTCGAGTTTCCCGGCCTCGCCGGTGCGCACCGCTTCGTCGGCGACGGTGCGGAGCTCGCGGGCGGCCCCGCTCCCGAGCTCGTCGCCCTGCACGAGCAGGGCCGCGAGGAGGATCGTGGCCTCGAGGGGCGCACCGCCGCTGCTGAAGACGGGCAGGAACTGCCGGAACGTCGGCAGCTCCGCGGTCGCGAGGAGGGCGCGCACGGTGGCGTTGCGCGAGTTGCCGAGGTAGGCGCGGAGGGCGGTGCGCGAGGCGGCGGGGAGGATCTGGCGCACGATCCCGCCCTCGCCCGCCGGAGCCCGGGGCGCGGCGCCGAGGGCGCCGGTGAGGTGGGGGTTGACCTCGCCCCAGGCGGCGAGGTCGGGATTGGCCTCGAGGTAGGCGGCGAGGCGCTCGCGCAACCCCGCGGCCGCGGGATGCCGCACCGCCACGGCCCCTTCGGCGAGGAGGCGGCCGACGCCCGGCCGGCCTTGGTCGAGCGCGTCGAGCACGGCATCGGGCAGGCCCGGCGTGCCGCGCCCGGCCTCGGCGAGGATCGAGACGGGGAGGGATTTGAACTGCGAAGGGATCAGCCAGCCGACCGCGACCAACACGGCCCCACCCAGCGCGAGCAGGACGGCAGGCCCGCGGCGGGGCGCGCCGGCGGAGCGGGCGTTGGTGGTGGCCTGGGACATCGTCAAGGTCGCGAAAGTAGCGCGGCCGGGCGTCGTCACAATTTCAATTGCGACGACGCTTCGCCGTCCTACGGTCCGCGCCACTGACACCATGGCGCTGAAGATTGTTCACTACGGAGACCCGGTCCTGCGCGCCAAGGGCGAACCGGTCGCGACCTTCGACGCGAAACTTGCGCGCCTCGCGCGGACGATGATCGAGACGATGCACGAGGCGGAGGGGATCGGCCTCGCCGCCCAGCAGGTCGGGCTCGCGCTGCGCTTCTGCGTGATCGACCTGCGGGGGACGGACGCGGAGTTCGCCTTCCGGCTCGACGGGGCCTCGCCGCCGCTCGATCTGATCATGCCGATGGCGCTCGCCAACCCGGTGGTGCAGGCCCTGCCCGGGCGCACCACCTCCTACGAGGAGGGTTGCCTTTCGTTTCCCGAGATCCGCGGCGACGTCGTGCGGCCCGACGCGATCCGGGTGACTTTTCAGGACGAGCGGGGCGCGTCCCACGAGATGACCTGCGACGGTCTGCTCTCCCGCTGCATCCAGCACGAGGTCGATCACCTGGAGGGCGTGCTCTTCATCGACCGGATGGAGAAGGAAGTGCTCGCGGGGATCGAACGCGAGGTGCGGCTTTTGAAGCGGGCGACCGTCCGCGGCTGAGCCCACGCCTCTCGGCGAGAGGCGTGCCACCTTCAAGGTCCACGCTTGCCGCCCGGGGTGGCGTGCCTCTCGCCGAGAGGCACGGGACCGCGCCCGAACACGACACGACCGATCCCAAGCTATTCCACGTGGACCGCCGCATCCGCCCGGAACACCCAGGGCCACTCGTCCGCCCGGGCGACGAGGCCGGCCCGGACCGGGTTCTCCAGGATGTAGCGATGTCTGGCGTCGAAACCCTCCTCCGGGCGGACCCGGTGGTCAAAGAATCCATCCTGCCACGCGATGCCACAGGCCCTGGCCGTGAAGCGCTTCCAAGCGCCGACCGTCGCTTCGATCCCACGATCGGAGGGAAACACGAGCAACCCATGCACATGGTCGGGCATCACCAGAAACAAGCGGGCAAACCAGACCCCGCCCTCGTGGCGATGCCGAACGGTTTCCAGGAGTGCGCCCGGGGTCGGTCCGGCGACGAGGAGGTTCGTCCCCCGGGTTTTCGCGCAGACCGTGATGAAGAACAGCGAGCCATCGGCCACCCATGTGGGGACCGCGTGAGGGAGGCGTTTTCGCGGAGGGAAACCGGGACGATCGCCGGGCGCGGAGGACATCGGATGCCGGGGGCGGAAACACGCCTCTCGGCGAAAGGCGTGCCACCTTCAAGAAAAATGCTGGCCGCCCGAGTCGGCGAAGCGGCGTACCTCTCCGCGAGAGGCGTGCCACCTCAGAGACTCGCGCTTGCCGCCCGGGGTGGCGTGCCTCTCGCCGAGAGGCACGGGACCGCGGAACGAACGCGGCTCCGGCCCGGGCGCCTACAACAGGTCCGCGGCCAGCTCGGCCAGCCGCGAGCGCTCGCCCTTGGCGAGGTGCACGTGGGCGGCCAGCGCCTGACCGCGCATGCGGTTGTAGCAATAGACAAGGCCGTTGCTGCGCGAGTCGACGTAGGGGTTGTCGATCTGCGCGGGATCGCCGATGAGGACGATCTTCGAGCCCTCGGAGATGCGCGTGATCACGGTCTTCGCCTCGTGGGGCGTGAGTTGTTGCGCCTCGTCGAGGATGAAGAAGCGCCGGGCGATCGAGCGGCCGCGGATGAAGCAGAGCGCCTCGATCTCGACGAGACCGCTCTTGAGCAGGCGCTCGTAGGGCTTCACGCCGCTCCCGCCCGGCCCGGGCGAGGTCGCGGCCGGGGCCGCCTCGGGCCGGCGACCGTTGCGGCGGGTGCGCTTGCCCGCGAACTGCGGATCCCGGGGCGGCTTCGAGGGGATGAGCACTTCCAGCGCGTCGTAGTAGGGCTGGAGCCACGGCTTCATCTTCTCCTCCATCGTGCCGGGAAGGAACCCGATGTCCTTGCCCAGCGAGATGACCGGCCGGGTGATCGAAAGGCCGTCGTAGCGGCCCTCGTCCTCCTTGATCTGGTGGAGCGCGCAGACCGTCGAGAGCAGCGTCTTGCCCGTGCCGGCCTTGCCGAAGCAGGTGACGAGCGAGAGCGACTCGTCGAGGAGCGCGTCCATGAAGAACTGCTGCTCGAGGTTGCGCGGGCGGATCGGGATGCCGCCGGGCGCCCGGACGGACTCGGGGATGCGCAGGCGCCGGAGGTGGCCGCCGCCGTAGTGCCGCGCCGGCATCGTCTTGCCCTCGGGCGTCTCGAGCAGGACGTATTCGTTGATCTGGAGCGGCCGCTCCGGATCGAGGACGGTGGCGAACTCGCCCTCCGAGGCGAAGCGCTGCATCTCGTAGACCGACACCGCCACGCGCCGGTACTCGAGCTCCTCGGAGGCCTCGGGCACCTTGTCGTTGAGGTAGTCCTCCGAGAGCAGGCCGACCGCCCGGGCCTTGAGCTGCACGTTGACGTCCTTGGTCACGAGGATCGTCGGCGGCGGGAAGGTCTCCTGGACGAACAGGGCGGCGGCGATGATCCGGTTGTCCTTCTTCGAGAGGTCGGGGAGGACGCAGCGCAGTCGCTGGAGCGCGGGCGAGCCGAGCATGTTCTCCTGGAGACTCCGGTTGATGATGATGCAGAGGGTGCCGCCGGTCGGCAGACGCACGCCCTCCATCATCGCCCGGTTGTCGGGGAAAAGCTCCTGAAGGATGCGATGCACCCGGCGGGCGTTCCGGCCCCGCTCGGTCGATTGCTCTCCCTTGATCGCATCCAGTTCCTCGAGGACTTCCACGGGGATGGCCAGGTTGTTGTCCTCGAACCGGAAGATCGACCGGGGATCGTGCAGGAGCACGTTCGTGTCGAGGACGTAGGTCTTTGCCTGACCGGAGACGTTGAACTGCGGGCGGACGCTCGGCGAAACGCGCGTTGGTTCCATTCGCGGGCGGGAGTCAGGGAGGGCCCGCCCGCCGTGTCGATGCCCGAATGCGCCGAAATCGCTGTCCGGCGGAGATTTAACCTGGTTGTTCACATCCGCCTCGAGGGGCGCGACGGAGAAAAAAGAAAGGCGGGTCGTCTACCCCTAGCGACCCGCCTTCCGGGACCTTGGAGTCCCTACTCCCGCTTGCGCGGGAGCAAACAGCGCACGGCAAACGACCGGGCGCTCGGAGATTGGTTCCATCCGGAATGAAGCTCACTGGAGTTTTTTCGCATCAACGCATCTGGATGCGTCGATATGTCAGATTGACAGGCCGGGACGCGCCTGCCCTCTTCGCTCCACGACCGCACGACGATGACGCCGACACCCGCTCCGCCCTCCGCCGACGAACGCGCCGCCCGCGCGGCCGAATTGCACGCGCTCTTCGCCAGCCGGATCGCCGTGCTCGACGGCGCGATGGGCTCGGTCATCCAGGGCTACACGCTCGAGGAGGGTGACTTTCGCGGAGTGCGCTTCGCCGACCATCCCCACGACCTCAAGGGAAACAACGACCTGCTCTGCCTCACCCGCCCCGACGTGATCGAGGAGATCCACGGCCGTTATTTCGAGGCCGGGGCGGACATGATCGAGACCAACACCTTCAACTCGACCGCGATCTCGCAGGCCGACTACCGCCTCGAGCCGATCGTGCGGGAGTTGAACCTCGCCGCCGTCGCCTGCGCCCGGCGGGCGGCGGCCCGCGCCGAGGCGGCCGAGCCCGGTCGCCGCCGCTTCGTCGCCGGGGCGATCGGGCCGCTCAACCGCACCCTCTCGATGTCGCCCGACGTCAACCGCCCCGACTTCCGCGCCGTGACGTGGGACCAGGTGCTCGCCGCCTACACCGAACAGCTCGAAGCGCTCCTCGACGGCGGCGTCGACGCCCTGCTTGTCGAGACGATCTTCGACACCCTCAACGCCAAGGCCGCCCTCTTCGCCATCGAGGCCTGTTTCGAACGCCGCGGCCTGCGCGTGCCTGTGATGATCTCCGTGACGATCACCGACGCCTCGGGTCGCACGCTCTCCGGGCAGACGATCCGGGCCTTCTACCACTCGATCCGCCACGTCCGGCCCTTCTCGGTCGGAATCAACTGCGCCCTCGGCGGCCGCGAGATGCGCCCCTACCTCGAAGAACTCGCCTCCGTCGCCGAGTGCGCCGTCACCTGCTACCCCAACGCCGGCCTGCCCAACGCCTTCGGCGGCTACGACGAGACCCCCGGCGACATGGCGGGCGTCCTCCACGAATTCGCCGCCCGGGGCTGGGTCAACATGGTCGGCGGCTGCTGCGGCTCGACCCCCGAACACATCGCCGCGATCGCCCGGAGCGTGGCCTCGCGACCCGCCCGATCCCCGAGCGCCACCACGCCCTCCTCTTGAGCGGCCTCGAGCCCCTCGCCGTCGCGTGAGCACGACCTCCTCCGCCGCAGATTTCCTCGTCATCGGCGAGCGCACGAACATCACCGGCTCGCCCCGATTCGCCAAGGCCCTCAAGGCCGGCGACTGGGACGCCTGCCTCGCCATCGCCAAGCAGCAGGTCGAGAACGGGGCCAACGTCATCGACATCAACGTCGACGAGGCCCTCGTCGAGGGCGAGCCGACGATGGTGAAGTTCCTCAACCTCATCGCCGCCGAGCCCGACATCGCCCGCGTGCCCGTGATGCTCGACTCCTCGAAATGGTCCGTCCTCGAGGCCGGCCTCCAGTGCCTCCAGGGCAAGGGCATCGTCAACTCCATCTCCCTCAAGGACGGCGAGGAGGAGTTCCTCCGCCGCGCCCGACTCATCCGCCGCTACGGCGCGGCCGCCGTCGTCATGGCCTTCGACGAACAGGGGCAGGCCGCGACGCGCGACGAGAAGGTCCGCATCTGCACCCGCGCCTATCGACTGCTCACCGGAGCGATCGGCTTCCCGCCCGAGGACATCATCTTCGACCCCAACATCCTCACCGTCGCCACCGGCATCGAGGAGCACGACAACTACGCCGTCGATTTCTTCGAGGCCACGCGGATCATCAAGGACACGCTCCCCCACGCGAAGGTCAGCGGTGGCGTCTCCAACATCTCGTTCTCGTTTCGCGGCAACAACCCCGTGCGCGAGGCGATGCACGCCGCGTTCCTCTACCACGCGATCCGCGCCGGGCTCGACATGGCGATCGTCAACGCCGGCATGCTCGGCGTCTACGACGAGATCCCGCCCGACCTGCGCGAACGCATCGAGGACGTGCTCCTCAACCGCCGCCCCGACGCCACCGAACGCCTCGTCTCCCTCGCCGACGAGCTCAAGGCCCGCGAAGGCGGAGCCTCGAAGACCGAGAAGAAGGAGGACCTCGCCTGGCGCGACCAACCCGTCGAGGAGCGGATGAAGCACGCCCTCGTGAAGGGCGTCGACGCCTTCATCGAGGCCGACACCGAGGAATGCCGCCTGAAGTTCCCCCGCCCGCTCGACATCATCGAGGGCCCGTTGATGGACGGGATGCGCGTCGTCGGCGACCTCTTCGGCGCCGGGAAGATGTTCCTCCCCCAGGTCGTGAAATCCGCCCGCGTGATGAAGCGCGCCGTCGCCTGGCTCACGCCCTTCATGGAGGAGGAGAAGCGCCGCGCCGCCGCCGCCGGGCACGCCACCCGCGCCCAGGGCAGGTTCCTCATCGCGACGGTCAAGGGCGACGTCCACGACATCGGCAAGAACATCGTCGGCGTGGTCCTCGCCTGCAACAACTACGAGGTCACCGACCTCGGCGTGATGGTCCCTTGCGACAGGATCCTCGCCAAGGCCCGCGAGATCGGGGCCGACGTGATCGGCCTCTCCGGCCTCATCACCCCCTCGCTCGACGAGATGGTCCACGTCGCGCGCGAGATGCGCCGCGAAGGCTTCACGATCCCGCTGCTCGTCGGCGGGGCCACGACCAGCGCCGCCCACACCGCGGTGAAGATCGCCCCAGAATACGCGCCCGGCGTCGTCCACGTGCTCGACGCCTCCCGCGTGGTCAACGTCGTCTCCGCGCTCCTCTCCCCGGAGCGGAAACCCGCCTTCATGGGCGGGGTCGCGGAGAAACAGGCGAAGCTGCGGGAGGACTTCGCCGCCCGCACCAACCGCAAGCCCCTCCTGCCGCTCGAGCGCGCGCGGGCCAACCGCACCGTCTTCGACTGGGCCGCGGTCGACATCCCGCGTCCCGAGTTCCTGGGTACACGCGTCTTCGCCGACGTCCCGCTCGGGGAGATCACGCCCTTCATCGACTGGGGCCCGTTCTTCAGCGCCTGGGAGCTCCACGGGCGGTATCCACAGATCCTCGACGACGAGGTCGTCGGCGCCGAGGCGCGCAGGCTCCAGGCCGACGCGCTCGCCCTGCTCGAACGCATCGCCCGCGAGCGCCTCTACCGACCGCGCGCCGTGCTCGGCTTCTGGCCCTGCAACGCCGTCGGCGACGACGTCGAGATCTACGCCGACGAGGAGCGGAGCCGCGTCGTCACGACCTTCCACCAGTTGCGCCAGCAGATGGACAAGCCCGCGGGTCAGGCCAACCACTGCCTCGCCGACTACCTCGCGCCCCGCGAGAGCGGCCGCCTCGACTACTGCGGCGGCTTCGCGGTGACCGCGGGCGACGGGGTCGAGCGCCTCGCCGCGCACTTCAAGGCGGCCAACGACGACTACTCCGCGATCCTCGCCCAGGCCCTCGGCGACCGCATCGCCGAGGCCATGGCCGAGCGCTTCCACAAGCTCGCGCGCGAGTTCTGCGGCTTCGGTCGGGAGGAGATGCTCTCCCCCGAGGACCTCATCCGCGAGCGCTACCGCGGCATCCGTCCGGCCCCGGGCTACCCGGCCTGCCCCGACCACACGGAAAAGCCCGTGCTCTTCGAACTCCTCGACGCGACCGCCGCCACCGGCATCGCGCTCACCGAGAGCTGCGCGATGACCCCCGCGAGCAGCGTCAGCGGCTGGTACTTCAACCACCCGGAGGCGAAATACTTCGGCGTGGGCCGGCTCGGCCGCGACCAGGTCGCCGACTACGCCCGCCGCAAGGCCATGACCGTCTCGGAGGCCGAGCGCTGGCTCGGCCCCTGGCTCGACTACGACGCGGGTTGAGGGGGTGTAACCAAGAGTGGTGGCATGCCTCGGTTCCGCTGAAGACCGTCGGGCTTCTGCGCGGCCGATTCGGACGCATCGACCACGGTGACCTTGCGTGTCGTGGTCGTGGGCCGGGGTTTATCCCCGGCTTCCGACCGAGAGAGCCGAAAAAGCCGGGGATAAACCCCGGCCCACGACTGCAGGTTGCCACCACTTT
>DAIPIQ010000143.1:3007-10774 GCA_036770745.1 Opitutaceae bacterium | reverse complement strand
GGCTGCTCGCCGACGAGATGGGCCTGGGCAAGACCCTCCAGATCGCGACCCTGCTCGCCGCGCGCCCGCTCCCGGGGATGCGCCACCTGATCGTCTGCCCGGCGAGCGTCGTCCCGGTCTGGCGCGAGGAGGTGCGGCGGTTCTTCCCGGAGCTGCGGCTCCTCGTCCTGCGCAACGGCCACGACTTCCGCAACGAGGGGACCGATGGGATCTGGCTCGCGAGCTACGCACAGTTGCGCAACCACCGCGCGCTCCTGGAAAAGTTCAAGTTCGGCTACGCGGTCCTCGACGAGGGGCAGTTCATCAAGAACCCCGACGCGAAGGTCACCAACACCTGCTTCGAGATCCGCGCGAAGCACCGCATCGTCCTCACCGGCACGCCGCTGGAGAACCGCCAGCTCGACCTCTGGTCGATCCTCAACTTCCTCTCGCCCGGCCTGCTCGGCACCCGCGCCTCGTTCGAGGCCGCGATCCTTCGCGACCACGACGGCACGCTCGAACGGCTGCGCCGGCAGATCGCGCCGTTCGTCCTGCGGCGCACGAAGGCCGAGGTCGCGACCGAGCTCCCGCCGAAGGTCGAGATCGACCTGCTCTGCCCGCTCAGCCCCTTGCAACGGCAGGAGTACGGCCGCGTCTGCCGCGAGGGCCTCCAGCGCCTCGGCGACGACATCGGCCGCGCGATCCGCGAGAAGGCCTTCGGTTTCCTCAGCCTCCTCACCCGCCTGCGGCAGATCTGCTGCGATCCCGACCTGCTCCCGTGGTTGAGCGCCGACACCGCCGCGAGCGGCAAGCTCGAGCTGCTCGTCGAGCGCCTCGGCGAGGTGATTTCGAGCGGGCACAAGGTCGTCATCTTCAGCCAGTTCGTCATGTTCCTGAAACGCGTGGAGGGGGTGCTCGCGAAGGAGTTTCCCGACATCCCGCGCTTCGAGCTGACCGGCTCGACGATCGACCGGCAGAAGCCGGTGAGCGACTTCCAGAACTGCGCGACGCCCGCCTTCATGGTCGTCAGCCTCAAGGCCGCGGGCACCGGCATCACGCTCCACGCCGCCGACTACGTCTTCATCCTCGACCCGTGGTGGAACCCCTCGGTCGAGGACCAGGCCGTGGACCGCGTCCACCGCATCGGCCAGACGCGCACGGTCTTCGTCTACCGGATGATCACCGCGGGCACGATCGAGGAGCGCATCCAGGCGCTCAAGGCGGAGAAGAAACAACTCTTCCGCCAGGTGATCGACGGCGTCGGCGGGGATTTCGATTTCACCGAACACTTCAACTCGCTCCACCAGCTCATCCAGCTCGCGGGCGAGACGCCGGAGTCGGGCGACGGCCCCGCGGCCGAGACGGACGTGCGCGCGGGTTGACGCGGCCCCGCGGTCAGCCGACGCGGGAGAACCCGTAGAGCGGATCGTCCCGGCCCTTGCTCGGCCACTCGCGCTGGTTCACCCCGAGGCGCGTGATGAGGCGGAAGACGAGGTCGTTGAACAGCGCCTCGTATTCGAAGATCGCGAGCGGCCCGGTCGTCCGCGCCCGCAGATCGATGCACGGCACGCCGGCGGCGGCCAGCATCCGCCGCGTCCGTTCCGCGAGGTCGCCCTCGATCGTCCCGGGGCGCTCGAGCAGCACGACCGGCCTCGGCTGAAGCGTCACCTCCTGGTAGGGACCGTGGGCGAACTGCAGGTAGTCCCAGATCACCGGGGCCGACCAGAACACGCCCTCGAGGAACTTGTAGGCGAGGTTCTGCGCGAACTCGCAGAGCGGCGCGCCCGCGAGCAGGTAGAAACCCCGGCGGAAGTCGTCCGCCCCGGTCGCGAAGCGTTCGACCACCTCGTCCGGCGCCCGCGTCGCGAGGCACGCGAGCAACTCCCCGGGATCGAGCGGCGGAAGCAGCTCGGCCGCGAGCTGGCGCGCGAACTGGTGGATGCGCAGGTAGACCGCCATCGGGCCGACGAAACGGACCAGCGTCGCGTACTCCTCCTCGAGCGGACTGCGGACGAACTCCACGCCCGCGGCCTCCAGCGCGCGGACCCGCTCCGCGCGGTCGGCCTTGCCGGCCCGCGCCGCCCCCTCGGCCGTCGTCGAGGTGAAGACGACCGTGTGGTCGAAATCCGGATACCGGTCGACCGCCACCTGGGCGTTGGGCGAGAGGCCCTGGCTGATCACCACGAGCACGCGCCCGCGCCCGGTCCCGGCCGGGAGGTCGCAGAAGCCCGAGAGCGGCATGAACTCCGCCGGCCGGCGCGCGTGACGGTTGAGCAGGTGCACGAGGAAGCGCGCGTGCGCCTCCGAGCTGCCCGTGCCGGTGACGAGGAACGCCCGGCCCGTGAGCGTGCCCGCCGCGACCCGCCCGAGCGGGGCCCGGGCCATCTCCGCGAGCAGGTCCGGGATCGCCTCGAGACGGCGGGCGAGGAGTTCATGACCGAGGGGATCCATGGGTCACCGCCGAAGCCGGTGGCGTGCCGGGGCGGTCATTCTCCGATCGAATCCTCGTCGAGGAAGATCCATTTGCGCACGTCGATGTGGTGCCGGTTGAGCGCGGCGGCGTACTCCTTCTTGCGCACCAGGCTCGCCGGAGAGTTCATCACCATCTGGATCTTCTCGTTGGGCACGTGGTGGCGGAGCAGGACCATCGAGGCGTCGTAGTCGCGGCTGTCATAGACGACCCCGAGCTTGCGGTAGGACTCGTCGCTGGAGAGCGAGAGCCCGTTCTCCGTCATCATCCGGTCGGTCGCATGCGCCCCGAAGCCCGCCCCGCGTCCATCGAAGTAGAGCAGGAGGATCGCCCCGACGCCGTAGTGCACGATGTGGCGCACCGAGGCCTTGAACTTGTCGCGGTTGTCCATCGAGCGGAGCGGGAAACGGTTGAAGAGCGACTCGCTTTGCAGCCGCACCACCGGCGCGTCGTGGATCCGCGGCGTGCCGTAGGTCAGGACGACGAACTCCTGACTCGTCACGAGATCGAAATACACGTGCACCCGGAACCAGTAGGGCGTGGTCAGCAGCGTGGTTATCGGGTCGTCGGGATGCTCGCGTCGGAACTCCCTGAGCCGCCCGGGGTCGATCCGCACGACGAAGCGATGGTCGCGCACGAGCTCGTGCCCGAGCACGAGCGGCCGCTCGCCGGAGGTGTGGCGCTCCAGCGCGCGCCCCTGGAAGAGGTCGCGGAACTGCGCCCCGGAGAGCAGCACCTCGTCGTCGACCGGCTTCATCGGGAGGAAATAGCTCGCCGAGTAGATGAAGCGAGGGGCCGCGGGGAGCGCGTGCGGCCGGAAGGGCGCGACCGGCTCGGGAGGGAGCGCCCGGCGCACCGGCGTTTCGCCCGGCCGGCTCAGGACGTGGCCCGAGGCGGCCTTGGAGGCGAGGTAGGCGAGATTGAAGGGCGAGGGTTCGAACTCCAGCGTCTCGCTCCGGATCACCCGCAACCCCTGCGCCTCGACGGCGGCGATCTTGTCGGGGTTGTTGGTCAGGAAGACGAAGCCCGCGCGGATCCCGAGCAGGTGGCAGATGTCGGAAAGGTTGCCGTAGTCCCGGTGGTCCTTGCGCAACCCCATGCAGGCGTAGGCCTGGAAGGTCGAGATGCGGTCGAGGGAGGCCTGGACGAGCATCCGGTCGCGCGCCTTCGCGACATAGCCCACGCCCCGGCCCTCCTGCATGAAGTAGAAGAGGATGCCGTCGCCCTTCTCCGCGATCACCGCGAGCGCGCCCTCGAGCTGCTGCACGCAATCGCAGTCGCAGCCGCGCAGGGTCTCGCTCGTCACGCAGGACGAATGGAGGCGCGAGTAGAGCTCGGTCGCGCCGGTGATGTCGCCGTGGGCCAGCGCGATGATGTAGGCCTTGTGGATGATGTCCTGGAAGATGAAGGCCCGGAAGACGCCGAAGCGCGTCTCCAGGGTGCAGCGGGCGAGGAAAAGGGTGGTGCCGTGGAGCGGTCGCTCGTGGACCGGCGTGAAGTCGCCCACCGCGCCGTGCTGGTGCTGGAGCATTTCGATGAGCGGCTGGAGATCCTCGAGCCCGACGATGGCGGGCGGGTTCGGACGCGCGGTGGTGGGCGGAGACATGATCCGTGGCGACGCCGCCGTGGAACCATCCTCCGGCGGCGTCAGCGGAGACTGTGCCCGGGCCGCGCCGCTTGGCAACCGGTGAGCGGAAGGCGGTCGCCCGCCGACCGACCCTCCCGTTCGTCGGAGACGGGAACCGCGTGTCCTCGCGGACGGGATACGCGCGCGCCCGAGTCCGGGCACGGCGGCGAGAAGCCCTGGGTGGGGCCCTTGCGTCCCGGCTTGCTCTCGGGCACGAGAGCGCCTTCAGCGCCAGTCGAGCACGTCCAAACCGGGGACGCTCTGGAAGTGCTGATCGCGGGTGGCCAGCGGCCAGCGGTGCTCCAGCGCGACGGCTGCGATCCACACGTCGTTCTCCGGCAACGGCGTTCCGGACGCTTTCAACGCGGCTTTGATCCGACCGTATTCCGCGGCCGTGCGCGCCGTAGGCAAGAGCAGCGTTGCGCCCTCCATGAACGTCCGCACCGCCTCGCGCTGCCGTTTCTGTGGCGCGGCCAGGTTCGCGCCGTACTCCAGCTCCCCCAACGTCACGAGCGGCACGAGCAGTTCCTCCGCGCCGTGGAGCCGTTCCTTCACTCCGGGGACGCGCCGCAGGACGGCCACCACGACCGAGGTGTCGAGCACCACGTTACCAGTCGCGGGCATCGATCTTCTCGCAGCCTTCCTCGATCACTCGCTCCAGCTCGGCCCCTTCCTCATCGGTCAGAATCGCCGCGCTGCGCTCCAGTGCGGCCCGCCGTTCGGCCCGCGCGGTTTCGCGCAGGCGATGGATCAACGTCGCCGCCTCTTCCAGCTTCGGCGGAGGAAGCGCGCGAAGGTCTTCGAGGATCGCGTCAAGGGTGCTCATGGTGCGTGACCCTAGGTTCAGGGATCCTCGTCCGCAAGCCCGGCCTCCTTGACCGACGGCTCGGGCGTGGGATCGAAAGTGGTGGCAACCTGCAGACCTGGGCCGGGGCGCATCCCCGGTTTCCTACCGCTCAGAGCGCGGCGACGGCGCGGGCGAGGACCTCGCAGGCGCGATCGATGGCGGGGCCTTCGTGGGCGGTGGAGAGGAAGCACGTCTCGTAGGCCGAGGGCGGCAGGTAGACCCCGTCCCCCAGCGCCCGGTGGAAGACGCGGTTGAAGGGTTCCTTGTCGCTCGCGACCGCGGTCGCGTAGTCGACGACCGGTTCTTCGGAGAAGAAGAGGGAGAACATGCTTCCGACCTGCGGGACCTGGAGGGCCAGGCCCTTCGCCGCGGCGGCCTCGGCGAGCGCGGCGGCGATCCGGCGCCCGAGGCGGTCCAGCCGCTCGTAGGGATCGGTCTCGCGGAGGAGACGAAGGGCGGCGATCCCGGCGGCCATCGCGAGCGGGTTGCCGCTGAGCGTACCGGCCTGGTAGACCGGGCCGAGCGGGGCGAGCGTATCCATGATCTCGACACGCCCGCCGAAGGCCCCCACGGGGAGGCCGCCGCCGATGATCTTGCCGAGCGCGGTCAGGTCGGGCCGGACGCCCTCGCGCGCCTGCACGCCGCCGGGCCCGAGGCGGAAGCCCGTCATCACCTCGTCGAAGATCAGGACCGCGCCGTGGCGGGTGCAGAGTTCGCGGAGGCGGGCGAGGTAGCCCGGCCGGGGGAGGAGGAGGCCGACGTTGGCCGGATACGGCTCGAGGATGACCCCGGCGATCTCCGGGCCGAAGCGCGCGAAGGATTCGTCGAGCGCGGCGGGATCGTTGAAGGGGAGGACGATCGTCTCCCGCGCGAACGAGGCGGGGATGCCCGCGCTGTCGGGGCTCCCGAGGGTGAGCGCGCCCGAGCCGGCCTTGATCAGGAGCGAGTCGACGTGGCCGTGGTAGCAGCCGGCGAACTTCACGATCTTGTCGCGCCCGGTGAAACCGCGGGCGAGGCGCACGCACGACATCGTCGCCTCGGTGCCGCTGTTGCACATCCGCACCTTCTCGATCGAGGGCACGGAGGCGACGACGAGCTCCGCCATCTCCACCTCGAGCGGGTTGGGCGTGCCGAAGCTCGTGCCGCACTCCAGCGCGGCGCGGATCGCCTCGCGGATGGCGGGGTGGTTGTGCCCGAGGATCGCCGGCCCCCACGTGCAGACGAAGTCGACGAGCGTGCGCCCGTCGGCGGTCGTGAGCGTGGCCCCGTCGGCCCGGGTGACGAAGAAGGGCGCGCCCCCGACGGAGCGGAACGCGCGCACGGGCGAGTTGACGCCTCCGGGAATGAGCCGGAGGGCGCGCGCGAAGAGTTGTTCGGAGGCGGACACGGGACTCAATGCACGTACTTCTGCACGATCGGGAGGCGGCGACCGACGCCGAAGGCGAGCGGTGTGATGCGCAGGCCCGGGGCGGCCTGCTTGCGCTTGTATTCGTTGAGGTCGACCTTGCGCACCACGTCGCGCACGACCGCCGCATCGAAGCCGCGGTCGATGATGTCGCCCGAGGACAGGCCCTCCTCGACGTAGGCCCGGAGGATCGCGTCGAGCACGGGGTAGGGCGGGAGCGAGTCCTGATCGGTCTGGTCGGGGCGCAGCTCCGCGGAGGGTGGCTTCTCGATCGAGGAGCGCGGAATCACCTCGCGAGCGCGGTTGAGGTGTTCCGCGAGTTCGTAGACCTTCACCTTCGGAAGATCGGAAATCACGGCGAGGCCGCCGCACATGTCGCCGTAGAGCGTGCAGTAGCCGACGGCGAGTTCGCTCTTGTTGCCGGTGGTGAGGAGGAGCGAGCCGTGCTTGTTGGACATGGCCATGAGCAGGAGCCCGCGGGCGCGGGCCTGGATGTTCTCCTCGGCCGTGTCGCGCGGGGCGCCGGCGAAGACGGGCCCGAGCGCGCGCTCGGCGGAGGCGACGACCTCGGCGATCGGCACGGTGTGGAACGCGATCCCGAGACCCTCCGCGAGCGCGCGCGCGTCGTCGCGGCTGTGGCTGCTGGAAATCGCGGAGGGCAGGCTGACGCCGGTCACGTTGGCCGCGCCGAGCGCCTCGGCGGCGATTACCGCGGTCACGGCGGAGTCGATCCCGCCGGAGAGGCCGAGCAGGGCGCGTTTGAAGCCGCTCTTGTGCGCGTAGTCGCGCAGGCCGAGGACGAGCGCCTCGAAGATGTCCTTCATCTCGGGCTGCTCGTGGGTGGGGTCGAGCGCGCCGACCGTGGCGGTCTCGACGACGCGCAGGTCCTCACGGAAGGCGGCGAGGCCGGAGATGATCCGCCCGTCGGTCCCGGCGACGATGCTCCGGCCGTCGAAGATCAACTCGTCGTTGCCGCCGACGGCGTTGCAGTAGACGAGCGGCGCGCCGCAGGTCTTCGCGGCGTGGCTGATCAGGTCGCGGCGGACGTGACCCTTGCCGTTGTGCCACGGGCTGGCGGAGAGGTTCACGTGCAGCCGGATGCCCTGCACCTTCAGCATCTCCATCGGGTCGATCGGATAGCGGCGGCGCGGGGAGACGACGGGGTTGGTCCAGATGTCCTCGCAGATCGTCACGCCGATGCGGACGCCCTCGTGTTCGATCACCGTCGGGGCGTCGGAGGCCTCGAAGTAGCGGTCCTCGTCGAACACGTCGTAAGTGGGCAGGAGGCACTTGCGGGCGACCGCGGCGACCCGGCCCTTGCGGCAGAAGGCGGCGGCGTTGAAGAACGACCGGCCCTGTTTGCGCGGGTTGGATTCGACGAAGCCGACCAGGGCGGGAACGGGCCCGATGCGCGCGGCGATCTCCTGGAGCGAGGCCTC
>DAIPIQ010000143.1:0-2997 GCA_036770745.1 Opitutaceae bacterium | reverse complement strand
AGGTTCACGCCGACCACGCCGAGGGCTTCCTGCTGGAGCGAGGCCTCGGCATCGGGCACGAACCGGCGTTTGAAGAGCAGGTCGCGCGGAGGGTAACCCGTGACGGCGAGCTCGGGAAACACCACGAGGCGGGCGCCTTGGAGGACGAGTTTCTCGTAGGCCTCGAGGATGCGGGCGCGGTTGCCCGCGAGGTCGCCGACGATGGTGTTGATCTGCGCGATTCCGATCCGCATGGCGTGGAGCGCGGGATTCTCGATCCGCGCCCCGTGCTTCCAAGCCGAAAACCCGCGGCGGAAAGTGCCGGGTGCGATCGGAAGTGGCGGCGGGGTTTGGTTCCGCCAGGGATCAGCGGCCATGGCGGCAGGATGCTGCCGCCACTCTTGGTTGCACCCGAAATTGCCTCGCCGGCCCGGCGACGCGGCGTTGCGCTCCCCGACCTCGCGCACATGCCGCCTCCGTCCCCTCAGCCGCCGCTCGTCCTCGCCTCCGCCTCGCCGCGGCGGAGGGAGTTGCTCGCCTCGCTCGGGCTCGTCTTCGAGATCGTCCCGGCGGCGGTCGAGGAGAACGAGGCCCCCGACGCCGATCCGCGCGAGCTCGTGCTCCACAATGCCGCCCTCAAGGCGGACTGGGTCGCGGCGCGGCGACCGGAGGCGTTCGTGCTCGGGGCGGACACAACGGTGTTCATCGACGGCGTCGTCCTGAACAAACCCGTCGACCGGGCCGATGCGCGCCGGATGTTGCGGCTGCTCGCGGGGCGCACCCACCGCGTCTTCACCGGGCTCGCGATCCGGCACCGCGCGCGCGGCGTGAGCGAACTGCACGGCGTGGAGAGCCGCGTCACCCTGCGGGAGCTGGACGACGCGGCGATCGAGCGGTTCATCGACCTCGCGCAGCCCTTCGACAAGGCCGGAGCCTACGGCATCCAGGACGGCGGCGAGCCGATCGTCGCCGGGCACGAGGGCTCCTACACCAACATCGTCGGCCTCCCGCTGGAGGCGACCAAAGAGATTTTGACCCGCCACGGTTTGCTCGCAGGTTGACCGGCGGGTTTCCCCAACGCATGCGCCCGGGCCGTCCTCCCCACACCACGATCGAGCGGAGCCCGGCGCCGGCCGGCGCCCCTCGCTTCCCCGTGGACGACACGCGCTGGAGCGGCCGTTCGCTCGCCGCCGGGCTGCTCGGCACGCTCCTCTTCCACCTGCTTTTCGTCTTCGGCGTGCCGACGACCCTCCTCGACCTCGGATCCACCGAACCGGAGACCGGGAGCTCGGAGCTGGAGTTCGACCTCGCGCCGCCCGAGGAGGACGAACAGCCAGAGCCGGAGCCGCGTTTCGTCGAAACGAACCGCGAGGCCCCCGACAACATCCCCGACGACACCGCCGACTTCTCCGCCCGCAACCAGCAGGCCGCGAACCCCGAGCCGCCGAAGGAATTGAGCCCCGACCAGACTCCGGCGCGTGAAGGCGAGACCGACGTGCCGGACGACCGGATCTTCGCCGGGTCGCTCGAGCCGGTCGTCGACACGACCCCCGCCCCGGAGCAGACTTCGCCGCAATCCGAGCCGCTCCCGCCGAGCCGGCCGGAGCGGAGGGATCCCCTCCCGGGTTTCGAGGAGGACGAGACGCGCGCCGAGGAGGGCGCGGGATCCTCGCTCGCGACCCGCGCGAGCGATCCCACGCCGGTGCGCGAACGCGTCGAGGGGACCGACGTCGAATCGCCCGACACGCAACTGCCCGTCTTCACCTCGCCGTTGAGCGCGGACCGGCCCGCCCCGGCCCCCCGGCCGCGGCTGCCGCGCGCGCTTCCCGGCCCCGTCAAGGCCCAGCCGGTCGGCGTCTCCCAGACCGGTTCGATCGGCGTCAACGCGCGCTTCAGCCAGTACGGCGAGTACCTCGAGCGGCTCGTCGAGGCGGTGAGCCAGCGCTGGCACGCCCTCTGCGAGTCGCGTTCCTACAGCGAGCGTTCGGCACGGGTCGTGATCGAGTTCCGGATCACCCGCGAGGGCCTCATCCGCGGGATGGAGACCGTCGACTCGACCTCGCAGGCCCTCGGCGTGCTCCTCTGCCGCTCGGCGATCGAGGGCGGCCAGCCCTATGGCGCGTGGCCGCAGGACATGGTCGACCTGCTCGGGGAGGAGCAGACCGTCACGTTCGCCTTCCACTACTGGTGACGGCGCGCGCGGGAGATCGTGGTTTCGACGCGCCGCTCGGCCCCGGCGTGCGGGTGTTGGAGGCGCACCCGTGCGGACTCTTCGCCTTGGAGAAACCCGAAGGCGTGCGCTCGCATCCCAACGACCCCGCGCCCGACCCGCGCGCCCTGCTCCACGCATCCTACGACGGGCGTGACCAGTGCTTCTCGTGGGTGGACGCCGCGGGCCGGGCCCGCCGCGTCCACCTCCTCCACCGCCTCGACGCCGCCACTTCCGGCGTGATCCTCGTCGCCTCCGACGCGGCGCTCGCGGAGACGGTGCGCTCGTGCTTCGAACAACGCGGCGTGACCAAGCTCTACCTCGCGATCGTCCTCGGGCACCTTCGCGAGCGGCGCGCTCTCTGGCGGGATGCGATGGCGGTGCGCCGCGAGGACGGCGGTGTGCGGGCCGTCGCCGCCGGTCGCTCGGGCCTGGAGGCCGAGGCGGCGGTGCGCATCCTGCGACTCATCCCGGGGCCGCCGGCGCTGAGCCTGCTCGAGCTCGAGCCGCGAACCGGCCGCACCCACCAGCTCCGGCACCAATGCGCCCGCCGCGGCCTGCCGATCCTCGGCGACCGGAACTACGGCGACTTCAAGCGCAACCGGGAGCTCGCGCGCCGGCTCGGGACCGACCGCCTTTTCCTCCACGCCCTGCGGGTGCGCCTCGAGTTCACCACGCCCTCGGGCGCGACCGTACGCTTCGCCGCCGAGGCGCCGCCGCCCGATGCCTTCGACCGGCTCACCGGTCCCTGACCGGGTGTAATCAAAAGTGGTGGCATGCCTCGGTCCCGCTGAAAGCCGACGGGCTTC
>DAIPIQ010000142.1:9056-10902 GCA_036770745.1 Opitutaceae bacterium | reverse complement strand
GTGGCAGCATCCTGCTGCCATGGGCCGCTGGTCCTTGGCGGAACCGAGCCCTGCCACCACTTTCGATTACCCACTCGCCACACGCTCGCGCGAATCGCGGACCGTGGGGCCGGGCGACCACGTCGCACCGATGGAGATCGACCGGGGCGTCGCCGGCAGGCCGGTCTCGTTGGTGGCGAGCAGGCCCGCGAGCAGATCGACCGCGACCTCGCCGAGCAGGTCGCCCCGCGGATCCATCCCCGCGAACTCCGCGGCCCCGTTCGCCCGGTCCAGCGCGATCAATCCGATCTCGCGCGGCACGTCGACCGAGGCCTCGGTCAGCCGGCGCGCGAGGGTGGTGACGTGCAGGGCGAGAAGCACGTCGGGCCGCGCCCGCAGGCGCCACTCGTGGAAGGCGCGCGCGTCAGCCGGCGCCTCGAGCGGGCCGGAAAAATCCTCGAGCCGGTCCGCCTCCGGCAACACCCGTCGGGCGCTCCACATGCCCGCACCGAGCCGCCCTTCCCAGAATCCCTCCTCCGCCGCCTCCACGACCAGGGCCGGGCGCCGGTAGCCGAGCTCGAGCGCCCGCGCGACCGCCTCACGAACGAGCGCGAAGCCGTCGACGCCGCAGTTCGAGAGCCCGACCTCCCGCGGCCGCGGCCCCACGACGACGGCGGCGCAACGGTCCCAAAGCGCGCGATGGCGCCGCAGCACCTCGGCCTGGTCGCGCAGGCCGATCACGATCGCGCCGCGGATCCCGCGCGTGATCAGGATGCGGCCGAGCGAGCGCGGGCCGAGTTTCGGATCATGCAGCCAGAAGCTGTCGCAGCCGTAGCCCTGGAACGCGGCGCGCCGGCGGCAGCCCTCCGCGATCGAGGCGAGCGCCGCGGGATCGGCGAATGCGTCGGCCCGGGGATGCGCGTTGAGCAGCGCGATGGTTCGCGCGCCCCCGCGTAGTCGCGACCTTCGCAACTCGCTCATGAGCTGCGCGACCACCGGATTGTGGGTGAAGCCCATGTCCTTGGCCGCACCCCGCACCCGCGCCCGCGTCTCCTCGGAGATCCCCGGGTGTTCGCGCAAGGCCAGCGACACCGTCGAGACGGAGACCCGCAGACGATCCGCGATCATCTTCATGGTCACGCGCGGGGCTCCGGGGTCCGACATCGCCGCGGAGGTTGAGCCGTCTCCGAGGTTTTCTCAACGACCGAGAAACACGAACTCCGGTCGGGTCCTGATGAAACTCGCGTTCACCCGCCCGCCCCGGAAGTCTCCCCTTCTCCCCGCCATGCCCTTCGTCCAACACCGCACTCCCGGCGCGACCGAAATCGCCCGCCTCGACACCGCTTCGCTCCGCTCCGCCTTCCTCCTCGGCGGGCTCTTCACCCCGGGCGAAATGAAACTCGTCTCGACCGATCTCGACCGCGCCGTGGTCGGCGGCGCCTGCCCCGCTCCCGGCGCCGCCCTCGAGCTCTCCGGATCCGAGGCGCTCCGCTCCGCCTTCTTCTGCGAACGCCGCGAGCTCGGCGTGCTCAACCTCGGCGAAGCGGGTACGGTCGAGGTCGACGGGGCCGCCTTCGCGCTCGGCAAGCTCGAGTGTCTCTACATCGGCCGCGGATCGCGCGACATCCGCTTCGTCACCGGAGCGGCGGGCCGGGCGCCGGCGTTCTACCTCGTGAGCTACCCCGCCCATGCGACCCACCCGACGACGAAGGCGACCCGCGCCGAGGCCAACGTGCTGAACGCCACCTACCAATGGAAAAAGGATGGGCAACCCATTTTTGGCGCCAACCTGCCCAGCTTTTACGCCGAGGCCACGGGCAGCTACACCTGCGAGGTGGTCTCGGGCAACTGCCAAGCACAATCGGCC
>DAIPIQ010000142.1:0-9046 GCA_036770745.1 Opitutaceae bacterium | reverse complement strand
CCGCCGATGCGAACCACCGCACGCTCGTCCAGCTGATCCACGAGGGCGGGATCCGCAGTTGTCAGCTCGTGATGGGCTACACCGAACTCGCGCAGGGAAGCGTCTGGAACACGATGCCCCCGCACACCCACGACCGCCGCAGCGAGGTCTACTGCTACTTCGACCTCCCCGCGAACCACGCCGTGCTCCACCTCATGGGCGAACCGCGGGAAACCCGGCCGCTCTGGGTCGGCGAACGCGAGGTCGTGCTCTCCCCGCCCTGGTCGATCCACTGCGGTTGCGGCACCAACGCCTACCGCTTCGTCTGGGCGATGGGCGGCGAAAACCAGCGCTTCGACGACATGGACCGCGTCGCCCTCCGCGACCTCCGCTGAGCGCGACCGCGCCGCCGAAAGGTCGCCCAAAGGCGGCTGCCGGCCGGACGCGTTTTCCGCGGGCGCCTCGCACGCAAACGTCCCCACGCCTCTCGGCGAGAGGCGTGCCACCCGTCAGAACCTCGGCACTCCCTCTCCGGTAGCGCGCCTTTCGCCGAAAGGCGCGAGCCCTCCGACGCCGTCATACGCAAACTCGTCGAACGGCGTTGGCCGCCGGCAAGTCGCCCGCTGAACGACGCGGTCCTGAGGCCCGCGTCCACCCTGCCGTGGAAGACGTTGCGCTCGTGGCCGCGCCGCCTACGGGATCGGCTCCGGCTCGAAGTCGGTCGGCGCGACCCAACCGGCCTTCGGCTTCTCCCCCCGCAGGAAACGCCCGTGGAAATCGCGCGAATCGGTCGCGATCGGGTAGCGGTCGAAGACGTCGCCGCGGCCGGCCATGCGCGGGTCGCCCTGGGCCTTCAGTCGGTCGACCATCTCCCGCTCCATCCGCGCGCGACGCCCGGCGTGCGCCGGGGTGGCGGCGAGGTTGTCCACGCAGTCGGGATCGCGCCCGAGGTCGTAGAGCTCCTCCGCGGGACGACGGCCGAAATTGAGACGCCAGAAAAGGTCGTCGCGATCCTTTCGTCCGCGCTCGAGGATCACGGTCTTGGTCGGGCCGCCGTCGGTGTCGAGGTAGCCGGTCTCGGGGTTCCCCGCCGGCCAGCGTCCGGGCTCGTAGTTGCGCAGGTAGAGGAAACCGTCGCGGATGATCCCGCGGATCGGGTAGCCGGCGTCGTCGGGCCGGCCCGCGTCGGTGCGCTCCTTGCCGACCAGCACGTGGTCGCGGTCCGCCACCGCCCGGCCGCCCGTGCTCGCGAAGAGGTCGCGCCAACTGCGGCCGGTCACGGGCGCCATCCCGACGTCCGCGGCCGCGAGGCCGGCGACGTCGAGGACGGTCGCGGCGAGGTCGGTGAAATCCACGAAATCCTCCAGCGCGCGGCCCGGCCCCGCGATCCCGCCGGGCCAGCGGACGGCGAGCGGCACGCGATTGGAGTCGTGGTAGGCGTACCCCTTCACCCGCGGGAAGGCCATGCCGTGGTCGGAGGTGACGATGACGAGCGTCTGTTCGAGCAGGCCGCGGCGTTCGAGCTCTTCGAGCATGCGACCGAGGTGGCGGTCGGAGTGTTCGACCTCCAGGGCGTAGTCGAGGATGTCGTGCCGCACCTCCTCGACGTCCGGCCAGTAGGCGGGCACGCGCTCCAGCTCGCCGGGGCGTTTCCCGCCCCGGCTCGCACCGGTCTTGTATTCAAAACTCCGATGCGGCTCGAGCGAGCCGTACCAGAAGCACCAGGGCCGGTCCGGCGGCGCCGCGTCGAGGAAGTCGACGAAGTTGGCGGCGTAGTCGGTGGCGGCGATGCCGCTCGTCGCCTGGGGCGCGGTGCGGCGGTCGAAGCGCGCGCCGGTGAGCCGGCGCGGGCGCCCCCCGGCGTCGTTCGCGACTCCGGGCGACCAGCCTTTGCCGGTGAAACCCACGAACCACCCCTGCTCGCCGAGCGCCTCCGGCCAGCTTTTGAACTTCTCCGGGAAGTACGCCATGTGGTTGGCCGCGGCCTCGAGCTGCCACGCATGGCGGCCGGTGAGGACGATCGCCCGCGAGGGCGCGCACTTCGCGACGGGCGTGTAGGCGTTGCGGAAGAGCAGCCCCTCGCGCGCGACGCGGTCGAAGGCGGGGGTCGACACCCACGTCGTGCCATAGGCCCCGGCGTGCGCGCCCCAGTCGTCGGCGATGGCGAAGAGGATGTGCCGGACGCCCGGCAGGGCCGGCGCCGCGGTCGCGGTCGCCGCGACGGCGAGGAGGAGGAGAAGGAGGCACGAGAGAGGACGGGGGATGCGCATCGGAGGGACGGGGTCGGGTGTGGCGGAGGTCAGCGGCTGCGGCCCGCGGCGATGAGGGCGGCGAGGCGCGCCTCCAGATCGGCGGCGATCCCGGGGTTGGCCGCAAGCACGTCGGTGGTCTCGCCGGGATCGGTCGCGAGGTCGAAGAGCTGGAGGCGCGGCACGGGGGTGTTGGCCAGCCGCTCCTCGACGACGAGGTTGCGCGCCGAACGGGTCTCGTGGCGGACGAGCTTCCAGTCGCCGACCCGGAAGCCGTGGTTGCCCGTCCCGCCGTTGTCCTGCGAGACGACGTGGTCGCGCCCGCGCGCGCCGGGCCGGCCGAGGAGAACCTCCGAAAGGTCGAAGCTGTCGGGGCACGCCTCGTCGGGCAACGCGACGCCCGCGAGCGCGGCGAGACTGGCGGCGAGGTCGACGGTGGAGACCGCCTCCGCCGAGACGGCCGGGCGGATGACGCCCTTCCAGCGGGTGATGAAGGGCGTGCGCACCCCGCCCTCGTGGACGCTGTATTTGCCTCCCCGATACGGACCGGCGGCGCGGTGGTCGCCGCGTTTCTCCAGCGCGAAGTCCTTGTAGCCGTCGTCCATCACGGGGCCGTTGTCGGAGCAGAGGACGACGAGCGTGCGCTCTGCGAGCCCGAGACGGTCGAGGGTCTCGAGGAGTTCGCCGACCTGCCAGTCGAACTGCAGGATCGCGTCGCCCCGGAAGCCGAGGCCCGACCGGCCCTGGAAGCGCTCGTGCGGGATGCGCGGGACGTGGATGTCGTGCGAGGCGAGGAAGAGGAAGAAGGGCCCGTCGCGCACGGATTCGATCCACGCATCGGCCCGTTCGGCCCACTTGTCGGCGAGGTCCTCGTCGCGGAAACGCGCGGCGTGGCCGCCCGTGTAGAAGCCGATCCGGGAGATGCCGTTGTGGATGGTCGCGTTGTGCCCGTGCGACCAGTCCATCTTCAACGTATCGCGGTGGGTGATACCCGTGGGATGATCGGGCGAGGGCTTCTCGTCGCCGACCCGGAGCGGGTCCGCCGGATCGAGGCCCACGACGCGGTCGTTCTCCAGATACACCTGCGGCACGCGGTCGTTGGTCGTGGGCAGGAGGAACGCGTAATCGAAGCCGAGCTCGCGGGGGCCCGGGGCGATCGAGCCGTTCCAGTCCGGCCCGCTACCCTCGGCGCCCAGACCGAGGTGCCACTTGCCGATCACCGCGGTGTGGTAGCCGGCGCGCTTGGCGAGGTCGGCGATGGTGACGGAATCGGGAGGTACGACGAGGTGCCCGTTGGGCGGCGCGATGCCCGTGCCCTTGCGACGAAAGGCGTAGGCCCCGGTCAGGAACGAGTAGCGCGTGGGGGTGCAGGTCGAGGCCGAGCTGTAGCCCGAGGTGAACCGGATGCCCTCGGCCGCGAGACGGTCGATGTGCGGCGTGCGCAACGCGGTGGCCCCGTAGGCGGAGACGTCGCCGTAGCCGAGGTCGTCGGCCATGATGACGACCACGTTGGGCTTGTCCGCGGCGAGGGTCGGCACGGCGAGCGCGGGTCCGGCGAGGGCGAGGCGAACGAGGAGGGCGAGGCGCATGATCGAGAGGGGGTGGGTGAACCGGGCGCCAGGAGCCCGACTCCCGCGACGCATCCGGGAATGCGTTCGCGCCGGCCCTCGGGCAAGGCAAAGCGTGCCGCGGGGAGGCGGCCGAAACCTGCCTCGACCGCGTCCGGGCGCCTTGCTCCCGCCGCAGGATGGATCCGAAAGTCCTCGAGCGCCCCCTTCACGCACCCGACTCGAGGACGCGAGAGCGCCTGAGCCGGACGGCGCAAGAGCGGATCGCCGACCTCGAGATCATCCGTGGGACCAAGCCGGACTCGCCCCATGTTCGACAGGCATTTCCTCGAGTTGCTCGGGTTGCTCGAAAAGCACCGCGTTGAATACCTGGTCGTCGGGGGTTGCGCCGTCGCAAACCGACGGCCGATCAGCCGATTCGCGAAACCAACCCGGGCCACGCCTCGACGAGACCCGCGTCGTTCGTGACGAGCCTGCAGCCATGTTCCGAGGCGATCTGCACCAACCAGAAATCCATCACCTGTTTGTGCCCGACGGCCTTCGCAAGAAAGGCCGGATCAGGCTTCGCGGACGAGGTCACGATGCGCCCGGGATGCCGACCGGCGAGTTCCGTCTCCACGACCTCGATCGCCTGAGGGGCGGAGAGGCGGCCCGACCTCATCACCATGGGATTCATCAGAAGGCGGATCGCAGCGAGATACGTTTCAACAGCGATGCCCCAGCCCTCGCGCTTGGCCCGATCGAGCCAGCCGCGGGCCGGATCGTGCAAGACATGCTTGTCGTAGAGCGCCGCGAAAAAGACGTCGTTGTCGAGAAGATGCCGCATCCGAAATCAGTCGTAGAGCGCCGACGCCACATCCGCAGACGTAAGCGTCGGAGCGTCCGCCGCACCCTCGACAAGGACACGGCCGGGCACGAGCGAGCGACGCACCGGCTGCCGCGAACCGATCGCCGGCACGGCGACCTGACGCAAGTACTCCGAGACGCTCAACTTCCGGGCCCGCGCTGCGGCGCGGATCGCTTTCGCCTCCGCCGGGGCGGTTTTGAACGAGAAGGTCGGCATGCGTAGTACCGTAGTACCCACTCCGGCCGGGTCAAGCGAACGCCCCGGCCCGTCAAGGGAGCAGCGTCAGCGTCACGCGCCGCACGTCCATCACCGAGGCGCCGGAGATCTCCCGCGCGCGCAGCGTCAGCGCGCCCGCGCCGCGCGGGAGCTCGATCTCGCCGAGCTCGAGCGGGCGGAACTCCTTCATCCGCGACTCGGCCGGCGGGCGCGGGAGCGTGTCCTGGTTGGTGAGGAGCGGCGGATCCCAGCCCGGCGCGACCTTGCCCGCGAGCCGCGCGTCGTGGAAGGACAGCTCGATCGTCGAGCCGGCATCCGCGAGCGGGCAGGTGTAGTCGATCACCACGGCGTAGCGGCCGGCGGTGGCGACCTCGATGTTCCAGACCATGCGGTCGTCGAGGCTGGTCCAGTTCACGAAGTAGGAGGAGTTGGGCGCGCTGCTGCTGCGCTTGATTCCGCCACCCTGCGGCTCGCCGTCGCGGGCCGGCAGCATGGTGACGGGAAATTCCCGATGGCCGACGGGGATCGGCCGGGGATCGACCGAACCGCGCGGCGGTTGTTCACGCGAACCGCCGAGGACTTCGCGCCTCCACTCCGCAGCCGCTGCGGCGAGGCGTGCGGCGATCTCCGGCTCGCGGTCGTTGACGGGCGTGGTCTGACCGGGATCGGCCGTCATGTCGTAGAGCCGGCCCTGCGCGTCGAGGCGGTGGCCCTGGGTGCGCACGCCGACGCTGTCCGCCCAGGCGCTGAAGAGCATCCGATCCGGCCAGGAGACGTCGTCACCGCGGAGCAACGGCGAGAGGTCGCGACCGTCGAGCGGGCGGTCGCCGACGCGGGAAACGCCCGCGAGCGCCGCCAGCGTGGGCAGCAGGTCGATCGCGCCCGCGATCCCGGTCACGGTACGGCCCGCGGGCAGCCGGCCGGGCCAGCGGAGAAAGAGCGGCGAGCGCACGCCGCCCTCGTCGGTGTGGCCCTTGGTGGAGCGCGCGCCGCCGTTCCAACGGTGCGAGTTCGGCCCGTTGTCCGAGAAGTAGACGACGATCGTATCGTCGGCCACGCCGAGCTCCTCGAGCCGGCGGAGCACGCGGCCGACGTTGCGGTCCTGGTTCTCCATCATCGCGAGCGCGCAGCGGGCGTGGTCCTTGCTTTCCCGCGCGGGATCGGTGGCGTCCTGCCCGATCGTCCGGTCCTTGAAGCGCGCCCAGTCCTCCTCCGGCGCGGCCCACGGCGAGTGCGGCGTGGTGAAGGGCACGAAGCAGAAGAACGGCTGCGCACGTTGGCGCGCGATGAAGTCGAGCGCGCGGTCGGTGCAGACGTCGACGATGTAGCCGGAGGTGCGGACCATGCGGTCGCCGTCCTCGAGAGGCGCGTCGAAGTACTCGCCCCAATGCCCGGAGGTGTGGCCGAAGTATTCATCGAACCCGCGTGCCATCGGATGGTACGGCCACTGGGTGCCGTTGTGCCACTTGCCGAACGCGCCGGTCGCGTAACCGGCGGCTTTGAAGGCATCCGCGATCGTCTTCTCCTCCAGATCGAGCCGCTCCTGGCCGGTGGACACGCCGCGCACGCCGCCCCGCGGATGCCAGCGCCCGGTGAGGAACTCGGCGCGGGTCGGCGCGCAGACGGGTTGAACGAAGAAGCGTTCGACCGTCACCCCGTCGCGAGCGAGCGAATCGATGTGCGGCGTGCGCACGGCGGTGTTGCCGTTCACCGAGTAGTCGCCCCACCCGGCGTCGTCGGCAAGAAACACGACGACGTTCGGCCGGACGGCGGCGACCGCCGACGCGGCGCCGGAGAGAACGAGGAACAACGGGAGAAAACGCAGGGGTGGGCACATGGGATGCGGTCGGGCGGGGTGGCGGCGACCCGACCCGCAAACGCTCGATCGCACCTTGTCGGAAGTCGAGCCTCGGAAGCCCGATCGCGGAGGGCGTAATCAAAAGTGGTGGCAACCTGCCATCGTGGGCCGGGGTTGATCCCCGGCTTCTGCAGCTCGCTCAGTCGGAAGCCGGGGATGAACCCCGGCCCACAAAAAGGCATGCCAAATGGCTGCGGTCGATGCATCGACCCGGCCGCGGAGACGCCCTTCGGTCTTCACGAGAACCGCGGCATGCCACCACTTTCGATTACTCCCATCGCGATCGACGCGCGACTCACGGATTGACCGCGCGCCGGGCTTGCCGTTGAGGGATGGTCATGGGGAGGAACCCGGACCATTCGAGCTCGGCGCGTTGTTTCGGGCCCGGCACGACCTTCGGTTTCCGCGCGTTGCTTCTCTGCCTGGCGGGGTTCGTCGCGATCCCCACCGCGCACGCCTCCGCGGAAGGTGCGATCGACAACGCCCCGTCGCTCGCACTCGTGTGCGAGATCGGAGACGGGGTGCTGCCGTTCGCCGGTATTCAGGACGATCGGCTGATGGTGCGCGACGGCGAGGCGCGGATCCCCGCGCCGGAAGGCGCGAGGTGGAAGGTCACGGGGCCGGTCCTGGAAAACGTAGACCGGCTGATCCCCTTCGTCCCCTACCTCGTCTACCGTCGGCCGGGGCAGGACTCGCGCCTCGGACTGCCGCTCGCCTGGGAGGCGAAATTGCAGGGCGGTTGGGGTTCCGGCGCCATGGCGCGATCCAATCGCGCGTTCCTCGACGAATCGATCCGCTTCGCCTTCCGTTCGCGGCCGCCCCCGGGCGCGGCCCTCGTATTCGGATGGTGGTTACAGGGCGGTTTCCAGCACGTCCACGTCATCCCGGCGGGCGGGTTCTTCCGTGAGGACGGCGCGTGGGACCACGTGCTCTTCACCCTCTCCTGCTCCGAGAAGGGCGGTGTGCCGGTGCTGCTTTATTGGGATGCCGGCGGACTGCGGTCCAACCCGGGCGTCTCGGACCGCGAGCGGGCGCGCCTGCGGGTGATCCTTTCCGACGACAAGGAAGCACTCGCCCGGTTGTTGGAGTCGCCCAGCGATGCTTCCGGCAGCCGCGAGGAGCGCTACCGACTGGCCAGACTCGCCGGGATCCTCGGCGCCGGCGCCTGCTTCGAAGCCCTGCTCGACGAGCGGACGTTGCGCGATCTCGAGAGGGGCTTCGCGGATCCCGCCGGCCTGTCCTTCCATCACATCGCGGCCGCGACGGCCCGCGCGGATTTTCTCGAGCTCTGCCACCGCATCGATCGCGGCCGCCGCATGGCCGGGCTGACGCGGGTGACGGCCCCGTACCTCCCGAGAGACCTGCGCTACGTGCCGCACCCCGGATGGTCGCCCCTGCACTTCGCCAGCTGGACGGGCGACATCGAGACCGTCCTCGCGATCCTCCGCACCTTTCCCCCGGGGACCGCGAAGCCCTATCTGAAAGACGCCATGATCAACGCCATTCACCGCGGACATGTCGACGTCGCCGACGTGCTCTGGAAGGCGGGCGCGCCGGTGGGCTTCGGTTCGAAGCAGACCGCGGAACGGCTCGTCCAGCAGGCCGCGCTCGGCCGCACCTCGATGGTCGAGTGGCTGCTCGCCCGCGGGACGTTCGCCACCCAGGAGGTGGCGGGATCCACGGCCCTCCACCACGCCGCCCGCGGGGGCGACGCGCATCTGGCCCGCGTCCTCCTCGAGACGGGCGATCCCGACCGAAGAAACGCCGACGGCCTTACCCCGCTTGCGATCGCCGCCGCCGCCGGCAACGAGGCCTTCGCCCGCGTGCTCCTGGAAGCCGGCGTCGATCCGAATCGCGTCCCGCCGGAAGCAACCTCCGCCCTGATGGGCGCCGCCCGGGTCAACGCTCCGGGCGTGATCTCCCTTCTGCTCGATCACGGCGCGGACCGCGACGCCCGCGATGCGACCGGGCGCACGGCACTCGAGGCCGCGCTGCTCGGCGGCAGCCACCAGGCCGCCAAGCGCCTCGTCGAACGCGGGGCCCGTCTCCGCCCGGACGCCGATCAACTCCCCGAGCTCGTAGCCGCGGCGATCGTCGGCGACTTCGATCCGCTGATCGCCGATCTGATCGAGAAGGACTGGCGCGCCGGCGAAGCGACGGACGACGCGTGGCACCCCGAGGCGATCGCCACCGCGGTCGGCTCCGCGCGCTGCCGGGATCTCCTCGCCTCGGTCGCCGATCCCGACCGGCCCCGCCCGACGCGCCACGTCCACGCCTTGGGCGAGCTGGATGCGCCCGTGCGCCCGCAGGGTTTCGCCCGCTTCGAGGA
>DAIPIQ010000141.1:325-10920 GCA_036770745.1 Opitutaceae bacterium | reverse complement strand
GCCGCATCGCCCGCCTCGTGCCTGAGGAGTGACGGATGGAAGGGAACTGCGACGAGCGGAAGAAACCGGGCAGGCCTCCCGGCGCCCCCGCACCGTCCTTGACGCGCGGCGGGGCCGGGGGAGACTCCGCGTCCTCCCCGTTTTCCGATCCATGAAGCTCTCTCCCGAACAAAAGCAGGCCGTCGCGCAGTGGCTCGGCGCCGGCGCCTCGATCGCCGACGTCCAGAAACGACTCCGCACGGAGTTCGAGGTCGCACTCACCTACATCGACACGCGCTTCCTGATCGACGACCTCGGGCTCGAACTCGCCGCGCCCCCAAAACCGAAGGAAACCCCCGCCGACCTCGCCGCCAAGGGCCCGGCCGCTCCCGCGGGAGCGATCGACGCCGAGGCCGACCTGGTCGACGAGTCCGATCCGTACGCCGAACCGGCGGACCTCGACGCGCCGGAGGACCCGGCGGGCGCGGCCTCCCAAGCGACGGTCGACGTCGACCGCATCACCCGGCCCGGCACGGTCGTGAGCGGCACGGTCACCTTCTCCGACGGCAACTCCGGCAAGTGGGCGCTCGATCAGTACGGCCGCCTCATGTTCGAGGGCGCGAAGGCCGACTACCGGCCGTCGCAGGCCGACCTCCAGGCGTTCCAACGCGAGCTGAGCACGGTGCTTCAGCGCAAGGGCTACTGACCCACGCCGAGCCGCCGCCGGATCTCCGGCGCGACCTGCGTGCCGAGGATCTCGATGGCGCGCAGCGCCTGCTCGTGCGGGAGCGCGGCGATGCTCATCTGGAAGCTCACCCGGGCCAGCCCGCCGAGCTCGCGGTCGAGATCGACGAGGCGCTCCACGACGGCGGGCGCGTCGCCGATCAGGTAGGCCCCGCCCGGCCCGCGTGCGGCGTCGAACTGCGCCCGCGTCACCCGCCCCCAACCCCGCTCCCGACCGATCGCGGTGAAACTCTCCGCCCAGCCAGGAAAGAACTCGTCCGCCGCACGCGCGGCCGTGTCGGCGAGGTACCCGATGAGGTGCACGCCGACCTTCAAGCGCTCCGGAGCGTGCCCGGCCTGCCGGCCGGCCTCGCGGTAGAGATCGACCAGCGGCCGGAAGCGCCGCGGCTCGCCGCCGATGATCGCGACCATCAGCGGCAGACCGAGCGAGCCCGCCCGGACGAACGATTCCGGGGTGCCGCCCACGCCCACCCAGACCGGGAGCGGGTCCTGCAACGGCCGCGGATAGACGCCCTGCCCGTTCAACGCCGGCCGGTGCCGCCCCGACCAGCGGACCTCGGGGCCCTCGCGCAACTTCAGCAGCAGGTCGAGCTTCTCCGCGAAGAGCGAATCGTAGTCCTTCAATTCGAGTCCGAAAAGTGGATACGCCTCGGAGAACGAGCCGCGCCCCGCCACGATCTCGGCCCGGCCGCCGGAGAGGAGGTCGAGCGTCGCGAACTCCTGGAAGACCCGCACCGGATCGGCCGCGCTCAGGACGGTGACCGCGCTGGTCAGCCGGATGCGGTGCGTGCGGGCCGCGGCGGCGGCGAGGATCACGACCGGGGCTGAATCGGCGAACTCGGGGCGGTGGTGTTCGCCCACGCCGAAGGCGTCGAGACCCGCCTCGTCGGCGAGCGCGACCTCCTCCAGCAGATCGCGCAGGCGGTCCGCGGGGCCGGGTCCCGCCCCCGTAACCGGGTGCGGGCGCGTGGCGACGAAGCTGTCGATGCCGATTTCGATGGGCGTGTTGCGCATGCGGTGACGATACCCTCGCCGGGCCGCCGCCGGCCAATGCCGGAAACTCGGCCTGACGCCGCCGAACGCGGCGATCCGTCCCGCGCTGCGGCGAAGCGTCACACGCCCCGGGGTTGCGTCGACCGGCGGCGGCGCTTGCATCGACGGACCATGCACCTCCGCGCGCTCCTTCCGCTCCTCGCCGCACTCGCCCTCGCGCCCCGCCCGCCGGCGGAGGCCGGGGCGCTCGTCCTGCTCACCGATTTCGGGACCAAGGACGGCGCGGTGGCCGCGATGAAGGGCGTCGCCATCGGCGTCGACGCGCGGCTGCCGGTCTTCGACCTCACCCACGAGATCACGCCCTACGACATCTGGGAGGCGGCCTACCGCCTCAAGCAGACCGCCTCCTACTGGCCGGCGGGCACGGTCTTCGTCTCCGTCGTCGATCCGGGCGTCGGGACCGACCGCGCCTCGATCGTGCTGGAGACCCGTTCGGGGCATTTTTTCGTGGGCCCGGACAACGGTGCGTTCACCCTGGTCGCGGAAGACCTCGGGATCGCGGGAGTGCGCACGATCGACGAGTCGCGCAACCGCCTCGCGGGCTCGGCCGAGAGCTACACGTTTCACGGGCGCGACGTCTACGCCTACACCGGGGCCCGGCTCGCCGCGGGCGTGATTCCCTTCGCGGAGGTCGGTCCGGAGTTCCGCCCGGAAATCGTGCGGCTTCCCTACGAGCGCGCCCGGCTCGAGGACGGCGCCCTCGTCGGAACCATCCCCGCGCTCGACGTCCAGTACGGCAACGTGTGGACCAACATCGGCCGCGACCTCTTCCAAGCCCTCGAGCCGCGGACCGGCGAACCCTTCCTCGTGACGATCCGACACCGCGAGCGCGTCGCCTTCGCGGGCGAGGCGCCGTTCGTCGCGACGTTCGGCGAGGTCCCCGAAGGTCGGCCGCTGCTCTACCTCAACAGCCTCCTCCACCTCTCGCTCGCGCTCAACCTCGACAGCTTCGTCGCCCGGCACGGGATCGCGGCCGGCGGCGACTGGTCCGTGCGGATCGAGCGCCCGAAGTCCCGTTGAGCCCCGCCCGGGGTGTTTCGCCCGCACGTTCCCGGCAAAGTTCCCTAAGGCGGACCGAGGGAAGCGCCGAAAGGAAACCCATGACTCGTGCCACCGGCTCTCCCACCTCTCCCCGGCGCTTCGCCGACGGGAGGAACCGCCGACCGACTTGCGCTGACTGAGCGCGCGCGATCCGCACCCGACCATGCACCGCAACAGCGCGCCCACCGGCTCTGATCCACGGTCCGTTCCCGTGGAGTCGCCCGCCCGGGCACGACTGAGCGTGGTGATTCCCGCGCGCAACGCCGCGGCCACGCTCGCGGCGCAACTCGAGGCGCTCGCCGCCCAGCCGCACGAGCACCTGCACGAGGTGCTGCTCGTCGACGACGGTTCCTCTGACGCGACCCGCACGATCTTCGCGGCGCACGCCGCCCGCCTCCCTCGCGCCCGCGTCGTCGAAGGGGCCGGCGGTCGCGGCGCCTCCCGGGCGCGCAACCTCGGGGCGGCGCACGCCGCGGCCGGAGCCCTCGCCTTCTGCGACGCCGACGACATCGTCGGTCCCGGTTGGCTCGACGCCCTCTCCGCCTCGCTCGCACGCGGTCCGCTCGCGACGGGTCCGCTGCTCCTCGACCGGCTCAACCCACCGTGGCTCGCCGGCGCGCGTTCCGGCACCCACGAAGCCGCCGACCACGCCCCGCCGACGGCGGGCTGGCACCCCTTCGCCATCGGGGCCAACCTCGGCGTGCGCCGCGAGGTCTTTCTCGAGCTCGGCGGCTTCGACGAGGCCCTGCTCGCGACCGAGGACATGGACTTCTCCTGGCGCGCCCGGCTGGCCGGTCACGCCCTCGAGTTCAACCCCGACGCGGTCGTGCACTACCGCCTGCGGGGTTCGCTCTGGACGTCGTTCCGGCAGGCCTGGTTCTACGGTCGTTGGTACGTGCTTCTCGCGCGCAAGCACGCCGCCGCCGGCTATCGGGCCGAGGCGTGGTCGCCCCGCCGCGTCGCACGCGGATGGCGGCGGACGCTCGCCCTCGTCCCCGCCGCCTGTCGCGACCGGTCCGCGCGGGTGCGCTTCTGCTTCGAGACCGGCACGCACCTCGGACGCCTCGAGGGCTCGATCCGCCACCGCCACTTCGTCCCATGAAATCCCGGGTTCCGGACGAACGGCGCTTCCTCGTCGCGACGAGTTTCCTGCCCGAGCCCGCGCTCTTCGGCGCAACACAGCGGACGCGGCACCTCGTCCGCGCCCTCGAGCGCCTCGGGCGCGTCGACCTGCTCGCGGTCCGGAGTTTCCCCCGGCTCTCCGAGCCGGAGGAGGCGCACCTCCCCCACGAGCACAGGCTCGTCGGGATCGTCCCGTTTCCCGACCGCCGGCCGCCGCTGCTTGCGCGCGCCCTCGGTCCGGCGATCGCGGCCGAGACCGCCGCCCTGCGCCGCTACACCCCCGATCCCGAAGCACGCGGGATCTGCGCGGCCCTCCGCGCCCGGCGCTACGATGCGATCGTGAGCCGGACCCTCTCCGTGATGTGCCGCATCGACGGCTTCGGCTGGGGCGCGCCCGCGCTCGTCGACATCGACGACGTCGATCACTTCGTCCTCGCGAGCCAGATCCGCCAGGCCCACGGGGACCGGCCCCCGCTGCGGGCGCGGCTCAAGCTCCGGATCCACTCGGCCCTCGTGCCGCGTCGCATGCGCCGCTGCGACCACGTCTTCTTCGCCTCACAGGACGACCGGCGGCGCTGCCCGCGGGTCCGGGGGAGCGTGCTGCCCAACATCCCTGGCGGGATCCCCGAGTCCCCGCCGCCGCCGTCCGCCACGCCGCCGCGGCTGCTCTTCGTCGGACAGCTCAAATACAAGCCCAACCTCGAGGGCGTGCGGCGGTTCCTCGAGCGTTCGTGGCCGGGCGTGCGGGAGCGCCTGCCGGCGGCCCGCCTGCGGCTCGTCGGCGAGATCGACGACGAGCCCCGCGCCGCCTGGTCCGCCCTGCCCGGGCTCGAGGTGACCGGGCGCGTCCCCGCGCTCGACGAGCACTACGCCGCGGCCACGGCCTGCGTCGCCCCGGTGTTCTTCGGGGGAGGCACCAACATCAAGGTCCTCGAGGCCGCCGCCCACGGTCGGGCCTGCCTCGTGTCACCGTTTTCCCACTACGGCTTCGAGGACGACCTGCGCGACGGCGCGAGCGTGCTCCGCGCGGAGGACGACTCCGCCTTCACCCGGCACGCGCTCACCCTGCTCTCCGGCGACGGCACGGCGGCCCGGCTCGGGGCCCGGGCGCGCGAGGTCGTCGTGGAGCGCTATTCCTTCGAGCATTTCGCCCGGGTGGTGCGGGAGGCCGTCGAGGCCGTCGCCCGGGGCCGCGCATGATGGACGCCTCCGTCATCATCCCCGCCCACGACGCGGCGGCCACGCTCGGCGAACAACTCGACGCCCTCGCGCGGCAGGAGACCGCCGCCGCGTGGGAGATCCTCGTCGTCGACAGCCGCTCGACCGACGGCACCGCGGCGCTCGTGCGCGCCCGCGCGGCGACCTCTCCCCGCCTGCGCCTGCTCGAGGCGCACGACGGCCGGGGGGCCGGCTACGCCCGCAACCGCGGCGCCGAGGCGGCCCGCGGCGGACGGCTTCTCTTTTGTGATGCCGACGACCGCGTCGTGCCCGGCTGGCTCGAGGCGATGCGCGCCGCGCTCGCGACCCACGCGATCGCCGGCGGCCCGCTCGTGACCCGCGAGATCAACGACGCGCGCGACCTCGCGACCCGTCCCTGGCTCGCCCACCTCGAGGCGGGGCTCGCCCCCGACGGCTTCCTCCCGTGGGCGGCGACCGCCAACCTCGGCGTGCACGCCGCGCTGCACCGGCGCCTCGGCGGCTTCGACGAGGCCCTGCGCGCGCAGGAGGATCAGGACTACTGTTGGCGCGCGGCCCGCCTCGGGGAGGCGCTCGGCTTCGCCCCGGAGGCGAAGGTCCACTACCGCCTGCGCACCGATCCGCGCGGCATCTACCGCCAGGCGGCGCTCTACGCGGAGTACTACCCCGCGCTCTTTCGCAAACACCGCGCCCACGGCCTGGAATCCGCGCCCGTCCCTCTGAGTGCGTGGCTCAAGCTCTGGGGCCTTCCCCGCCTGCTTCTGTTGGACTACCCTCGCGCGCGGGGCTCGCGCGAACGCATGGCGGCCTGGGCGCTGCGGCTGGGATTGCGCGTCGGAAGCCTCCGCGGCACGTTCCGCTTCCGCCATCCGTTGATTCTTTGAACGCCGGCCTCCACATCGTCCACCGACCGACCGCGGCGCGACCGGCCCCACGGGGCGCGATCCTGATCGTCCACCACCGCGGGGACCACCTTCCGGGCTGCCTCGAGTACCTCCGCCTCCACCTGCCCTCGCCGGAGATCGCGGTGGTCGTGGTCGACAACGCTTCGCCGGCCCCGGTCGCCGACGAGCTCGCGCGGCGCTTCCCGGAGACCCACTTCCTCCGCGCGACCGAGAACCTCGGCTACGCCGGCGGCAACAACGCCGGTGCGGCCTACGCGGAGTGGCTCGGGGCCCCCGCGCTCTACTTCCTCAACGACGACACCGAGGTGACGGCGGGCTTCTGGGAGCCGTGCGAGGCCGCGCTGCGCGAGCGCGGTGCGGCGATCGCCGGCTCGCTGATCGTCCATCTCGACCGGCCCGACGTCATCCAGACGGTCGGGATGCGGATCGATCTGGAGACGCTCACCGAGACCTACCATCCGACCGGCGGTCCGGTCGACGAGACCGTGGCCGGCGAGCTCTCCTTCGACTCGATCTACGGGGCGGCGATGATGGTCGCGACGGACGCCTTCGTGCGTCACCACGGTTTCGATACGTCGTTCGAGCACCTCTTCGAGGAGTTCGACCTCTGTCTTCGGGTCCGTCGCGCGGGCGGAGGAGTCGTCTGCGCGGGCGCCTCCATCGTGCGGCACAAGGGCGGCGGCAGCCTCTCCAACGCCCGACCTCGCTACTCGCACATGTACTACCGCAACCGGGTGTGGTTCTGGAGACGCCATGCGCGGGCGACGGTCTTCCGGCGCCATGCGCCGGCGCGTTTCCTTCGCCACCTCGTGAACCAGGCCAGGGGACGCGACTGGCTGCCGGGCGGCCCGGCCCACCTCGCGGCCGCGGTCTCGGGGATCGCTCTCGGGCTCCTCCGTCCTCAGCCCGCACCGCCGTCGTCGTGGGCGCGGTTCGCGGAGTAGGCGCACCGATGTGGCCGCAAGCGTCCCCGCTTGCGGAGTCCGAGCCGGGCGCGGCAAGCGGGACGCTTGCCGCCACCGGCGCCGTTCACGTTCAAAACTTTGTCGCGGGGCTACTAGCCAACGACCGGCTTTTCGGCTAATTTTTTTTCCGCCCCCCGTTCGTTCGTCATGCCCGCTTTCCCCCTGCTCCGCCCTCTGGTTTCGCCCGGGACTTTCGCCGTCTTCGTCCTGGTCGGTACGTCCGCCTCCCCCGCCCGGGCGGCCCCCGAGCCGCTCTCCTTCAACGAGCACGTCCAGCCGATCCTCGCGGAGAACTGCTACGCCTGCCACGGGGCCGACCCGGGCTCGCGCAAGGCGGAGTTGCGGCTCGATCTGCCCGAGGCGGCCTTCGCCGAGCGCAAGGACGGCGGCCCCGCCATCGTCCCGGGCAGGCCCGACGCAAGCCTGTTGGTCCAGCGGATCGAAACCACCGACGAGCGGAAGCGGATGCCTCCGCCCGAAGCGCACAAGACGCTCGATCCGAAGCACGCCGCACTTCTTCGGCAGTGGATCGCGGAGGGTGCGGAATACCAGCCGCACTGGGCCTTTCTCGCCCCGGAGCGGCCGGCGCCGCCGCCCGGCCGGAAAGCCGGCGCGATCGACGCCTTTCTCCACGCGAAGCTCTCTGAACGCGGGCTGAAGCCCTCGCCGGAGGCCGACCGGCGGACCCTGATCCGGCGCGTGAGCTTCGATCTGACGGGACTGCCGCCCACGCCGGCGGAGGTGGAGGCGTTCGCCGCGGATCGTGCGCCGGACGCCTACGAGCGGCTCGTCGACCGGCTGCTTGCCAGCCCGCGTTACGGCGAGCACCGGGCGCGCTACTGGCTCGATTACGTGCGCTACGCCGACACGCACGGCCTCCATTTCGACAACCAGCGCTCGATCTGGCCCTACCGCGACCACGTCATCCGCGCGTTCAACGAGAACAAACCCTTCGACGCCTTCGTGCGCGGGCAGCTCGCGGGCGATCTGCTGCCCGAACGCGACGTCGACACGCTGGTCGCCACCGGCCTGATGCGGATGAACCTCACCACCAACGAGGGCGGCACCGTGCCGGAGGAGGTGCTGGTCAACCAGACGCGCGACCGGGTGGAGGCGTTCGGGGTCACGTTCCTCGGGCTGACCACCGGCTGCGCGGCGTGCCACGACCACAAGTTCGACCCGTTTTCGCAGAAGGATTTTTACCGGCTCGCGGCGTTCCTCAGCAACACGGCCGAGCTGCCTTGGGACCTCAACATCGCCGACCCCGATCCGGTGTTGCGCCTCCCCACCGCGGAGACGAAGCCCGCGGCGGACGCCCTGCTCGCGCGCATCTCGGAGCTGCGCCGGGATCTCGAAGCCCGCCGCGCGGATGCGCCCGCGCGGATGGCGGCCTGGCTCGAGGCCGGCAACCGGCCGCAGCCGGTCGGCCCCGAGGCGCTCGAGCTCCATCTCCGCTTCGACGAAGGCGCGGGCGACACGATCGTCAACCACGCTCCGGACGCCGCAGTGAAGGAGTTCAAGGCCGAGGTCAACCCGCTCATCTGGGGCGAGAACTCATGGCTGTGGCCGAGCGTCCGGATGGACATCGCGACGCGACTCCCGCTGGGCGCGAGCGGCGATTTCGACGCCGGCGAAGCCTTCTCCGCCGCCGGGTGGATCATGCTGCGCGGCAAGCCCGGTCTTGCGGGAAGCGGCACGGGCAACGGCGTCGCGCTCTCCCGCATGGGCGGCGCGGACAAGCTCAACGGCCGCGGCTGGGCCCTGCGCCTCGAGGACGGGCGTTTCGTCGTCAACCTCGTGCACGACGGCGGTCGCCTGCCCGAGCTCGCGCCCAACGCCGACGGTTCGATTCCGCCTCCGCCGCCCGGGCTGCAACCCGCGGGCCGGCGCGGCCTCGAAGTCGCGACCAGGGCCGCCTTCGGCCGCCACGAGTGGCTCCACGTCGCCTTCACCTACGACGGCTCGCGCAAGGCCACGGGCGTGAAGATCTACGTCAACGGCGAGCCCGCGCCGACCGACCGGCGGCTGGACAACCTCCGCCCGGAGGACTCGATCCGCACCCCCGCCGTCGCCCACCTCGGGCGGCGCGACGACGACCAGCCGCTGCGCGAAACCCGCTACCAGGACGTGCGGCTCTACCGGCGCGAACTCTCGAAGGCCGAGGCGGCGCGGCTGCCGTTCGAAAACCTCGCCGCGGAGATCGTCGCGCGCCAACCCGATCCCGCGGCCTGGACGACCGACGAGTCGTTCGTTGCCCTCGAGCGGTTCTTTCTCGAGCGGATCGATCAGGAGACCCGCGCCCTCACCGCCGCCCTCGCCGACCTCGAGGCCGCGCTCGCCGCGCTCACCGCGCCCGCCTACGAGAGCGTACTGAAGCGCGGCGACTACTTCTCGCGCGGCGAACGCGTCGAGCCGGGCGTGCCGGAGTTTCTTCCACCACTTCCCGCCGGTGCGTCGCGTGATCGCCGGGGACTCGCCGACTGGCTCTTCACGCCGGAGCAGCCGCTCTTCGCCCGCGTCGCCGTCAACCGCATGTGGCAGGAGGTCTTCGGCCGCGGGCTCGTCGAGAGCGCCGGCGACTTCGGCGTGATGGGCGCGCGGCCTTCCCACCCCGCCCTGCTCGACTGGCTCGCGGTCGAGTTTCGCGAAAGCGCTTGGGACGTGAAACGGCTCTACAAACTCCTCGTCACCTCCGCCGCCTACCGTCGGTCCGCGCGCGTCACCCCCGAGCTGCTCGCCGCGGACCCGGACAACCTCCTCTTCGGCCGCGGCCCGCGTTTCCGGATGGAAGGCGAGATGCTGCGCGACAGCGCGCTCGCGACCTCCGGCCTGCTCGTGGAGAAGCTCGGCGGACCGAGCGTGAAACCCTATCAGCCGCCGGGCATCTGGGAGGAGGTGGCGATGCCCGAGTCCAACACCCGGACCTATGTGCCCGACACCGGCGAGGGACTCTATCGGCGCAGCATCTATTCCTTCCTCAAGCGCGCCTCGCCGCCCCCGAGCATGGAGACCTTCGACGCCACCTCGCGCGAGGTCGTCTGCGTCCGCCGCGCCCGCAGCAACACTCCCCTCCAGGCGTTCGTCACGATGAACGACACCCAGTGGGTCGAGGCCGCGCGCCGGCTCGCCGAGCGGTCCGTGGTCGCCGTCGCGGCCCCCGCCGCCCGACTCGACTGGCTCGCCCGCACCACCCTCGGCCGGCCGCTGGAGAAGGCCGAGCGGGCGATCCTCGAGCGCTCGCGCCGGGAGTTCGTCGGGCATTTCCAGAACGCGCCCGAGGATGCCCGCGCGCTCCTCGGCGTGGGCGACTCCGCACCCGAGCCCGGCCTCGACCCGGCCGAGGTCGCCGCCTGGACCCTGCTCGCGAGCCAGTTCTACAACCTCGATGAATTCCTGACCAAATGAACCACGGAGGCACAAAGGTCAGGAGGCGAAGTTCACAAACCGAAGAATTGGGAAACCGCCTCCGAGAACTCCGTGCCTCCGTGGTTCAAAAACGCCTCGGCCGATGAACGAAACACCTTTCCACGATCCGAACTACCACCTCTGCTCCGACCACTGCGGCGAGGGGCCGACGGTGCTCGATCTC
>DAIPIQ010000141.1:0-315 GCA_036770745.1 Opitutaceae bacterium | reverse complement strand
TTCTACAACCTCGATGAATTCCTGACCAAGTGAACACGATCCGAAGCAGGCGGAACCCAGTCACCGCTCGAAGGTGGCCGCGGGCCTCCGGACCGCGTCGTGCGGCGGGCGTTCGCGAAACACGCCGTCCGGAGGCCGGCGTCCACCTGGACCGGGCGGAAGCCTTGAAGGGGTGCGCAGGCTTCGGGGATGCCGATCCAGACTGCATGAGGCGCAGTCCGGAAACCGGAGCCTCGGTACACCGCCTCCGAGAACTCCGTGCCCCCGTGGTCCAAACACATCCCGCCCGATGAACGAAACACCTTCCCACGACCC
>DAIPIQ010000140.1:0-10986 GCA_036770745.1 Opitutaceae bacterium | reverse complement strand
AATCACAATTGTTAAGTAACCTTACAGGCATTGCGGCTTCGCGGGAGGAGATGCCGATCAACCCGACGGCGGCGCCCCAGCCACGGAGCGTTTCGCCCGGGGCGTTGTAGCGCGTCCAGAGGTGGGCCTGGTGGCGCGGGGCGTTGGTGAGTGGTGCGCCGATCTGGGTGGTCGTGCGCGAGGCGAGGATCTCGCTCTCGGCGAGGTGGGCGTAGCCGGCGCGGATCTGTAGGTGCGGGCGGGGCTGCCATTGCAGCTCGGCCTCGGCCCCGCGGCTGCGCGCTTCGCCGACGAGGCCGAAGGCGGTGTTGCCGTTGGGATTCTGGACGCCGAGCGACTCGGAGATGTCGAACTGGGTGATCTCGTAGAGGGCGAGCGTCGCGCCGAGCGTGCCGTCGGCGCGCTCGTATTTGAGGCCGGTTTCCCATTGGCGGCCGCGCTCGGGCGGGAGGCCGGTGTTTCCGGTGATGTCCTCGCGCTCGACGCTCGCGGGCACGAATGACTCGCCGTAGCTGAGGTAGACCGACCACTGCGCGCCGAGGGTGCGGAGCAGGCCGGCGGAAGGGACGAAGGCGGAGGTGGACTGATCGGCGGCGAGACCGTCGCGGAAGCTGTCGAACTCCACCTCCTGCCGCATGTGGCGGAGGCCGAGGAAACCGTGCCAGCCGTCGCCCCACGAAAGGGCGTCGGTCGCGTAGAGGCCGGCGTTCTCGAGCCAGGTCTCGCGCAGCGAAGTGGGGACGGGGGTGGGGCGGGGCAGCTCGGTCTGGGGATCGAGGATGGCGACGTTGCCGACGAGCGGGCCGAAGCTGCGGCGGTCGAACCAGCGTTGCTCGCGCCCGGCGTTCGCCCCGAGCAGGAGGCGGTGCGCAACCGGGCCGGTGGTGAACTCCTGCTGCCAGCGGGCGTCGAGGAAATGGTATTGGCGCTCGTTGTATTGGTCGCGGAAGCGGCGGCGCAGCACGGGCTGGCCGGCGACGGTGAGGAGGGCGTTGTTCTCGTAGAGCGTGCGCTGGTCGTCGTGCCAGACGCTGCGCCAGGCGACGACGAGCCGGCGATCGGGCGCGAAGGCGTGCTCGGCGTTGACGGCGAGGGCGAGACCGCGGTCGGCGTCGGCGTCGACGCGCGCCTGGTAGCGCGTATCGATGGGAGCGATACGCGAGAGGTCGTTGCCCGGGGCGACGAGGCCGGCGTCGGCCCGGCCGCTCTCGTCGAGCCACTCGAGGCTGGCGAGCAGCGAGGTGTCGGCGCTCGGATGCCAGCTCACCGAGGGCGCGAGCAGGAGGCGCTCGCCCTCGACGTTGCGGCGGAAGGAGGCGTCCTCCTCGTAACGGGCGACGAGCCGGTAGCGCCAGCGCGCGTCGCGGGTGAGCGGGCCGCCGGAGTCGAGCGTCACCTGCGCGCCGAGGTCGTCGCCGAGCGAGCTGGTGCGCCCCGCGTAGCTGCGGATGCTGGTGAACACCTCGTGGCGCGGGGCGGCGAGCGGGCGTTTCGTGACGAGGTTGACGATGCCGCCGGGGGCGAGGGCGCCGTAGAGGACGGAGGCGGGGCCTTTGAGGATTTCGACGCGGTCGACGTTGGCGCTGGGCGGCGAGCCGAAAACGGTGGTGGTGCCGGGCAGGCCGTCGACCTGGACCGATTCGCGGTTCGAATCGAAGCCGCGCACGGTGAAGCTGTCGGCGCGGGTGCCGCTGGCGGAGAGGCCGGTGAGGTAGGGGTAGACGTCGGCGAGCGTCTCGGCGCGGAGGTCGGCGAGGAAGGCGGCGTTGGCGACCTGGACCGTGAAGGGCGAGGCGCGCAGGGCCGCGCCGTGCTTGAGGGTGTCGGGCGCGTCGGCGGCGCGGTAGGAGTCGAGCGTGGCGGTGACCTCGTATTGCTCGAGGTTCACGATCTCGTCGGCTGACGCGCGGCGTTCTTGTGCGGCCGCGGGTGCGGCGAGGGCGACGGCTCCGGTGGCGGCGAGCGCCACGGCGGAGGCGAAGGAGTGAGGTCGGGAGGGCATGGGAGATCGGTTCGGGCCCGGTCAGCCGAGGTGGAGGGCGAGGAGGAAGAGGAGGACGACCACCACGGCGTTGAGGATCGCGGTGGTGAACTCGAGGGCGGTCGGTTGCCGGGCGGGTGGCGGTTTCATGGGTGGGCGGCTCGGGCGAGCTCCGGGAAGGCGGCGTGCAGGGCCGCGTGCCAGACTGCCCGCGCCGACGCACCGACGGTGGCGGTGAGGGCGAGCAAGGGCGTTTCGCCGGGGCCGAGGGCGTGGAGCCGATCGCCGTCGGCATCCGACGAGACGGCGAGCCCGACCACGGCGGGAAGGGCGAGCTGGAGGAGCGCTTCGGGCCCCCGGACGGCGAGCAGTGGGCCTTCGACGGCGATGTCTCCCAAGTCGAAGCTCTCGCGCCGGAGGGCCCCCGTGGTGGCGAGCTCGACGACAAGCGCCACGCGCTCGTCGCGGAGGGCGGAGAGAAGCGTCGTCAACTCCTGCGCCGCACCCGCGACCTTGACGGCCTCGATCGTCGGAAAGCCGACCGTCGGCGGGCGTCGGAGGACGGGCTCGCCCCGGTGCCGCAGCGGGTCGAGGAAATCGGCCCAGAGCTCCGGCGGGCATCCGGGCGGCGCGTTAAACCGGAGGAACTCGCGGCCCGTCACGTCGTGCATCCCGACCCACCCGGGGGATTCGCAACAGGCGCAGCGCGAGATCCGCGCCCAGGCCAAGCCCCAACGGGAGGTGGGCAGGATGAAACGCCCGTCCGCGTCGGCCGCCGTCGTGCCATCATCGCCCCACGCGAGCTCCGGCAGCGTTTCGAAGCTCAGCAGGCGCGCCGAGGCATGATGGCACTGCCACGCGATCCGCGGGAGCTCGCGCGCGGCCGCGAGGAGGCGCGGCCAGTCCTGGATGAGGGCGATGCGGCCGGCCGGGTCGGTGCGGAAACACCGGGTGGCTCCGGGGACGCTTGTGCGGGCGAGGCGCGGTAGGGGGCCGGCGCGGCGGACGAGGAGGCGTCGGGGTTTTCTCATCGGACGGGCGGCCGGGCCGCGGAGGAGATCGAGGCGAGCGGCTCGAGCCGTGGCGCCCCCGTCTCGCGATGGCAGACGGCACAGGTGTCGAGCAGGGCCGCGCGGGCCGCGCGAAACGCGTCGGGCGGCGGTGGCGGGGCGTCGCGCAGGAGGCGCTCCAGTATTCCGAGGCCGTCCGCGAGGGAGCGGTGGCCGGCCTCGGGGAGCGCCGGGTGGCGCGCGATCGCGGCGTCGAGGCATCGCCGGGTGGCTTCGGCCTGAAGGCGCGCGTCGTTCCAATCCCCGTCGTCCCCGGCGCGCACGAGCGCGTCGAGGTGTCGGGCGAGCTCGCGGATCGCGAGGACGGGCGCCGAACCTTCGGCCGCCACTGCGGAGGTGGCCGGCCGCGGGCCGGCGGGTCGGGTCACGACCGCGTAGCCGACGGCGAGCAGGCTCAGCGCCGAGAGCCCGAGGCTGAGCAGCGGATTCGCGAGAAAGCGCGGGCCTTGGGGCGCGTTCATGCGGTGCGGGGCGGCCGAGGTTGGGCGGCCGGCTCGGCGGGTTGGAACTCTGCGCCCTGCACGAGCACGCTCACGCGGGCGGAAGGGCAGAAACAGGCGAGCCGGCAGGCGAGGCACCAGACCTCGTGCTGGCTCGCGGCCAGTTCGGCGGGGAGGTGCAGCGTCAGCACGGCCTCGGCGGGCGGGGTGCGGCGACGGGGCGCGCCGATCGAGAGCCGCTCCACTTCGAGCGGTTGGCCGACGTCGCGGGCGAGGGCGAGGGCGATCTCGGCGAGCGCGGCCGCCTGGGCGGCGCGGGGGGCGAGGATCTCGCAGCGCACGCGGGAGCGGGAGGTCGTGTCATTCATGGGCGGAACCGGTCGAGGGCGGGTGGCGGCGAAGAGCCGCGGGTCTTGACGGGTAAGAGTCCACAGGGGAAAGTCTTACCATGAAACTCACCAGCAAGGGACAGGTGACGATCCCGCGGGCGCTGCGGGAAAAGTGCGGGCTGCTCCCGGGCACCGAGGTGACCTTCGAGAGCTCGGCCGGAGGCGTCCTCGTGAAAGTCGCCAAGGCCGAGCGGCGAAAGAAGATGGAGGCCTGGCTCCAGCGCGTGCGCGGGAAGGCGAAGCTCCGCTTCACGGCCGACGAGTTGATGCGGCTGACGCGGGGTGAGGACTGATGGTCCTCGTCGACTCGAACGTGTTGGTCGATGTCTTCGCCGCGTCCGGCGAATGGCGGTCGTGGTCGACCCGCGCGATGGCCGAGGCGGGCTCCCGCGAGGGCCTGGCGATCAACCCGGTGATTTACGCCGAACTGGGAGCCGCGTTCGCGTCGGAGTCCGAGTTGGATCGCTTCCTGCCGACCACGCGTTTCGCCCGGCTGGAGCTGCCCTACTCCGCGGCGTGGCTCGCGGGCCACGCCTTCGTGCGCTACCGCCGCTCCGGCGGCACGCGTCGCTCGCCCCTCCCCGATTTCTACATTGGCGCGCATGCGCAGGTCGCGGGCCTGACGTTGCTGACGCGGGATGCCGGCCGCTACCGGAGCTACTTTCCGAAGGTGCGGCTGATCGCTCCGGAGAACTGAAGCAGGCGGTGTAGCGGTCGGGGTGGCGAGGCTGGCGAAGCGCGGATGGCGGGCGCCCACGCCCGCCTCCTGACGTCGGCAGCTACGGGGAACGAGGTGACTCTGGAGCGGCACGGTCACGGTTCGGAGGGCGCGGGCGGTCGCGCTCAGAAGGCCCACGCCAGGCTGAGCCGCACGTCGCGCCCGGCCTCTTCGGTGGCGAAGCCGCGCTCGGTCAGCGTGGCGTGGCTGCTGTAGCGCTTGTCGGCCAGGTTGTGGACGGCGAGCGAGGCGGTGACGCCGGACCATTGCCGGGGCGACCAGGTGAACTGCACATCGTGGAGCACATAGCCGGGACGCGGGATGTAGGTCGCCTGCCCGGCCGGGACGCGGTCGGCGGTGAGCGCGTCCACCCACGTGAGGGTGTAGCCGAGGCTGAAGCGCCGATCGGCCCAGGCGTAGCGGGCGTCGCCCACGAACTTGGGGCCGGTGGGCGCGGTGATCCGGGCGATGAACTGCGCGGCCAGGGGTGGGTTCTCGACCTTGGTGTCGGCGTAGGCGAGCGAACCGTGGAAGCCCCCGCGCGCGTAGGCGACGCGGAGGTCGACGCCGCGCCACTCGGTCTCGAGCGGCTCGTTGTAGAACTCGGTGATGGGACGGCCGCCGAGTCCGCCGGTGCCGGGCTGGCGGAAGCCGATGAAGTCAGCGATCCGGTTGCGGAACAGCGTGGCCGAGGCGGTGACGAAGTCATCGGCCGCGAGCACCCCCCGCCGCTCGAAGCGCAGGCCGCCCTCGAGCTGGCGCGAGCGCTCCGGCCGCAGGTCGGCCGTGGTCGAGCCGTTGAAGAGCAGGCCGGTGGCGACGATGTTGCGGGCGAACTGGAGGGGCATGTTGCCGAAGGCGCGCGTCGCCTCGCCGTAGCCGACGAACGGGGTGAGCCCTGCGGGCAGGGACCAGGCGGCGCCGGCGTTGACCGACAACTCGTCGCCCTCCGTCGAACGCGAGCTGTAGAGCGCCTCGTAGTCGTCGAGTCGGGCCCCGAACGAGAACGAGACCGGACCGGCCTCGCCGCGATTCTGGAGGAAGAGGCCGGTGTTTTCGACCGCGGTGCGGGTGTCGGCGCGACCGTTGATGCGGGAGAGGCCGCGGTCGCGGTACCATTCGACGCCGGCGGTGGTGCGCACGGGGATCCGGCCGACGGCGTAGGAGGCGGTGTTGCGCAGGTCGGCCCCGCGTACGCGGGAGATGAAGCGCTCGCCGTTGGAGTTCGGCGCAAAGAAGTCGTTGTCGTTGCCGTTGACCGAGAGGCGGACGTCGAACCACTCCGACCCGGGATCGAAGCGCCAGTTCAGCGAGGAGGTCTCGCGGGTGAGCGTCTGCTGTTGCGGGGGGCGCGAGGTGACGGGCGGCTGCACCTGATAGGGGAAATCGCCCCGCTGCATGAAGTTGAACCCGTCGGCCACGTTGCGCTCGAAGCCGAGGCGGACGGAGTGGGCGCCCGTTTCCAGCAGGCTGAGTTTCACGAGGCGGGTGCGGTCCCGACCGGCGGAGAAAGGCGCCTCGAAGCCGCCGCCGATCCGCAGGCGGTCGAACTCCGCGTGGGAGGCGTAGGCGTGGATGCCGACGTGCTCCCCGGCCCTGACGGCGGCCGAGAGCGAGCCCTGCCAGGTCTCGGTGGCGGAGGCGAAGGTGAGGCGGGAGCGCGCGCCGAGGGTGCGCCCGTCGCGCAGCAGGTCCTGCGCATCCGCGGTCTCGTAGCGGATGGCCCCGCCGAGGGCGCCGTAACCCTGGTCGGCCGCGATCGGGCCGGGGGCGACTTCGACTTGTTTCAGGATGTCGGCGTCGATGTTGGCGAGCCCGCCGCGGTGGTTGTAGAGATTCGAACCCTGCCGGGCCCCGTCGACGGTGATGTTGAGGTTGCTGCCCTCGATTCCCCGGAGGACGAGGCGCTGGCCGTTGCGGGTGCCGCCGCCGAGCGAGGCCGCCGCGTCCTGGGCGAAGAGTTCGCGGACCTGGGTGGGCTGAAACCGCTGCCGGAGGTCGGCAAGGTCGAGCGCATCGGAGCGACCGACGACCTCGAACGTCGGCAGTTCGACCGCGGCGGGCGAAGCGTCGGCGTCGATGGAGACGGGAGGAACGGAGGCCGGTTGGGCGGCCAGTGATCCGGTGGAGGCGAGGGTGGCGAGGAGGGTTCTAAATTTCATGATTGGTGGGTGGGGCGGAGGCGGAGGGGGCGTCGCTGGGAGGGCCCAAGGCCGGTCGCTTGGGAAGTCGAGGCGGACGTGTTCGGGAAGCGGGCTCTTGGGTGGTGTATCGAGAGACCGAGTCGCAGTCTCATCAAACAGGAAAAAATCTGCACAGGCCTCCGGTAAGCCGATGGGAGTCCGCCTCCCACGAGCAGGCAGGACGAGGCCGGCCCGAAACGTCGGAGCGGTGGTGGGAGGTGCGTTTCGCGACCCATTCTCATACGGGAGGGCGACCTGTATGATAATGAGACTCTGTTGCAATACGAAATTCAGGAATTCTTCGCACTGGGTGTTGTGCGCGAGCGGGGTTGTGGTGGCACGAGGCGGGCTGGGGACCGCCGCCTTTCGGCGGCAGCTACGTGGAGGGGGGCTTTGGGCCCGTTGGATGGAATGGCGGCTGCTTTCGGGCGGAATGCGTTTCTTCGTCTCGGTGGTGTTCTTGGCGGGCCTGGTCGTGCCGGGCGTGGGTTCGGTGGCGGAGTATGGTCCGCGGTCGTTCGGCGATGCGCCGCGTTTGACGGCGATCGTGGCGGCCTACGCACCGGAGATCCGGGCGATCGAGGAGGCCTTCGCGGCGAGCCCGGACGGAGAGTTGGGAGCGACGCTGCGGTTCCGGGGGGTGACGTATCGGCTGGGGACGTTCCGGGAGGCGCCCGTCGTGGTGTTCACGACGGGGATCAGCGTGGCCAACGCCGCCATGACGCTGCAGATGGCGCTGGATTATTTCCCGATCCGCGAGGTGGTGATGATGGGGATCGCGGGAGCGGTGAATCCCGAGCTGCGACCCGGGGACATCGCGGTGCCGGAACGCTGGTACTACCACGACGAGTCGATCTACGTGAACCCCGACTACTACGCGGCGACGCTCGCGCGCCACCTCGCGCGACCCGATCCGCATGCGCCGCGCTATGAGAATTTCGGGTTCATCCACCCCGACGAGGTCTCTGTGGTCCGGGATGGTTGGGAGAAGCCGCGGGACGTCCCGTATTTCGCGGCGACGCCGCGGTTGCTGGAGGCGGCGCGGCGGGCGGTGGAGCGTGTCGGGACGATCGCGATGCCGTCGGGCACGGCGGTGCGGGTGTTTGTGGGTGGCAACGGCGTGACGGGTTCTGTCTTCCTCGACAACGGGAGCTACCGCGAGTGGACGCGGCGGGTTTTCGCGGCCGACGTCACCGAGATGGAGTCGGCGGCGGTCGGTCAGGTCTGTTTCGTCAACGATGTCGACTGGGTCGTGATCCGCTCGGTGAGCGATCTCGCGGGCGGGCAGGAGGGGAAGAACGTGGAGAACGTCTACGACGCGATCGCTTCGGGGACCGGGGCGAAGCTGCTCATGGGTCTGCTGGCGGAGCTGGACGAAGCGCGGTAGGCCGCGCGCGATCGAGGTGTGGTGGGGGCGGGGTCCACCGTCTCATGACGGCGGGTGCGGTCGCGACGGAGGTGGCGTGTTCGCGCGGAAATGGTGGTCGTTCGTCTCCCAGGTTGGGGGCAGGGCGGAACACGCCTCTCGGCGAGAGGCACGGGGCGGGGTCCGCGGGAGCGGCAAGGAGCCGAAAAAAAACCCTGGTTCCGCAGCGGGCGGAACCAGGGTCGGGAGAGGGCGGGATGAGGCCCGGATCAGAACCGATAGGTGAACGTGCCTTCGATGCGGATCGGGGGTTCGGCGAAGATGGATTCGCCGCCGTAGACCTGGTTCGGCGGGGACCAGTTCTTCTCGTCGGTCACGTTGAGGATCGTGATCCGCGTCTCCCACGTCGGCTTCTCGTAGAGGAAGGTCAGGTCGAGGTTGTACTGCGTGGGGATCACGAGGGAGCCGGCGACGTTGTTGGTCATCCGGCTGGTGAGGAACCCGGCGAGTTGGACGCCGAAGCCGTTGGCGGCCTTGTAGGAGGCGAGGGCGTTGACGGTGTGGCGGGGCACGCCCTGCCGCTGGATCTCGCCGGGCGGGAGGAAGAAGAACGGCGTCTGGCCGGGGAGGAAGGGCGAGGTGTTGTTCACGTCGAAGCCGGGGCCGTTGACCGTGGAGTCGAGGATCGACCAGCCGGCGACGAAGAACCAGTTGCGGTTGGGCTGGTAGTTGCCCTCGATCTCGAAGCCCTCGGTCGTGAACTCGTCGATCGAGCCGTCGATGCTGAGGTTCGTGCGCTCTTGTTTGAAGAGCGCGGCCCCGAGGAAGAGTTTCCCGTCGAGGAACGACGCCTTCGCGCCGACCTCGATGAGTTCGCTCTCCTGCTCGAAACGGCTCTTGGTGAGCGTGTAGACGCCGTCGCCGTCGGCGTCCTCCCACTGGCCGAAACCGCCGCCGTTGCCGACCGCGCCGCCGGGGTTCTCGCTGTGGTTGTAGGTGCCGTAGACAGTGAGCGTCTCGGTGATCTTGAAGAGGGGGCTGATGTTGTAGTTGAGGAGGCTGACGTTGATGTCGTCGTCGGCCGACACGATGAAGACGGGCGCGAGCGGATCGCGGGCGGAGACGTCGAGGAAGTCGACGCGCACGCCGGCGAGGATCGAGAAGCGGTCGTTGAAGCGGTGGTCGACCTGGGCGAACGGGCCGATGCCAAAGGCGGAGGAGTCGTTGGTGTCGCCGTTGAAGACGCCGGGGGTGGCGAAACGGCCCTCCCAGCCCGGGACGGGGGAGGCGTCGGGCCAGTTCACCGAGTTGTAGACGTTGATGAACTCGTTGGCCCGGAGGGAAAGATCCCAGACGTTGGCGGGCTCGAAGAAGAAGTGGTTGTAGGCCTTGACCGCCTGGTAGCTGAGGGCCGCGCCGGTGGAGAAGCTCGAGCTCTCGAGCCGTTTCTGGTACTCGAGGCGCGACTCGATCCGGTAACTCGGGTCGATGATCTCGGAGTAGTGGTAGGAGCTGAAGGTGTCGCGTTTGATGTAGTTGAAGAGCGTGTTGCTCACGATCCGGGCGTCCTCCTCGAGCTTGAAGGTCTGAAGGGCCTGGAGCACGAGGCTGCTGCCGTCGGAGTCGTCGCCGGGCCGGATCAGGCGCCAGCTCCGGTCGACGGGCACGGGGGCGCCGAAGACCACCCGGTTGGTGACGGGGAAACCGGTCGTGACCCAGCGCGAGTTCTGCGGGTCGGAGACGGGCGCGGCGACCCCGCCGGGCACGCCGGGATTGCCGAAGCCGATCGTGGCGCCGGTCGAGTCGACGTAGGCGCCGCCGGGGCCGGGCGCGGGGTTGTTGTTCACCCCGGGGATGTAGAGGCCGCGATCGATCAGGTCCTGCGTCGGGCGGTTGATTCCGAAGTGCTCGGTGTAGCTGGCGCGGAAGAACTCGCCGTTGAGGAAGAGCTCGTAGCGATCACTCGGCCGGAAGGTGAGCGCGCCGTAGAGGGCGTTGGTCGTCTTGTGGGAGAAGTCGTAGAAGCTGCCGGAGTCCTCGCCCGAGTAGCTCACGCGGTAGGCGAGCCGGTCCGAGACCGGGCCGCCGACGTCGACCGACCACTGCTTCTTGTCGTAGCTCCCGTAGGTCAGCGAGGCCTGGCCGCGGAACTGGTCGAAGTAGGGACGCTTGGTGACGAAGTCGGCGTAGCCGCCGACGTACATCGAGGCCCCGTGGACCACGGAGGCGGGGCCCTTGACGATGTTCACCGACTCGATCGCGTTGAAGTCGATGGGCAGGCCGTTGCCGTTGCTGGTGAGGCCGCGGCGGATGCCGTTCCACATCGTGTCGCCGATCTGGGTGCGGATGTCGGGGGTGGCCGGCGCGCCGAAATTCGTGCGCGTGAACGAGCTCGAGGTGAGCTTGGTGAAGTCGCGCACGTCGTTGATCGCGATCGCGTCGAGCTGCTCGCGGGAGATGATGGTTACGTTGCGCGGCGTCTCCAGGATGCTGCGGGGCACGCCGTAGACGGAGTCGAACGGCCGGCTCGTCGGCATGATGTTCTCCTCGATCGGGACCTCGTCGACGACGAAGGCGTCGAGCTCTACCGGCTTTTCCTGTGCGAACACGGAAGGGAGCGCGAAGACGGCGAGGGCCGTGGCGGTTACGTGACGGTTTTTGGGCGGCATGGTTGGTTCGTGGATCGTTTGGGAGCCTGGTGGGTGTGGATTATTCCGGGGACCCCTGAGCACGAAACAAGCCAACCGCGGCCGGCACTCCCGGCGAAAACGCGGCCCGGTTCAGGGGAGGTCCTGAATTCTCCGACGGGGTCTGCGCGGCAGGGAAATGCGGCTCGGCC
>DAIPIQ010000139.1:0-11000 GCA_036770745.1 Opitutaceae bacterium | reverse complement strand
TCGTCGCGACGTGGGACGACGCCCTGGCGGCGCCGGCGGGCTCGATCGGCGAGATCGTCGTGCGCGGCGCGACCGCGACCCGCGCCTACGACGGGCTGCCGGAGGCGACGGCGCGGTCCAAGATCGCGTATCCAAATCCTCCCGACGGCGGCCCGGCCCACTTCCACCGGATGGGCGACGCCGGCCGGCTCGACGAGGCCGGGCGCCTGTGGTTCTGCGGGCGCATGGCCGAGCGCGTGGTCGCGCACGACGGCGTCCACTACACCGAGTGTTGCGAGCCGGTCTTCAACGTGCATCCGCGGGTCGCCCGCACCGCGCTGATCGCCCTCGGCTCCGCCCGCGGGATCGTGCCGGCGCTCGTGATCGAGCCGAAGCCCGGGTGCTGGCCGCGCTCCCAGCTCGCGCGCCTCCGCTTCGTCGAGGAGCTCCGCGCCCTGGGCGTCGCCCGGGCGACGACGCGCACGATCGACTGCTTCTTCTTCCACCGCCGCTTCCCCGTCGACGTGCGCCACAACGCCAAGATCCACCGCCTCGAGCTCGCCCGCCTCTTCGCGCGGCGAAGGCCGATCCTCGTGCCGTGAGCCCCGCTCCCTCCGGCCGGGTGCTCGTGACCGGCGCCGGCGGTTTCGTCGGCGGAGCCCTCGCCCGCCGCCTCCGCGCCGAGGGGCGCGAGGTGCGCGCCCTCGCCCGCTCGCCCCTCCCGGAGCTCGCCGCCCTCGGCGTCGGGATCGTCCGCGGCGACCTCGCCGACGCCGCGGCCCTCGGCACCGCCTGCGCCGGGGTGGAGACGGTGTTCCACGTCGCCGCCAGGGTCGGGGTCTGGGGAAGGCGGGAGGAGTTCGAGCGCACCAACATCGAGGGCACGCGCGCCGTCCTGGAGGCGGCCCGCGCCGCGGGCGCGCGGCGGCTGGTCTTCACGAGCTCGCCCAGCGTCGTCTTCAACGGGGCCGACCTCGCCGGCGTCGACGAGACGCAGCCGCGCGGCGTGCGCTTTCCCGCCGACTATCCGCGCACGAAGGCGATCGCCGAGGCCCACGCCCTCGCGGCGCACCGCCCGGGCGGGTTCGCCGTCACCGCGCTGCGCCCCCACCTCGTCTGGGGGCCCGGCGACCGCAACCTCGTGCCCCGGGTCGTCGCCCGGGCCCGCGCCGGTCGTCTCCGGATCGTGGGTACAGGGCGCAACATCGTCGACCTCACCCACGTCGCCAACGTCGTCGACGCGCACCTGCTCGCCGAGCGCGCCCTCGCCGCGCCCGGCGCCGCCGCGGGCGGCCGCGCCTACTTCATCACCAACGGCGAACCCGTCGTGCTCTGGGAGTGGATCAACGACCTGCTCCGCCGCCTCGACATCCCGCCCGCGACCCGCCGGATCGGCCTCGGCGCGGCCTCGCGGCTCGGCGCGGTCTGCGAGGCCCTGTGGACGGTGCTGCCGTTGCGCGGCGAACCGCCGATGACGCGCTTCGTCGCCTCCGAGCTGGCGAAGGACCACTGGTTCGCCATCGGCGCCGCCCGCCGCGACCTCGGCTACGCGCCGCGCGTCTCGATGGCGGAGGGCCTCGAAGAGCTTCTCCCGCTTCTGCGGGCCACGCCCTGAGGGGCCGCGGCCTCCGCGAGCGAGGCGGCGTGGCGCTCCAGCGCCTCGAGGAATTCCGGGGGAAACCGAAGCCGGCCCGAGCGGAGGCGCGCGAGGAAGCCGGTCGTCGCCCGGAGCGAGAGCGGCTTCGGCGGAAAGCGGAGAAACGCGGCGAGCGCGGCCCGCTCCGGCGCGAACGGCCACGGCGTCGCGGCGAGCGCGAGCGGTTCCGACCCCGGGCCGCCGCACGCCGCCGCCGGCCACTTCGCGCCCGGCTCGAAGGGGCGGCCGCGAAACGCGACCGGCCCCGGGGGCCGCGCGAGGCGTTCGCCGATCCAACCGAACAGCGGCGCCGGGACCGCGTTGCCGACGAGTTTCCAGCGGAAGCCTTTTCGCGCGACCGCCTCGGCCGGCAACGTCCAGTCCGCCGCGAATCCCTGGAGCCGCTCCGCGTCGCGGATGTCGGGGGTGACGATCCCGCCGTCGGGCATCCAGATCGCGGGCGGAGACGCGATGCCGACGGTGGAGCCGCCCTTGAGCGTCGGGACCGCGTCGACCGCCCAGCCGAGCCCGCGCACGCCCTCGGTCCAATAGAACCCGCACGCCCTCCCCCGCCAGTCCTCCGTCTCGGCGGGCCGCGCCTCGTCGGTTGTCAGGAATCCGACCGGGTCGATCTTCCTCGAGGCGAGGAGGACGAGGCGGCGGCGGCGTTGCGGGAGCCCGAAGGCGCGGGCGTCCACGACCCGATGGGCCCAGCGATACCCCAGCTCCTCGAGCGCGCCCGTCACGTGGCGCATCGCGCGACCGCCGTCCAGCGCGAGCATGAAGGGGACGTTCTCCAGGAGGAGGTGCGGGACGTCGTGCGTGCGCAGGAGGCGGAAGATCTCGCCCACCAACCCGGAGTTCCCGCCCCCGATCCCGCGCGTCCGGCCCGCCTGCGAGAGGTCCTGGCAGGGAAACCCGCCCGCCAACAGATCCGTGCCCGGGGGCAGCCGCTCGAGCGTGCGGATGTCGTCGTGCAGCGGGATCCCGGGGAAACGCTCGCGCAGGACGGCGCGCGCCGCGGGATCGAGCTCGCAGAGCAGCCGCGTCGCGTGGCCGGCCGCGTGGAGGCCGAGCTCGATCCCGCCGATGCCGGCGAAGACGCCGACGACGTTCACACCGCGTAACGGGCGCGCATCGGGGTCTGGAGCATCGCGTCGGCCTTGTCGTCGCCGCGGACGCGCTCGGCCACGGGATCCCAATCGAGCGAGGAGCGCCCCAGGCGGATCGCGATGTTGGCGAGGTGGGAGATCGCGATCGAGCGGTGGCCGACCTCGATCGGGGTGATCGTCTCGCGGCCCTCGTAGATCGCGTCGACGAAGTTGTGCTCGTGCATCCGGCTCTCGTAGAGCCGCACCTCGTCGTCGCGGATCCGCTCGCGCCGCAGCTCGGCCGGGGTGGTCTCGAGTTTCTCGCGGTTGATGAAGATCGCGCGGCCGTCCCCGCCCTCGAAGGTGATGCCGTTGTCCTCGCGGCTGGTCACGTTGACGCGCAGCCCGCCCGGATAGATCACGTCGAAATCGAAGTCGGAGACGGTGTTGTAGAGCGCGTCGGCGGGCGGGAGCGTGGCCGAACGGATCTCGATGCGGCCCGGCCCCGAGGCGTCCATCCCGAGCGCCCACTGCACGATGTCGAGGTGGTGCGCGCCCCAGTCGGTGATCATGCCGCCCGAGTAGTCGAAGTTGTGCCGCCAGTTGAGCTGGAAGAGCGCGGGGATGTAGGGCCGCTCCGGCGCGGGCCCGAGCCAGAGGTCGTGGTTGACGCCCTCCGGCACGCGCTCGGGAGCGGTGCGCGCGGCGAGCTGCGACCAGTCCTTGTGGCCGCCGGGCAGCCGCACGCGCACGCCCTGCAGGCGACCGAGGCGGTTGTTGCGGACGAACTCGCAGGCCATGCGGAAGTAGACGCTGCTGCGCTGCTGGCTGCCGGTCTGCCAGACCACGCCCGCGGCCTTGACCTCGTCGGCCATCCGGCGGCCCTCGCCGATCGACATCGCGAGCGGCTTCTGGCCGTAGATGTGGAGGCCGCGCCGGGCCGCGAGCACGGCGGCGGCGCAGTGCCAGTGGTCGGGGGTGTTGATCACGACGGCGTCGAGATCCTCGCGCCCGAACATCTCGCGGAAATCCTCGTAGACCGCGCAGCCCTTGTAGCCGCCCTTCGCCTGCTCGGCGTAGAAGGCGTCGACGACGCGTTGGCCGACGAGCCGCCCGCCGGTCTTCTCGCCGCGGTAGCCGTAGTTGCCCAACTCGGCCACGGGATCGGCGACGGCGATGATCTGCACGCGCGGGTCGCTGAGGAAGTTGGGCGTGGTCGCCTGCGCGATCGTCCCGAATCCGATGACGCCGACGGCGAGTCGATCGCCCGCGGCCGGCCGCCGGGCGACGGGGCGCGAGGGCGAGACGCAGGAGGTGAGCCCCGGGAGGGCGAGCCCCGCGGTGAGCAGGGCCGAGCTTTTCAGGAAGTCGCGACGAGGAAGGTGCCTTTTCATGGGGAAACGCCCGGGATCCAACACCGCCGCCCAGCGGCTGGCAATGCGCCTCTGACCCGCGGCCCGCGGCTTGTCGCAATCAAAGCCACCACCTCCGATCGCCCCCCCGCGGCTTGTCGCGGGCGGGCGTTCCCGTACAACCCGCCGTGTTGAAACCCGCACCCCATGCCCGCGAGACCGGCTGGTCGCCCGACTTCGTCTTCACCGGCGGCGCCTTCGAGCCCGGCCTCGCCTTCTTCGCCGACGAGCTCGGGCGGATCACGCGGTTTTCCCGCGAGCCCGCCGACCTCGCCGCAGCGCGCCGGCTGGAGGGACAGGCCGCGCTGCCCGGGCTCGTCAATACGCACGCGCAGTGCCTGCGGCGCCTCGACCGCGGCCGCCCCGACCGCGCGGCCCCGGAGCGACTGACGCCGGAGGACGTCCACGACACGGCGCGGATGGCCTTCCTCGAGATGCTCCTCTCGGGCGTCACCTGCGTGGGCGAGTGCGGGACGCCCGCGGGGCTCGACGAGGCCGCGCAGCTCGCGATCCTCCGGGCGGCGCGCGACCTCGGGATCCGCGCCTGGCTCTTCGTCGCCGCGGACGACGACGCCGGCTTGCGGCGCCGGATGGACGCGCTTCGCGCGCGGCTCGCCGCCGAGCCCATCGGCGAGGCCTCCTCGCTCGGGGTGATCGTGCCGGACTTCGGGACCATCCCGCCGGAGGAGCTCGCGGCGATCGCCGCGGTCGCCCACGCCGGACGGCACCGCCTCCAGATCGCGTCGCCCGCGGGGCGCGAATCGGCGGCGCGTTTCCTCGCCACGCACGGCCTGCTCGACAAGCGCGTGGCCGTGCTCGAAGGCGCCCCGATCGCGGCGGGGGAGGCGCGGGCGCTGGGAGAGGCGCGCGCGCAGTTCTGCGCGGGGGCGGGCGTCGACGCCGCGGGCGCGGAGACCCTCGCCAACCTCCGTGCGGCGGGGGTCGAGGTCGCGCTCGGCACGCACGCGCACCCGCGCTTCGACCTGCTCGACGCGGCGCGGCGCCTGCCGGGCGGCGGCACGCCGGCGGCGCGTTTCCACGCGGCCACGGTCGCGGGGGCGCGCGCGCTCGGGGCCCCGAGCGGCGCGCTCGAGGTCGGCCGCCCGGCGGATTTTTTCACGGTCAACCGTTATGACCCCGCGATCGCCGGGGCCTCGCCCGAGGGCCTGCTCGAGGCGGTGCTCGAAGCGGCAGAGCGGCGCACGATCCGCGAGGTCTGGGTCGGCGGCCGGCCGGTCGTGACCGGCGGGCGCCACGCCCGCCAGGGGGCGATCGTGGCGCGCTTCGTCGAGCTGCAGGGGCGGCGGTAGCGGCCGGATCGTCGCCGCGGAGAAACTTCCCGGAAACCTCGCCCGGCTTCCGGTGTCGCAGGCGGAGCCGGGGCCGCGCCCCGGTCTCTTCGCGCCCGCGCGCGCCGCTGTCGGCAGCGTGGTCGCTTCCACCAACCCACGACACCCTCCCTCCATGCCCGTCACATCCGCCCCATCCACCCCGCCCGCTCCCACGACCGCCCGACCCGCCAACGGCGCGCCCCCTCCGATCCAGGCCCGCTCCGGCCGCAAGACGCTTCTGCTCGGTTTCGACCTCGGCACGAACAAGTCCTGCCTGATCGCCGGCGCCGTGGGCGATAGCGACATCGCCGTCGGCAAGATCATCCCCTCGGTGGTCGGCTATGTGAAGAACGGGATCGTGAACGGCATCATCCCGGGCAACGCCGACGTGCTCTTCGGCGAGGAGGCCCTCAAGAACCGCCTCCACGTCGAACTCTCCCGGCCGGTGCTCGACGGCGTGGTCTCCGACGAACGCGCGATCCGCGACTTCATGCGCCACACGCGCTCCGTGATCGATCCCGCCGGCGAGGCCGAGATCCGCGCCGTGGTCGGCGTGCCCGCGGGCGCCTCGACCGCCGCGCGCGAGGGCATCCGCAACGCCGTCGCCGGGGTCTTCGACCGGGTGCTGCTCATCCCCGAGCCGTTCCTCGCCGCCCTCGGGGTGCGCGACGACGCGCGCCTCGGCCAGTCGGGCTACGTCGATCCCGTCCAGAATTCGCTCTTCATCGACATCGGGGCCGGAACGACGGACCTCTGCCTCGTCCAGGGCTACTTCCCGACGGCCGAGGACCAGATCAGTTTCGCCTACGCCGGCGACGCGATCGATGCGCGGATCCTCGAGGCGATCGACCAGGTCTATCCCGAGAACGGGCTCTCGACCCACAAGATCCGCGAGGTCAAGGAGGCGCACGCCTACGTCGGCCCGAGCCGCAAACCGATCGACGTGAAGGTCCTCATCGCCGGAAAGGCCCGCACGATCGAGCTCGGCGACGTGATCGGCGACGCCTGCAACGCGCTCCTCGACCGCATCGTCGAATCCAGCCGCCGCCTGATCGCCCGCGCCTCCAGCGACGGGGTCGAGCAGCTCCTCCAGAACATCATCCTCACCGGCGGCGGCTCGCAGATCCGCGGGATCGACACCGAGCTGCAGAAACGCCTCTCCGCCGAGGGCTACGAAAACCCGAAGGTGCGCCTCGCCGGGCAGGACTACCAGCGCTACGTCGGGATCGGCGCGCTCAAGGCCGCCCGCTCGGCCCGCGAGAACCAGTGGCAGCACGTGCTCGCCTGAGCGCACCGCCGCCGTCCTCCCCGCAGCCGCCGTCGTGAGACGGCGGCCCGCTCCGTAACGCAGCTTTCACCCGGCCGGCCTTGGCGCCGGCCGGGTTGTGCGTTTCCCTCGCGGGATGAGTTCCCGCCGCGCCTTCCTCCGCTCCGCCACGTTGACCTCGGCCGGTTTTCTCGGGCTGCGGGCGTTCCTCCAGAATCCGCTCGCCGCCGCCGTCGCCGAAGCCGGCGCGAGCCGCGTCGGCCTCGGCCCGCTGCGCGCCGACCCGGCCGGCCTCTTCAACCTCCCCGCGGGCTTCACCTACGCGAAGTTTTCCGAGCGCGGCCAGGAAATGGACGACGGCCTCCTCGTGCCCGGGATGCACGACGGCATGGCCGCCTTTCCCGGGCCCGACGGCCGCGTTCTCCTCGTGCGCAACCACGAGATCGAGAGCGCGTGGACCCAGCACTCGCCCTTCGGCCCCGACGGCGCGCGCCTCGGCCGGATCGACCGGGCCGGGTTCTACGACTACGGCCGCGGCATCGCCCCCAACCTCGGCGGCACCACCACGCTCGTCTACGATCCGGCCACGCGCCGGCTCGAGCGCCATTTCCTCAGCCTCGTCGGCACGGTGCGCAACTGCGCGGGTGGCGTCACCCCCTGGGGCACGTGGGTGACCTGCGAGGAGGTGAACAACGACCCCGAACCCGACGCGGAGCAGGACCACGGCTACAACTTCGAAGTGCGGCCGCGCGCCGAGATCGGCCTCGAACCGCCGGTCGCGCTCAAGGCCATGGGGCGTTTCCGCCACGAGGCCATCTGCGTCGATCCGGCGAGCGGCGCGGTCTACCAGACCGAGGACACCGGCGACGGCCTGCTCTATCGTTTCCTCCCCGCCGTGCCGGGAAACCTCGCCGCCGGCGGACGCCTCCAGGCCCTCACCCTGCGCGACTCGGCCGGGACCGACACGCGCAACTGGACCGCCACGACCTTCCCCGTCGGCCGCCCGCTGCCCGTGCGGTGGGTCGACCTCGACGAACCGGAAAGCCCGCGGCACGACCTGCGGCTCCGCGGCTTCGCGGCGGGCGCGGCGCTCTTCGCCCGCGGCGAGGGCGCGTGGTGGGGCGAGGACGCGGCCTGGTTCGCCATGACCAACGGCGGCCCGGCCCAGCTCGGCCAGATCTTCAAATACAAGGCGAGCGCATGGGAGGGCACGCCCCGCGAGGCCGACGCCCCCGGCACGATCGAGCTCTTCGTCGAGCCCAACGACTCCGCACTCGTGAGCAACGCCGACAACCTCTGCGTCGCCCCTTGGGGCGACCTCGTGATCTGCGAGGACACCAAGGGCGTGTGCCGGCTCGTCGGCGTCACTCCCGAGGGCGGCTTCTACGTGCTCGGAAGCAACCCGACCTCCGGCCGCGAACTCGCCGGCGCCTGCTTCTCGCCCGACGGCTCGACGCTCTTCGTGAACATCCAGAACCCCGGCTACACCCTCGCGATCACCGGCCCGTGGCCCCGCCGGGCCTGAGCGAGGGCCGCCGGTCGCACCCTCATCAAATCCGTAAACGTGGCACGCCCTGGCGACCCGCGCCCCGGGCGCGGGCGAGCTTGATCCAGAGCAGCGTGAGGTGCTCGAGGTGGAGGCTGTTCGCGAGCGGGCCGACGTCGAGCGGTTCCCAGCCGAGCTCCTCGCAGAGCCCGGCGACCACGCGCTTCGCCGCGTCCGAATCGCCCGCGAGCGGCAGGACCGGCCGCAGGGATCCATATCCCGGATACGCCGTGTCCTCGAAGTTCTCGAACCCGTAAACGGTGAACGCCTTGACGACGCGCGCCCCGGGCGCCGCGTCCTGGATCATCTCCGCGCCCGAACGGACGCCGCCCAGCCCGTGGGCGGGCCCGGGGCCTCTCGTCCCGCCCGCAGTTCACCGGATCCCAGGGACTGGTCGCGCCCGCCGGGGAGTCGCGCCGCGCTTCGACCGGGTGGTCGCGGACCTGCCCTCGCTGCTCTGGATGGTCCGCGCCGGGCCGGAGCGGCGGCCCCTCAGAACGGAAACGCCACGCTGATCGCGATCAGCGCGGTGACCATCGCGAGGAGGTTGAGCGGCGCGCCCACCTTCACGAAGTCGGCGAACCGGTAGCCGCCGACGCCGTAGATGTAGGTGTTCGTCTGATACCCGATCGGCGTCGCGAAGCTCGCCGAGGCCGCGATCGCGACCGCGACCAGGAACGGCCGCGCGCCCACGCCCATCGATTCGGCGATCCCGATCGCGAGCGTCGCCATGATCGCGCCCGCGGCGTTGTTGCTCAGCACCTCGGTCAACAGCATCGTGACGAGGTAGACGACCGCGAGCATCATGAGCGGCCTGTTCGCCTCGGGCGCGACCGCGTCAACGAGCCCGATCATCGCCTCCGCGAGCCAGGTCGCGGCCCCGGTGCGGTCCATCGCCACACCGAGGCCGAGCATGGCGAAGATGATGAACAGGATGTTCCACTGGATGGCGGCGTATCCTTCGCGCGTGCGCAGGGCGCCGGTGGCGACGAGCAGGACGCAGGCGACGAAGGCCGCGATCTCGATCGGGACCCACTCGAAGGCGGAGACCACCACCACCCCGACGAGCGCGCCCAGCACGAGCGGCATGGAGCGCCGGCGGTTCTCCGTCCGCACCGGCGGCTGGTCGATGAGGATGATGTCGTCACTGCCGCGCAGGCCGGCCACCGCCCGCTCCGTCCCGAGCATCAGCAGGGTGTCGCCGAATTCGAGGCGCACCGAGCCGAGGTCCTCGCGGAGGTTCCTCCCCCGGCGGTGGACCGCGAGGATGACGACGCGGAAACGCTGGCGGATGTTGGCCTCGGCGATCGTCGAGCCGCCGAGGGTCGAGGCCGGGCCGATGATCCCCTCGACGAGCAGCCCCTCGTGCGCCGCGATCTGCTCGAGGCCCGCCTCGGCCACGAAGTCGATCCCCTCGATCCCCTTCGCATGCGCCGCCCCGGAGGGACGGCACGCCAGGACCAGCCGGTCGCCCGGCAGGAGCCGCAGCTCCGGGAGCCCCTCGCGCAGCACCACGCCGGAACGCACGACCTCGATCATCCGGATGCCCGGGCGCTTCAGCAGCCCCGCCTCCCGCACCGTCCGGCCGACGTGCGGCGAGCCCGCCTGGACGAACGCCTCGGTGATGAACTCCCGCCGCTCCTCGTCCGAGAGGATCGAGCTGAGCGTCTCGCGCACCGGGAGCAGGCGCCGGCCGACGAACACGAGGTAGAGCCCGCCCACGAGGAAGACCGGGAGCCCCACCGCGGTGAGCTCGAACATCCCGAACCGCGCCTGCCCCATCTGCTGCGCCACGCTGGAGACGACGATGTTCGTGCTCGTGCCGAGCAGCGTGCAGAGCCCTCCCAGCACCGCCGCGAACGAAAGCGGCATGAGAAGCTTCGAGGCGGGCACGCCGGACTTGCGCGCGAGGCCGAGCATCAGCGGCATGAAGACGACCACGACCGGGGTGTTGTTGATGAAGGCCGAGATCGCGCCCACGACCGCGATGATCAAGGCCAGCATGACCGGCGGCGGCAGCCGCGAGACCCGGTCGAGACTTCGCGCCAGAACCTCGATCGCTCCGCAGTGCTCCAGCGCCGCACAGAGCACGAACATCGCGCCGACGGTGATCGGTCCGGGGTTGGAAAAAACCGCCAGCGCGTCGGCCGCGGGCAACAGCCCCGTGACGAGCAGCACCGCCATGAGCACGAGCGCGGTCACGTCCGCCGGCACCCGCTCGAGCGCGAAGCTGACGAGCGAGCCGGCGAGCAGCAGAAAAATCAGGGCGATCTCCCAGGTCATGCGAAACGGGCTTCCCACCCGCCCACCCCCCTTGCGCGTCCGCTCCCAACGGGTCAAACGGGTAATCGCCCGAAGGCGGCCGGCACTTTTCCGGGTCGCTCTGGACTGCACGAGCGCGATACCGGCCCTGGCGCCCTCGGTGCTGCCCGGCCGGCATGGCGGCGATCCACCGTTTCACCCTCGTCGTCGGTTCCTTCGCCGCCGCCATGCTCGGCGCCGCCGAGGCGCCCGTCCGCCTGGTCATGCAACTCGACCTGCCGGTGAAGAACGTCCAGTTCGCCGGTCTGCTCGTCGCCGAACGCGACGGCCTCTACGCCGGGGCCGGGCTCGAGGTGGAGCTCCGCCGCCTCGGCGGTCCGGACGGCGTCTCCGGGGACGTCGCCGCGCTCGTGGCCGGCTCCGATCACATGGGAGGTCCTGAATTCTCCGGCGGGGTCTGCGTTGAGGGCCGTGCC
>DAIPIQ010000138.1:4356-11155 GCA_036770745.1 Opitutaceae bacterium | reverse complement strand
GCCCCGGAGGCGCGCGACGCGGCCGGGCGTTTCGTCTTCGAGCACCGTTTCGACCTCCTCCTGCCCGACTGGCTTGACGCGCGTCGCCGGGAGTTCCTCACGGCCGGCGGCGGCGCGGCCTGGCCCGCCTGGCTCGCGGGCCGCGTCACCGACGGACTCGAGGAGTTCCTCTCCCGGCCGGAGGCGATCGCCTTCGAGGCGGTGTTGCCCGCCGATCCGCTGCTCCTCCTCGCGAACGTCGCGGAGGAACTGCAGGGCCTCGCGGAGGACGCGGCGGGCGAGGCCTCGTTGATCTGGGCCGAGGCCGCGGCCCCGCCGCTGCGCGAGGAGGGGCAGGGCCCGGTCTTCGCCGCCGTCGACGCCGCGCTCGCCCGGGCGCAGGCGCTCGCTCCGGACGCGCGGCTGGAGTGGACCGCCCTGAGCCGTTTCGCCGCCGAAAGCCGCCGCCGGATCGAGGCCGAGGTCAAGAGCCTCAACCTTTTCGCGATCCTCGCGGTGGCGGCCGTGCTCGCGATCGCGTTGCGACGTCCGTGGCAGATCGTGCACCTCGTGCCGGTGATGCTGTGCGCGTTGCTCGGCGCCTGGGTGGCGACCACGGCGCTCTTCCCGCGCACGCACGTGCTCGTCCTCGTGCTCGGCTCGCTCCTCGGCGGCGTGGCGGTGGATTACGCGCTGCACGTCCACCTCCACCGCGGTCGCCCGGGCGCGGGCTACGGCGAGCGGCTTCGCGCCCTGCGACGACCGCTCGCCGGCAGCGCGCTCACGACGCTGCTCGGGTTCTCCCTCCTCGCGGCCTCCGAACTGCCGCTGCTCCGCCAGCTCGGCGTCTTCGTCTGCGCCGGCGTTCTCTCGGCGCTCGCGGCCACGGTGCTGTGGTTCGCCCAGGTCGGGACCCGGGCGGGGGCGACCCGACTCGACGGCGGCGATGCGCCCCGCCGCCCGCTCCCGCCCGGCGCGCGGGCGGGGCTGGCCGCGGTCGCGGCGGTCGCCCTCTTCGGGCTCACGCGGTTGCACTGGCACGACGACATCCGCGAGCTGGAAATCCCCGCGCCGGAGTTGTGGGAGGGCGATCGCGCGGTCCGCGCCCGTTTCGGGCAGGGCCCGGGCCGTGAACTCCTCCTCACCCGCGGTCGCGACGCGGCCGAGGCGCGGGAGTCGCTCGAGCGCCTGCGGGAGTGGCTCGCCCGCGAGGCCCCCGAGGCCCGTCTCGCCAGCCTGGGCCGGATCCTGCCCACCGCCGGCGCGCTCGCGGCCCTGCCGGAGCGGGTCGCGGAGCTCGGCCGCTTCGAGGACGTGTTGGCGGACGAGCTCGGCCGGCGGGGTTTCACCGCGGAGGCGTTCGCGCCGTTCTTCGCGGCCTGGAGCGCGTTGCGCGCACGAGGCGCAGCGCCGGACCATGCGGACCTCGCGGCGCGCTTCGCCGCGGTCCTGCGCGGCCCGGCGTCCACGACCCTCGAGCTCGGGGGCGACCTCGCGTGGTTCGGCGTCGTGCTCGAGGACGGCCCCGTCTCCGATCCGCCGCCCGACACCGCGACCGTGCGGGCGAGCCGGATCGCGACCCTCAACGACCTCTTCGCGCGCCACCGGCGCTCCGCACTGACCTTGAGCCTCGCCGGCCTCGCCCTCGTCGGCGTGAGCGCGCTCGCCCTCTTCGGCCTGCGCCGCGGCGCGAGGATGGCGACCGTCCCGCTCGGCGCGGTGTTCTTCGTCTTCGGGGTCTTCGGCCTCACGGGCGCGACGCTCAACCTCTTCCACCTCCTCGGCGCCTTCCTCGCCGTCGCGATGACGATCGACTACGCCATCTTCGCGGGCGCGGACGGCGCCGGCCGCGTCCCGGCCTCGGTGCGCCTCTCCGCCCTCTCGACCGCGGCCTCCTTCGGCGTCCTCGCCCTGAGCGCGATCCCGGTCGTCTCCGCGCTCGGCGTGACGGTCGCCGCGATCATCCTCTGCGGCTGGGGCCTGGTGGAGCTGACGGTGCGTTCCCCTCGGTGATGACGACGAGTCGCGGCGAATCCCCGGTTGCTGTCGGCCGGGTCGCGGCCGAGTCTCCGGGCGATCCCGCGCCCCACCATCCTCGGCGCGATCCGGAGCGTTTCCGACGATCGAGGGAGCGCGATCGCGCGCCGTGGTGGTGTCACCTCGGTGCGCTCGGGAACCGAACCCGCACCTCCGTGGCGATGGTCCGCGCGGCTTCGATCGGCGTCACGATTCCACTATCGATGCGGAGGTCGGTGCGGGGAATCCGGGGAGTGGTGAAGGCGCCGCCGTCGCGCAACCGGCGGTAGAGGGCGACATCCGTCAGCTTGCGGAAACGCAGGCGCCCGCTCGAGCCGATGCGCTCCTCGAGAACGGACTCTTCGGCCGAGATCGCGACCGAGTGGAGCAAGACCCCACGCCGCGCCATCTCGGCGAAGAGCCAGTCGACGAAATCCTGCGGCACGGTGTTCTCGGCGTTGAAGGTGAAAATCACTCCGGGATCCGTCGGAAGCGGATGCCGGGAGAAGAAATCCCGCCAGAGCCGGTCGCGCTCCGCGACGAAGCCCTGCGTGCCGAAGGCGTGCTCGCGCAGCACTTCGTCGACCACGCGATGGTTGTGGTAGAGCTCGAGGCCGGTGAGGGCGGCGAGTTCCTTCGCCACCGTATACTTGCCGGCCGCCGGCGGCCCGTGGAGGAAGAGAAGGACCACGACCAGAGGTGAGAAGGGCGCCGGACCTTCGTCAAGGCCGGCACGGCTGCGGTCAAGCCGCCGCACGGCGCGCGGAATCTCCTTTTGCGGACGGCGCGGCGTTTCACAATCCGCCGGCGCCCTCCCCTCGAAAAGCCCATCATGCCCGCCACCTCCCCGCCACCCGCCGACATCCTGCCCGTGAAGAAACTCATGGCTGCCAACCGCAGCGAGATCGCCGTGCGCATCTTTCGCGCCGGCAGCGAGCTGGGCCTCCGCACGGTGGCGGTCTTCGCCCAGGAGGACCGCTTCTGCATCCACCGCTACAAGGCCGACGAATCCTACCCCGTCGGCGCCGGCAAGGGACCCGTCGCGGCCTACCTCGACATCGAAGGGATCCTCGGCGTGGCGCGGGAGAACGGCGTCGACGCGATCCATCCCGGTTACGGCTTCCTCTCGGAAAACGCGGCGTTCGCCCGCGCCTGCGCCGAGGCGGGGATCCTCTTCGTCGGACCGCGCCCCGAGCTCCTGGAGATGATGGGCGACAAGACCGCGGCCCGCGCCCTCGCCCGGCGGATCGGAGTGCCGATCCTGCCCGGGACGGACGACCCGGTGATGGAGCGCGGCGAGGCGTTGCGGATCGCGAAGTCGATCGGCTTCCCGCTCATCATCAAGGCGGCCTTCGGCGGCGGGGGCCGGGGGATGCGGATCGTGCGCAAGGCCGCCGAGCTCGGCCCGCTCCTCGACGAGGCGCGCGGCGAGGCCGGGCGCGCCTTCGGCAACCCGGCGGTGTTCCTCGAGAAATACATCGCCCGGGCGAAGCACCTCGAGGTGCAGATCCTCGGCGACCGCCACGGCGGCGTCATCCACCTCCACGAGCGCGACTGCTCGGTCCAGCGCCGACACCAGAAGGTCGTCGAGGTCGCGCCGAGCTTCGGCTTGCCGGAGCGGGTGGTCGACGAGCTCTGCGAGGCGGCCGCGCGGATGGCGCGGGAGATCCGCTACGACAACGCGGGCACGATCGAATTCCTCTACGACCTCGATCGCCACGAGTGGTTCTTCATCGAGATGAACCCCCGCATCCAGGTCGAGCACACCGTCACCGAGGTCGTGACGGGCCTCGACCTCGTGCGCGCCCAGATCCTGATCGCCCAGGGCCACGCGCTCCACTCGCCCGAGGTCGGGATGCCGCGGCAGGCCGACGTGCCGCGCAACGGCTACGCGATCCAGTGCCGCATCACCACGGAGGATCCGGAGAACAGGTTCATCCCCGACTACGGCCGCATCCTCGCCTACCGTTCACCCGGCGGCTTCGGGATCCGGCTCGACGGCGGGATGGGTTTCGCCGGGGCGGTGATCACCCCGTTCTACGACTCGATGCTGGTGAAGCTCGTCTCCAGCGCGCAGACCTACGAGGCGGCGATGCACCGCACCCACCGCGCGCTCTCGGAGTTTCGTATCCGCGGAGTGAAGACGAACATCCCGTTCCTCGAGAACGTCATCGCCCACCCGCTCTTCCGGAGCGGCGGCGCGACGACCACGCTGATCGACACCTCGCCCGAGCTCTTCGCCTTCAAGCCGCGGCGCGACCGCGCGACCCGGCTGCTCAACTTCCTCGGCAACGTCATCGTCAACGGCAACCCCCACGCCAAGGGCCACCGCCCCGAGCGGCCGCTCCCGCCCGCCCCGCGCCCGGAGTGCGACCTGCGCACGCCCCCGCCCCCGGGCACCCGCCAGCTTCTCCTCGAGCTCGGGCCGCGCGGGTTCGCCGCGTGGACCGCGAAACAGCGGCGGCTGCTCGTCACCGACACCACCTTCCGCGACGCCCACCAGTCGCTCCTCGCGACGCGCGTGCGCACCTACGACATGCTCGCCTGCGCCGACGCGGTCGCCCGCCGCACGCCCGGCCTCTTCTCGCTCGAGATGTGGGGCGGCGCGACCTTCGACACGGCGATGCGCTTCCTCCACGAGGACCCGTGGGAACGGCTCCGCCAGCTCCGCGCCCGCGTGCCCAACATCTGCTTCCAGATGCTCTTCCGAGGGGCCAACGCCGTCGGCTACACGAACTACCCGCCCGCGGTCGTCGCCGGCTTCGTCCGCCACGCCGCCGCCGCCGGGATGGACGTCTTCCGGATCTTCGACTCGCTCAACTTCCTCCCCAACCTCCGCGTCGCGATGGACGCGGTCCAGGAGACGCACGCCGTCTGCGAGGCCGCGCTCTGCTACACCGGCGACATCCTCGACGAGCGGCGCGACAAGTATCCGCTCTCCTACTACGTGCGGCTGGCGAAGGAGCTCGAGCGGATGGGCGCGCACCTCCTCGCGATCAAGGACATGGCCGGCCTCTGCCGGCCCTTCGCGGCGCACCGGCTCGTGCGGGCACTGAAGGAAGAGGTTGGGATCCCGATCCACTTCCACACCCACGACTCGAGCGGGGCCAACGCCGCCTCGGTGCTGCGCGCGGCCGAGGCCGGGGTCGACATCGTCGACCTCGCCCTCGCCTCGATGAGCGGCAGCACCTCGCAGCCCAACCTCAACTCCATCGTCGCCGCGCTCCAGCACACCCCGCGCGACACCGGCCTCGACCTCGCCGCGCTCAACGAGCTCTCCGACACCTGGGAGCACGTGCGCGAGTACTACCGCCCCTTCGACACGGCCCCGCGGACCGGCAGCGCCGAGGTCTACCTCCACGAGATGCCCGGCGGCCAGTACACCAACCTCCGGGAGCAGGCCGCCTCGATGGGCGTCTCGCACCGCTGGCCCGAGATCGCCCGCACCTACGCCGAGGTCAACCGGCTCTTCGGCGACATCGTGAAGGTCACGCCCTCCTCGAAGGTCGTCGGCGACATGGCGCTCTTCCTCTTTTCCAAGGGCATCAAACCCGCCGACGTGGTGAACCTCGAGCCGGGCTCGATGCCGTTTCCCGAGAGCGTGATCGACATGTTCGCCGGAGGCCTCGGCTGGCCCGAGGGCGGCTGGCCGGAGCGGGTCTCGCGGGTCATCCTCGGCGAGGAGCGCCACCGCGAGGCGCGCGCCCGCCACCGCGCCGCGCTGCGCGCGCCCCGCCGCACCCCGCGGCCCGACCCGCGCGCGCTCGAGACCCCGCGCGTCGAGCTCGCCACGAAGCTCCGCCGCGAGCCGACCGACGACGAGCTCTTCTCCCACCTCATGTATCCGCAGGTCTTCGCCGACTTCGCGAAACACCAGCGCGAGTTCGGAGACGTGAGCGTGCTGCCGACCCCGGCGTTCTTCTACGGCCTGAAGCCCGGCGAGGAGATCCTCGCCGAGATCGAGCGGGGCAAGGTGCTCATCATCCGCCTCGTCGCCGTCGGCGCGGCCGACAAGGACGGCCGGCGCACCGTGACCTTCGAGCTCAACGGCATGACGCGCGAGACCTCGATCGCCGACCGGAGCGTCGCCCCGAAGGCGCGGGCCCGACCAAAGGCCGACCTCGCCGACCCGACGCAGGTCGCGGCCCCGATCCCGGGCCTCGTCGCGAGCCTCGCCGCCACCGTCGGCGCGAAGGTCGCGAAGGGAGAACGCCTCCTCCTGCTCGAGGCGATGAAGATGCAGACGACGGTCTACGCCCCCTGCGCCGGCGTGGTCGCCGAGCTCCACGTCGCCCTCGGCGACACCGTGGAGGCGAAGGACCTCCTCGTGAAGGTGCGGCCGGCGTAGCGGGGCGTCGGTCGGAGGAGCGCGCGCGGATGGAGCCAAAGTTGGTGGCAACCTGCCGTCGTGGGTCGGGGTTCATCCCCGACTTCTGCGGCGTCTCTTGGCCGGAAGCCGGGGATGAACCCCCACAGCCGCGGCGGGACGCCTATCGCCCCGGGCGCTCCCCGGACCCGTCGCCCTCGCAACCGTTCTTCTTCGGCGCGACCGCAGCCCTCCTCGCTTCCGATTGCCTCCGCGTCGCGGCCCCGATGGTCTCCGTCGCTCCGCCCCACCCCCTCATGACGAAACCCAAGGTCTTCCTCACCCGCCCGCTCATTCCCGCGGTCCTCGAACGCCTTGGTCGCGAGACCGAGCTGCGGATCCACGCCGACGAACGGCCGCCGCGGCACTCCTCGCAGATGTTCGACGGCATCGACCTCGCGGACTGGCCGGTCGGCGGCCGCGACCCCGGCCGCATCA
>DAIPIQ010000138.1:0-4346 GCA_036770745.1 Opitutaceae bacterium | reverse complement strand
GGCCGCCGACGCCCACCGAGCTGCTCGCCGGCGCCCGCGGCTGCGACGCCCTCCTGTGCTGCGTCGCCGACCGGGTCGACGCGGAGTTCATCAACGCCGCCACGGGCCTGCGGGTCATCGCCAACTTCGGCGTCGGCTACAACAACATCGACGTCGCCGCCGCGACCGCGCGCCGCCTGCCCGTGACCAACACTCCGGGCGTGCTCACCGAAGCCACCGCCGACCTCGCCTTCGCGCTCGTGCTGATGAGCGCGCGCCGGCTCGGCGAGGGCGAGCGTCTGGTCCGCGCCCGCAAGTGGACGGGTTGGAACCCGCAGCAGCTTCTCGGCGTCGACGTCGGCGGGGCGACCTTCGGCCTCCTCGGCGCGGGCCGGATCGGGCTCGCCACCGCCCGGCGTGCGCGCGCCTTCGGGATGCACCTGCTCTATTGGAACCGCACGCGGCTCGCCGCCGAAGTGGAGGCGGAGCACGGCCTCGCCTACGTCGCGCGCGACGAGCTGCTGCGCCGCGCCGACTTCCTCTCCATCCACGTCGCCTACACGCCGGAGACGCACCACCTGCTCGGCGACGCCGAGTTTGCGCTCATGCGGCCGGGCGCACACGTCATCAACACCGCGCGCGGCGCGATCCTCGACGAGGCGGCGCTCGTCCGGGCCCTGCGCGCCGGTACGATCGCCGGGGCGGGGCTCGACGTCTTCGAGCGAGAGCCGCGGCTGGAGGAGGAACTCTACGCGATGGAAAACGTCGTCCTGCTCCCGCACCTCGGCAGCGCGACGGTGGGGACGCGCACCCGCATGGGCATGATCGCGGTCGACAACCTCCTCGCCGCCTGCCGCGGCGAACGCCCGCCGAACTGCGTCAATCCCGCGGTGTTCGGGTGAGTCTGTTCCGGGAGACCGGACCTCGGGGGGGAGCGCACGCGTCCTCGCGTGCTGGCGACGGCGGCCCGCCGTCGCTTTCGGAGAGTCGGGCGGGACGCCCGACCCGGCACGCGGGACGCGTGCGCTCCCCGGAAAGTTCGGATCAGGCCCTTCAGGGCGCGAGGCCGGGGACGCTGAGCGGCGCGGGCCCGTCCTGGGCGGGGAGCCGGGCGCGGAGCGCCCCGGAACGGGCCGCCCACATCCCCTCGGGCTCGAGGGCGTCGAGGCCGTCAAGATGCTCGGCGGATTTCGCGGTGTCGCCGGTGGCGAGCGCGGCGGAGGCGAGGTGGAAGCGGGCCTCGAAGCGCAGCGCCTTCGGCGCGGTCTCGTCGACCGCGAGGGCGGAGAGCAGGCGCTCGCCGTTCGCGGCCTCGCCCTGTTGCAGTGCCGCCATCGCTTCGCCGAGGCGGGCGCGGGCGGCGAGCGCGGAGTCCTTCACGGCCGGGGCGGCCGCGGCGTAGCGCCGGCCGGCCTCGGCGAAATCCCCCGCGGCGTAGGCCTCGTCGGCCACGGCGAGCAGGGCGAAGCCGGCGAGCGCGTGCCCGGCGTGCTCGCGAGCGAAGCCGAGGCGCGCCTCGGTCGTCGTCGCCGCGCCGAAGGCGTCGCGCGCCGCGGCCTCCTTGCGCGCGTCGAAGAAACGAAGGGCCTCGCGGGCCCCGATGGCGACGAGACCGACGACCACCACGGCGAGGAGGAGGCCGCGGTTGCGACGCCAGAACTCCATGATCCGCTCCTCGATCGTCGGGCCGGAGGCGGCCGCCGCGGCGGGGATGAGGTTGCGGTCGTCGCCCGGCACGGGCTTCTCGGAAGGGGAGGTCTTTTCGCTCATGGAGGAGACCCGCCGGGAAGCCGGGCCGTCCGCCCCTCCCCGCGGGAAGGGCAGACGCTTGGCGGTCCGGTCTCCGAGTCAAAGGCGAAAACGGGGCGGCGCGGAAGCCGGGGTTGAACCCCGGCCCACGAGGACGGGACGACGGACGCCCGCGGCGCGGACGGGGGTCACTTCACCAGGCTCATGTCGTCGGCGTAGACATCGACGAGGGTGGCGTTGGTCTGGAAGTAGAGTTCCGCCGCCGAGAGCGTGCCGGTCCAGGTGATGTTGAGCGTGCCGCCGAGCGAGGTGTAGGCCCCGTTGCCGACGGTGACGGCGGAGTTGAAGGCGAGGTAGCGCGTACCGGAGCCGTCGGTGATCTTGAGGCGGAGGCGGACGCCGTCGGAGCCGCTGGCGAGGCGGAACTTGCCGTTGGCGGTGTAGTTGCCCTGGCCGTTGGTCTGGAGCAGTGACGTGATGTTGCGGCCGACCGACGCGTAGGTGTAGTTGCGGCCGGAGGTGCGGGCGGCCTGCGAGCCGGTGGCGACCGGGCTGGTCACGGTCGTGAGGGTCGAGGGGCCGAAGCCGAACCATCCGGTCGTGCCGGACTCGAAGCCGGGGTTCGAGAGCAGGTTGCCGCCGCTGACCGTGGCGGTGCCGACGTAGGTGGTGACCGAGTTGGCGGGGAGCGAGACGGCGAGGGACGAGCCGGCGGAAACGGCGGAGAGCTGCGCGAGGTTCTGGGTGGAGGACGTGCGGTGGGGCGTGAACGAGGAGGCGGTGAACCCGTCGAGGCCGATCGTCAGGCTCTGGGCGGAGGAGTTGCGGTTCACCGCGACGATCACGACCTTCTTGCTGCCGTCGTTCTTGTAGGCGGAGACGAAGACGTTGGCCGGCATGGAGAGGGTGCGGGTGTCGATGCGGACGTCGCCGGGGCGGACGAAGCGGCTGAAGTTGCCGATCGTGTAGAGGCGCTTGTTCACCGAGTAGCCGGTGGTGGTGATGTTGAGCAGGCCCTCGCCGGTGGTCTTGCTCGTGACCAGCCACCAGTAGTGGACGGCGGCGAGGTTCTTCTTCGCGAGGAAGTCGTGGAAGGTCTCGGCCCAGCGGAGCCCGTCGGTGATGGAGGCGTCGTTGGCCCCGAGGTTGGACTGCTCGGTGAGCCAGACCGGCTTGGTGAACGAGTAGGTGTTGGTCGGCGAGTTCTTGTAGTTGTGGCTGGCGATGACCTCGAGGTAGGCGTCGGAAACCGGGTCGGTGAGGATGGGGTCGACGTAGGTCCCGAGGCTGTTCCAGATCTCGTGCTCGGGCGCGATGATGCGGACGTTGGCGGTGTTGGAATTGTTCTCGAGGGCGGGGCCGAGGTTGTTCTTGATGAAGTCGCGCATCTGGGCGGAGGTCCAGACGCAGGACTCGTAGGGGGTGGAGAGGTTGGGCTCGTTCTGGACGGAGAGGCCGTAGAGGTTGACGTTGTAGTCGGTTTTCAACTTCGCGGCGTAGGCGACGAGGAACGCGGCGTAGTCGCCGTAGCGGGCGGAGAGGAGGCTGCCGCCGTTGTCGGTGTCGTTGTTGCTCTTCATCCACGCCGGGGGCGTCCACGGCGCGGCCCAGACCTTGTTCACGCCGCGCTGGATCGCCTGCTGGGCGACCCAGGCCTCGCGGGCGGTCTCGAGACGGGCCCAGTCATACGTGCCGGCGGCGGGGTGGAGCTTCGGATCGATGCGCAGGCGGACGATCGAGAGGCTCGCCCCGGTGTTGGTGAAGAGCAGGTCGAGGATCTGCGTGCGGTTGGGATGGTCGTAGATGTCGTCGCCCATCCAGGCGGAGCTGGCCCCGAAGCCGTCGATGGACTGGCGGGGGTCGTTCCACTCGACGTTGATGTTCTGGGCGGAGACGGAGGCGGCGAGGGCCGCGAGGAACACCGGAACGAGCCGGCGGGAGACGAGACGGGAGACGAGCGGGATCATGGGGGTTTCCAGGTTGGCCGATCTCTTCGGGGCGGGCGCCGGGGGAGGCGCGAGGGGTCGGCGGGGTTGCGGTCGCACCCTCGCCCGCGACGCGGGGCCGGTAAAGGCCGCCGGCGTTGGACATGTTTACCGCGGGGTGGACGGAGGGCGCGCGGTGGCGCCGTCGCGCCAGACGCCGGGCGTGAGAAGCAGGCGGGGGGCGTCGGAGGGGCCGCGTTCGTTGCGGTTGAGCGCGGCGCAGACGAGATCGATCGCGCCCGCGCCGACGAGCTCGGGCCGTTGGTCGATCCCCGCACACTCCGCGACGATCGAGCCCGGACTCCAGTCGAGTGTGACGTAGGCGACCTCGCCGGGAACCGGCCGGCCGGCCTCGCGCAGGAATCCGAGCGGCTTGATCCCCACGCTCAAGACGGCGTCGAGCCGGTGGCGGCGCACCCAGGCGAGGAAACCCGGCGCGCTCCAATCCTCGCGCAGCGGCGGGGCCGGGGCCATCCGCCCGCGGCGGGCGTGGGCGGCGACGAATCCCGCCTCCCACTGGTAGTCGAGCCGGCGCTCGATCCAATCCGGCACGTAGAGGCCGAGGCGCCCGCACCCGCGGCGCCACAGCTCCTCGCAGGCGAGCGCCGCCCCCTGGGCGAGGTGGCTGCGGCT
>DAIPIQ010000137.1:0-11177 GCA_036770745.1 Opitutaceae bacterium | reverse complement strand
TCCCGTGCCCGCTGCGCGACGGCTGGACGCTCCACGAGGTGCTGCGCGGGAACGTCGCCCGCGACGGAGCCCTGCGCGTCGATCCGCACGAAGCCGCCGTCTTCCGCGTCGTCCGCCGCTGACCGCATTCCCGCGCGACGGGCGACGCCTTCGTCATCTTCCGGTCAAGAGCCCGGCACGGAGCGCCTTGGAAGCGGCCGTTCCCTCGACCGCCGCGGGTGCGTGGAGAACCTGCCCCGCCGCGAGCAGGCGCCGACGAAGCTCCGCGTAGCGGATCGCCCCGACGTCGACCCCCAGCTCCAGGGCGAGCGCGGCCGCGATGGCGGCCGACTGGGCGATCGTCATGAAGGTCCACTCGAGCCGGAGCGCGCCGTAGGCGACGTAGCTCGAGGACGGACAGGTCGGCGTGAGCAAATTGATGCATTCCTCCGCGCGCGGGCGGATCGCGCGGTACGCGATCCCGAAGGGCCGCCAATCCGCGCCGCCGAAGACGCCGCCCTCTTCCCACGCATGGCCGTCCTTCACGATCCGCCGGGCGTGGTGCAGGTCGGGAGGCCACCACGCGAGGGCGACCGGATCGTCGACCGGCTCGGGGTCGACTGCCCGAAGATGGGCCTCCGACAGGACCAGGTCGCCCACCATGCGGCGGCCGTTGCGCACGTAGATCATGCGCGGCCAGCCGTCGTTGTCGGTGAACTCGTCGCGGGCGAGGCCCCAACGAGCCCACGCGCGGCGGGTCTCCTCCGGCACGGTCGGATCGGAGGCGAGGAACCAGCACAGCCGACGCTGCCAGCGCAGGCTGTCGCGAAGCATGGTCTCGCGTTCCGTCGGCGTCGCCACCGGCCAGCCGTGGTTGAGCCCGGTGAGGTTGCCGAGGAGGTGATGCCACGCCCCGGGCTCGGTCTTCCCGTTCGGCAGCGTGGCGTTGAGCGTCGGCAGCTCGCCCCCGGCGCAGAGGTAGCGTCGCACCAGTTCGAACTCGGCGGGATCGTAGTCCGGCGGCCGGACGAAGGGGATCCGGTTCGCCGGATCGGCGGAGAGGACGAGGCGGAAGCGATACCCCTGGATGCCCTCGTCGGGCGCGCCATGCTCGCCGATCGGCCCCGGCTGCACGCCGGGCAACAAACCGCTGGAGGGATCGCCGGAGACGAGATGAGGATCGACCGCGACGGTGAACTGGTTGTGCGAGGTGTCCGCGCGGATGCCGTTCAGCGTCTCCCCGTGGCGGGCGTTGCCCTCGCGACCGACCACGAAGGAGACTCCGGCCGCGGCAAGGAGGTCGCCCTCAAAGGTGGCGTCGATGAAGATCCGGGCCCGGATCTCCGAACCGTTCTCGCAACGCACCGCCTCGATCCGCGCGCCCGCCATGGAAACGCCGTCGCGGGCGGGCAACACATGGCGGCGCAGGACCGTCACGCCCGCGGAGGCGATCCACTCCTCGAATACACGCTCGGCCACGTGCGGCTCGAAGCGCCAGAGCTCGGGCGACTTCGTTCCCTCGCGCAGCATCGTCTCGAACGCCTCGCTCCGGCCGTAGCGAGCGGAGACGCGTCGATGGAACTCCAGCGCCAGCCCGCCCAGGGCCGGACTGTTTTGAAAACCTCCGTGGTTGTCGATGTCCGTCCCGCCGAGACCTTCGGTGCTCATCGCTCCGAGGTGCGAACCCGCCTCGAGCAGGACGACGGAGCGCCCGAGTCGCGCAACCTCGACGGCGGCGACGACGCCGGCGCTCGTGCCGCCGTAGACGCAGACGTCCACTTCGAGCGAACGCGCCTCCGGAGCGGCTGCGGTCTGCGCGGATTCCGCCTGAAAGAACAAGGTTCCAGCGAGGATGGTCATTTTCGGGAGATCGACGGGGAGTGGGAGCATCGCGACCGCTGAAGGGCGAAGCAGCGCGCCTAGATCGGACGGAGGCGCCGGGGTTTGCCGGAGCCGCGGGGCTGGCCGAGCGTGTTTCCCGGGCGCCAGGTGCTGTGCACCATCGAGATCTTCGGCCGGGCCGGCACGCCGCGCTGGTTGAGGTTGATCTGGGAGACGAGGAGGTCGACGGCCGCGGCCCCGACGAGGTCGTAGCCCGCGACGAGCCCGGCGGCGTCATGAGGCGGATCGCCGAGGTCGAGGTTGACGAAGCCGAGATCCCGGGGCGCCTCCACGCCGAGTTTCTTGAGGCTGCCGGCCACCGGCCCGGGGGCGAGGAGGACCTCCGGCGATTGCCGCGCGAGCCAGGTCGCGAGCATCTCGGCGGGCACGGAATCCGGGGATTCCGTCAGGTAGAGCACATCGAGCCGGTCCCGCTGGAGGAGCCGGTGCTGGGCTTGGAAATAGGCCGCCGACAAGAGGTGGTTGAATCCGGTCTCCATCCTTTCCCAGAGCACGAGGCCGATCCGACGGAATCCCCGGGCCAGGAGCTCCTCGAGCATCTCCCGCATCATGCGGTAGTGGTGCGGCACCGCCCGGTGCACGTCCGGCTTGGCCATCGAATACCCGAGCGCGGCGACGCTGAAGTCCGAGAGGTCCATCTCCAGCTCGTCGTCGCCCCGGAGCATCGGCCCGATCAGCACGCCCTCGATGCCCCGGGCCCGCAGCACCTCGCGCAGCCGGGCGAGGGACATCGCGGGCGGCGACTTGGGCCAGAAGTCCTCGAGGCGGAAGCCGTACTCCACCGCCCTCGCCCGCGCGCCGCCGATCATCAGATCGAGCTTGTGATCGTCCTGCTTCGGAAAACCCGGGACGACGAGGGCGAGCGACGCGAACTCGCTCCGCGGGCTCGCCTGGCGCAGGTGCGCCATGAGCTCCGTGAGCTTGGGGTCGGGCCGGTAGCCCAGCTTCGTCGCAATCCGCTGGATACGCTTGCGCTCCGCGTCGGAGACTCCGGGCCGGTTGCGCAGGGCCAACGATACGGCCGAAACCGAAACGCCCGCCTTCGCCGCGACTTCCCGCAGGCCGACGCGCGCCCTGGGATCGGAGGTGGAGTGACTCATCGCGGGGGTGACGACTCAGGGAATCCGCGCCAAGCCGCGGAAGAAAGCACGATCCACCTCAAGCGTTGAGCCCGGACGTCCGCCAACCCGCCGATCCGCGGGCGGACCTCCGCCGAACACTCAACGCTTCAGTTCCGCCGTGTTTGCCGCGGAGGCGGACAATCACGAATTTCCCGCATCCTCGCCTTTCCTCCCCTGGACGAGACGCCCCGCAACCCGCCTCCCCTGACGATCCCATGAAAACCCGCCACATCGCCTCCGATGACCGTGCGCGGCCCCGACTCCTCCGGGCGCCGCTTCTCATTACGCTCCTTTCCCCGACCCTCGTCCTCGCGCAGACCTCTCCGTCCGGACCGGAGGGACAAGTCGCCGACGAAGACACCGTGGTCCTCTCCCCCTTCCAGGTGGATTCGACGCGAGACACCGGGTACGCCACCGCGAGCACCCTCTCCGGCACGCGCATCCGCACGAACCTGGAGGATGTCGCCACGACCATCCAGGTCGTGAACAAGCAGTTCCTCGAAGACACCGGATCCACTTCGGCCAAGGACCTCCTGGTCTACACCACCAGCACCGAAGTGACCGGCCCGGGAGGCAACTTCAGCGACGCCCGCTCCTCGGGTGGTCCGCAGCCGCTCGTGAATTTCGAGTCGGGCCTCACCGCCAACCCCGGGAGCCGCGTGCGCGGTCTTCTCGCCGCCGCCAACACGCGGGACTTCTTCGGCACCGGCGTGCCGTTCGACAGCTACAATCTCGATCGCATCGAGATCAACCGCGGCGCCAACGCGACGCTCTTCGGCATCGGCAGCCCGGCCGGCATCATCAACTCCACGACGATCCGTCCCCGCTTCCGCAACGGCGGCGCGTTCGAGGCCGCCGTCGACAACTTCGGCAGCTTCCGCACCTCGCTGGACTGGGAGCACCAGATCGTGGAGAGCCAGGTCTCGGTGCGCCTTGCCGCGATGAACGACGCCGAGAAATTCGAGCAGGAGTTCGCCTTCGAGGACGACCAGCGGATCTACGGTTCCGTCGTCATCCGGCCCGAGTTCCTGCGCCGGGGCGGCTTCCTCAGCGACGCCAACTTCCGCCTCACCGGCGAGACCGGCAGGATCGACTCGAACCGTCCGCGCATCAATCCGCCCTACGAGACCTTCAACCGCTGGATCGCCCAGGGAAGCAACACCGTCGACCCGCGCTTCACCAACCTGCGCGCGGTGAACCGCGACGTCATCAACATCGACATCCTGCGCACCCCGAACGTGTTCTTCGCCGATCCGAACAGCTCCACGCCGGGTCGCTCGGGCAACGGCTCGATCCTCGGCACGGTGGGCGTCGCCAACCGGACGACCGGCTTCCCCGGCGGCAACGGTTTCGTGCCCGCCTTCGGCGGTAATCCGCCCGTCTTCGGCGGCGGCACGCCCGTGACCCACATCTTCGCCTTCTACGGATCGCCGGCCCCCTTCTCGACGAACGTCGCGGGCCGCAACCCCTTCTCCAACGGCACCCAGATCCTCGACGAGGCGATCTACCCGTATCGCGACCACCTGCTCGACGGCCCGAACAAGGAGGAACACTTCGACTTCGACTCCTTCGGCGCCTCGGCGGAGTTCCTCTTTCTCGAGAACACCGCCGGCATCGAGCTCGCCTACTTCGGCGAGAAGCGTGGCGAGAGCCGGTTGAGCAACATCACGAACTCCGCGATCTCCGGGGTGTTCAGCGTCGACATCAATTCCCACCAGCTCAACGGCGAGCCCAACCCGAACTTCGGCCGGCCTTACATGGTCGCGGAAGGCCTCACCTCGTTCTCTCGCAACGACAGCGAGAACGCCCGAGTCACCGCCTTCTACCAACTCGACCTGCAGAAGCGCCTCGGCGCGGGCTGGCTCGGAAAACTGCTCGGCAACCATACGTTCACCGGCAACTACTCCACCTCCACGGACGAGGGCTACGGCCTGACGGGTCGGGACTACATCGTCGGCTCCGAACTCGGCGCGATCCCCGGCAACCGGACGCGCTCCGACACCGTCGACGACGTCGTCCGTCGCTTCTACTACTCCGGCCCGAGCCTCATCGGCGTCACCGATCCGGCCACGATCCGGCTCTCCCCCGTCACCGCGGTCCAGGATCCGTCGCTCGTCACTCCGGCCGACGGCGGTTTCGTGGTCTGGGACAACGGCCTCAAACAGTGGGTCACGCCGTTCCTCACCGTGATCAAGAACCTGACCGACGACGGTGTCCCCTTCGCCGCCGCCGCCACGCGCAGCCGCACCGAGATTGATTCGTCGGTCTTCGTCTGGCAGGGCAACCTCCTGGCCGACACCCTCGTAGGCACGCTGAGCTGGCGGAAGGACTCGTTCACCTCGTTCGGCAACGCGCCGGTCGTCCGCGGCTCGCGCAACGAAGTCCTCACGGACTCGGCGAACTTCCGGCTCTCCGACGCACCCACGCTCGACACCTCCGACAACACCTTCGCCTACGGCATCGTCGCCAAGGTCCCGCGGAGCTGGCTCGAGCGGGTTCCGGGCGTGTCGCGACTCTCGGTGTTCTACAACGATTCCGAGAATTTCCAGCCCACGGGCATCCGCCAGAACGCCTTCGGCGAGTCCGTCGGCCCGCCCACCGGCACGACCGAGGACTACGGCTTCGCCCTCGGCCTGCTCGAGGACCGCTTCTACCTGCGCACGACCTGGTACGAGACGGCGCAGGCGAACAACGGCATCGGGGCCGAGGTGAACAACATCACCAACCGCGTCGTCAACCTCTGGTCCGACTCGCTCACCCGGATCAACCGCAACGGCGGCACGATCCCGGCCAACCTGCTTTCCCAATCGCCCGGGATCAGCCAGGCCGAAGTCGACCGCCAGGTCGCCTTCATCCTCGCCAACCCGTTTCCCCTTCAGGACCTCTACCAGTTCCGGATCGATCCCAATGACGGTTTCGTCTCCTTCACCGCCCCTCAAGGGCTGACCGACACTTCGGACCTCGTATCCAAGGGCGTCGAGCTCGAGCTCACCTGGAATCCCACCGAGACCTGGCGCATCACCGCCAACGTCGCCAAGCAGGAATCCATCCGCTCCAACTCCGCCAGGGTCGCGACCCGGCTCGTTGAACTCGTCACGCCGCTGGTCAGTCAGTTCCGCGACCTGCCCACGGTGGACAGCTTCGTCAACAACGTCGGCGGCACCTTCGACGGCCAGGTGTTGTCGCCGCTCGAGCGCCTCCAGTCGCTCGACGGACTCTCCAGCCAGGAGGTGCGCGAGTGGCGCTTCAACGTGATCACCAACTACGCCTTCGCGGGCGGCGGGCCGCTGCGGGGCTGGAACGTCGGTGGCGCCCTCCGCTGGCAGGACAAGCCCGTCATCGGAAACTTCACCTTCTTCGACACCTCGGTGAGCCTGTGGCGGACCGATCCCACCCGGCCGATCCTGGGCGAGAGCGACACGCGCGTCGACGTCTGGCTGGGCTACTCGCGCAAGATCGCCAAGGATCGCGTTGTCTGGCGCACCCAGCTCAACATCCGCAACCTCCTCGCCGACGACGACCTGATCCCGATCCGGGGCAATCCCGAGACCGGGGCCTACGAGACCTTCACCATCCCCGAGCCGATCACCTTCACGCTGAGCACCAAGCTGATATTCTGATCCCGGCGGATCGACCGTGGCCGCACCGACAGGCGGTGGATCCCTGCGGATCCCCGCCTGTTGTTCATCATCCCCGGGTTCCCCCGACCTCACCGATGACCACCTCCCCTCGGATCGCCGGATTCGCGACCCTGCGACGCCTCGTGCGCCTCGTCGTGCTTCCGTTGATCGCCGCATCGACGCTGCCGGGCCGGGCCTCGCCCGCGCTCGAGGCTTCGCTCGCCCGCCTCGAGTCCCGTTACGACGGCTTTCTCGGCTGGCACGCGGCCCGGTTCGATCCGGAAACCGGCCGGTTCAACCCCGACAACGTCGAGGAGAACGGAAGACTCCTCGCCGTGCTTGAGACCTGCGGACTCACCGCCACCATGCCGCCCGTGGTCCGGGCCGGCCTCGTCCGCTATTTCCAGTCCCGTCAGGACCCGTCCGACGGCCACTTCCGCGACCATCCCGGTCAGGCGATCAGCGACCGCGACCTGGGACGCCACCTCTCCTTCGCGCTCCGGTCGCTGCGCTACCTCGGCGCGAAACCGCTCCACCCGGCTCCGGCGACCGCCGCCGTCCTCCCCGACTTCCTCCGCTCGGGCGACGCCTACGCCGCGTGGCTTCACGCCCTTCCCTGGCACACGCCCTGGGGCGCCGGAGACCGCATCGACGCCCTTCAGGACATCATCGCAAACCTCGCCGACGATGGACTGCGCGACCGCCTGCTCGACGAGCAGTTCACCTTCCTCCCGCGTATCCAAAGCCAAACGACGGGCCTGTGGGGCGAGGGCGCGGAGGCCGTCGACTGGAATCGGCTCAGCGGCGCGGCCAAGGTCGCTGCCGTCTACGGACGCTGGCGACGCACCGTCCCGCTGCGCGAGACGGTCGTGGCGACCACGCACGCGCACCTCCTCGCTTCCGCTTCGGTCGCCGATCTCATCCACGTCCGCAACGCCCTGTGGGTCTTCCGCAACACCGGCCCCGTCTTCACGGTAGGGGAGCAGGTCGCCATCCTCGACCACGTGGGCGCGCTGATGGGGCCGTTCGTGATGCCCGACGGCGGGTTCAGCCGCGACCGCCGCGAATCCTCCACCAGCGGGGCGGCCACCGCGAGCGAACTGCGCCGCGACATCCACCGTTCCGTGCTCCACCCCGCGCGCGCGATCCCGCTCCTCCCCGGAGGCGGGACCTACTGGGAGCGCCCCGTGTTCTCCGCACCAAGGTCCGTCGCGACACCATGACCGGCGCCGCGCCGACGCCTCCGCTGCCCCACCGATCGATCCACGGCTACGGCGCGGGGATCGTGGCCTACATGCTCGGGCTCAATCTCATCGAGCTGCTCGTCACCCCGGTGGTCCTCATCAACCTGGGCTTCAACCCTCTTTACTGGGGCCTGCTTCGCTCCGCCGTCGGGCTCTGGGACGCGTTCACCGATCCGATCGTCGGCCACCTTTCGAACCAGACCCGCTCGCGCTGGGGAAGGCGGCGGCCCTTCATCTTCGTCGGGGCGATCCTCGTCGGCGTCGCCACTCCGCTCCTCGGGCTCATCCCGGCCGAAACGATGGACGAGAACGCGTTCTTCCTCGCCGCCGGACTCGCCTTCATGGCCTTCAACGTGGCGTTCACCGTCTACTCGGTCCCGTATCTCTCACTCGGGTACGAGATCAGCGCCGACAGCGGGCAGCGCTTCCGGCTCCAGTTCTTCCGTTCCTTCTACGCGCTCGTCCCCGCCCTCGTCGGCGGCTGGTATTACCGCATCGCGCAGGCCGGGATCTTCGACGACGTCTTCACCGGCTACCGCTGGGTCCTGCTCGGGCTCGGTGCCGTCATCGCGTCGGCCGGCGTCCTGCCCGCGATCTTCTGCCGGGAGCCGTATTACCAGAGCCTTCCGACGACGCCCCCTCGTGAAAACCTGCTCCTCGCACTCGCGGAGGCTTTTCGGAACCGGCCTTTCCTTCTCCTCATGGGGATCATCTTCACGATGCTGGCCGGGGTCAACGCGGCCAACGGAGTCGGGATGTTCGCGATCATCTACTACGTCTTCCAGGGCGACACCGTGGCCGGAGCGACCCTGACCGGCCAGATCGGCACGATCTCCACGATCGCCTCGTTCGCGTTCATCTTCCTCGTCCGCGAGGTGGTGAAACGCCGCGGGCGGAAGTCCGGCCTCGCCCTCTGCCTCGCCTGCGGCCTCGTCGGGAACCTGAGCCAGTGGTTCCTCGTCACTCCCGACAACCCCGCGCTCTCGCTCGTCTCGTTCGTCCTGATCGCCCCGTCGCTCTCCGCGTTCTGGATCGTCGCCAACGCGATGAAGGCCGACGTGTGCGACTGGGACGAACTCCACCACGGGAAACGCCGCGAGGGGATCTTCGCCGCGGCCTCGAACTGGGTACAGAAGGGCGCGAGCGCCATCGCAAGCGCGCTGATCGGCGCGGGGCTGGCCGCGATCGGATTCGATGCCGCGCTCGGCGGCGGGCAGTCCGCCGAGACGATCCTGCGGATGCGCCTGCTCCTCTCGCTCGTCCCCGCGGCGCTTCTCCTCGGCTGCCTCGGCCTGCTCCTGTTTTATCCGCTGGACGAGACGCGCATCGCCGCGATCAACCGCGAACTCGAAGGGCGCCGCGGAGTCGTCCGCTGACGCCGCCGGTCGCGCGGCCTCACGGGTCCCGGGGCGGCCGGCGGGCGGACCGCAGCAGCGCCAGCCCGACCGCGGCGATCAAGCCGCCGGTGGCGAGGAACGCGAGCCGGCCGACGGGCGGATTCGGGATCGCGCAAAGCAGCGCGACGAACCCGCCATAGAGCACGGCGAGCCGCCCGATGACGAGGGCCTGGCGACCGTCGTTGGCCGCGACCGCGCCCTCTTCCGCGGCGAAGTCGACGGGGCGGCCCATCCGTGCGAAGAACTCGTCGATCGATGCGCGATCGCGCGGTGCGGTCCGCCGCCAGAACACGCGCGTGCCGAGGAACCAGAGCGTGCCCGCCACGACGTTGGCGAAGACCTGCGCGGCCTGCCGCCAGTACTCGCGCGAGACCGGGTCGAGCGGTCCGCCGTCGCCGAACCACGAGCGCAACCATTCGATGGATACAAGGCGGCCGAGGAGCAGCGACACGAGGAATCCGACGAGCACCGTCGACCAGGCCGACCACGGCGGCGTCCGCCGGATCAGGAGGCCGAGCAGGAGCGGGATCATGATCGGCATCCCGACGAGGATGCCCACGCGCTGCATCAGCACGAACAGACCGAGCCCCTGGAGTTTGCTCATCTCCAGGCCGACGATCAGGATCACGAGGCCGAGGACGAGCGTCGTCAGGCGGCCGACCCGGAGGAGCTGCGCATCGGAGGCGGCCGGCCGGAGGTGCGGCTGGTAGACGTTCTTGAGGAAGACGCCGGCGTTCTTGTTCAGGCCGGAGTCCATCGACGACATCGTCGCCGCGAACATCCCGCTCGCGAGCAGCCCCATCATGCCGGCGGGCATCACCTCGCGGGCGATCGCGATGAACGACGCCTCCGCCGGGTTGCGCAGGCCCGGGAACAACGCGCCGAGGTCCGGGAAGAGCGCCCGCGCGGCCATCGGCGGGACGAACCACACGACCGTGCCGAGCACGAACATCGCGGCCCCGAGCAGGCCCGCGAGGCGGGCGTGGCGGCCGTCCTTCACGCAGAGGTAGCGCGTCGCGTCGAAGAGGTTGTTGGTGCTGCAGATCTGTTTCACCAGCATCGCGGCGCACCAGAGCCCGAGGAACTCCCTGGTGAAGACCTGCCCGGGGTCGAGGTGCCCGGCCGGGAGCGCGGCCGCAAAGCCCGCCGGGCCGCCCATCCGCAGGAGCACGAGGGCGACGACGGCGAGGCTCACCGCCATCAGGATCAGCGCCTGGATGAAATCACTCGCGAGCACCGCCCAGCTTCCGCCGAGGAGCGCGACCACGAGCACGACGGAACCGGTGCAGAGGATGGTCGTGGTGATGTCGAAGCCGAACACCGCCGCGAAAAACACCCCGATGGCGTTGAGCCAGATCGCGGCGTTGAGCACGCCGAGCGGGATCTGGAGCCAGGCGAAGACCTGCTCGCTCACCGGGCCGAAACGCATCCGGATCGCCTCGACCGAAGTCACCACGCGCAACCGCCGGAAGCGCGGCGCGAACCAGAAGGCGTTGAGGAGGAAACCGGCCGCGTTGGCCGCGTAGATCGCGAGGATCGGCCAGCCGTCGGCGTAGGCCTTGCTCGCGGCGCCGGTGAAGGTCCATGCGCTGAAACTCACCATGAAGGCCGAGCTCCCCACCACCCACCAGACCGCGCGGCCCCCGCTCCGGAAATACTCGCCGACGTCGGTCACGAACCCGCGGAAGACGACGCCCATCACCACCATGAGGGCGAAGTAGACGAGGAGCACTCCGTGGTCGTAGGCACTCATGGGGGCGGGCGCGGCCGGGCGCGGCCGGGCGACGCGACGTCCGACACGAGAGGCGGACCCGCGACGAAACGCGACCCCGAACGCCCGGCCCGGCGGGGGCGTGATCAAAAGCGGTGGCATGCTTCGGTTCCGCTGAAGACCGACGGGCTTCTGCGCGGCCG
>DAIPIQ010000136.1:0-11185 GCA_036770745.1 Opitutaceae bacterium | reverse complement strand
CCGGTGCCGCCGGAGATCTTGACGGCGTTGAGCTGCTGGAAGCGGTTGAGCGAGCGCGGCATCGTCTGGTGACGGATCGTCGCGAACGTGCCGAGCGGGACCACCCGGCCGTCCGGTCCGGAGACGTGGAGGTCCTTCAACTGATCGGGATTGAGCCGCTCGGTGCGCTCGAGCTGGGCGATGACCTTGTAGCTGCGGCCGTCGATGTTGAAGCGGTTGACGAAGTTGCCGCCGAGCGCCGAGCCGAGGTCGGCCCCGATCTGCGCGAGGTCGAGGCCGAGCGCGGCCGCCTTCTGGTGGTCGATCACGATCTCCGCCTGCGGCTGGTCGTACTTGAGATCGATCTGGGTGAACCAGAACAGCCCGCTCGCCATCGCGCGCTCCTGGATCCGCTGGGCGTACTCGAGCAACCGGGCCGAATCGACCGTCGAGGCGATGACGAATTCGACCGGGAAGTTGCTGCCGCCGGGCAGCGCGGGCGGCGCGGCCGCGAAGATCTCGAGCCCGGGTATGGCCGAGAGTTTCGCCTGCACCTCCGGGACGATCTCCATGATCGAGCGATCGCGCTGCTCCCACGGTTTCACGACCATGCCGCTGAATCCGTCCACCCCGAAGGCGGCGCTGAACGGATTGGTGGGCGCGAACATGATCTGGAAAGTGAGGTCGCGCTCGGGCGTGGAGAGCATCGCCTCCTCGGCCGCCCGGGCGAAGATGCGCTTCTGCTCCGCCGTGGCGTTGCCCTGCGCGGTGACGATCCCGAACATGAAGCCCTGGTCCTCGGTCGGCGCGAGTTCTGCGGGGGAAAACATGTACATCGGCACGACCATCACGCCGAGCGTCACCCACACCGCGTAGACCATCGGGCGCACCCGCAGCGAGCGGTCGAGCGCCCGGCCATAGGCCTCCCGGAGCCGGTCGAACCGGTGGTTGACCCAGCCGGTGAAGCCGCGCTCTTCGCGCTCGGCGCTGCGCAGGAGCTTGGCCGCCATCATCGGCGAGAGCGTGATCGCCACGATCCCGGAGATGGTGACGGCGCCGGCCAGCGTGAGTGCGAACTCGCGGAAGAGCGCGCCCGTGAGCCCGCCCTGGAGCGCGATCGGCGTGTAGACCGCGGCGAGCGTGATGGTCATGGCGATGACGGGCCCGATCAACTCGCGCGCGCCGAGCAGAGCGGCGTCGAAGGGCGTGCGCCCCTCGCGCAGGTGCCGTTCGACGTTCTCGACCATCACGATCGCGTCGTCCACGACCAGCCCGACCGAGAGCACGATGGCGAGGAGGGTGAGCAGGTTCAGGGTGAAGCCGAAGATCTGCATCAGGAACACCGCGCCGATGAGCGAGACGGGGATCGCGACCATCGGCACGAGCGCCGAGCGGATCGAACCGAGGAAGAGGAAGATCACGACGACGACGATGAGCAGCGTCTCCGAGAGCGTCTTGACGACTTCGCGGATCGCGTTGCTCACGTATTCCGAGGCGTCGTAGCCGATGCTGGCCTCCATCCCGGTGGGGAGTTCCGACTTGATCCCGTCGAGCTCGGTCCGCACGCGCTGGATCACGTCGATGACGTTGGCGTCGGGCAGCGGGTAGATCGCCATGAAGACGGCGGTCTGCCCGGTCAGGCGCACTTCCGTGTCGTAGTCCTCCGCTCCGAGCTCGACCTCGGCGACATCCTGCAGCCGCACGAGCACGCCGTCGCGCTGGCGGATGACCAGCTGCCGGAACTGCTCGGCCGAATGCAGATCGGTGTTGGCGGTGAGGTTCTGGAAGACGAGGGCGCCCTTGGTGTTGCCGACGGCGGCGAGGTAGTTGTTCGCGGCGAGGGCCGCGCGCACCTGGGCCGGGCTGATGTCGAGCGCGGCCATCCGGTCCGGCTGCAACCAGACGCGCATCGCGAAGATGCGCTCGCCGAGGATCTCCGCCCGCTGCACGCCATCGAGCGCGGCCAGCCTCGGCTGCACCACCCGCACGAGGTAGTCGGTGATCTCGGATTGCGAGAAGGTGTCCGAGGAGAATCCGAGGTACGCCGCTGCGAAATCGGAATCGGCCGACTCGACGCTGATCGAGGGGATCTCGGCCTCGACCGGGAGGTCGTTGCGGATCTGGTTCACCTTGGCGGTGATGTCCGCGAGCGCGCGGGTGCGGTCGTAGTTGAGCTTCAACCGGGCGGTGATGAACGACAGTCCCTGCAGGCTCTTGGATTCGACGTAGTCGATTCCATCGGCCGACGCGATGGCCCGCTCGATCGGCGTGGTCACGAAGCCGCGCACGAGCTCGGGGCCGGCGCCGACGTAGACCGTCGTGACGTTGACCGAGGCGTTCTCGCTCCGCGGGTACTGGCGGACGCTCAGGCTGCGCCACGCCTGGACGCCGACGATGACGATGACGAGGTTGACCACCAGCGCGAGCACGGGCCGGCGGATGAAGATGTCGGTGAAGGAATTCATGTGCGGAGGCCGCCGGGGGACGCGCGCCGGTTCAGGTGTTCCGGGGCTTCGGAGCGAGCTGCGCATCCGGGGCCAGGGTGTTGTCGATCACGACAGGCATGCCGGGCCGGAGCTTGAAGACGCCGGTGGAGGCGATGCGCTCGCCGGCCTTCAACCCTTCCGTGACGACGATGAAGTCGCCCACGCCCGCCCCGAGGCGCACCGGCCGCTGCCGGGCCACGAGCGGTTTCCTCCCGTCCGGTCCGGCCTCGCCGTCCTCGACGACGAAGACCGAGTCGCCGTACGGCGCGTAGAGCACCGCGGTCGCGGGGATCAGGAGCACGTCCTCGGAGCGTTCGAGCACGAGGTCGACTTCGACGAACATCCCCGGCCGGAGGCGCCCGTCGGGATTCTGCAGCGTCGCCTGCACGCGCACGTTGCGCGTCGCCGGATCGACGTCGGGATTCACCGCCGTGACCTCGCCGGTGAACGGTGCGCCGGCGAAGGCGTTGGCCCGGATCTCGACGGACAGGCCCTCGGCAAGGTCGCCGAGACGCTGCTGGGGCAACGAGAATTCGACGTAGACGGGATCGAGGGATTGCAGGGAGACGACCGGCGCACCCTTGGTGAGGAACTGGCCGACGCTGATCTGTCGGATGCCAAGGCGTCCGGCGAAGGGCGCACGAACGGACTTCTTGTCGATCAGCGCCCGGATGTTGTCGACCCGCGCCTCCGCCTGCTTCGCCGCCGCCCGGGCCTCGTCGAGTTCCGACTGCGAAAGCGTGCGCTGCTTGAACAGGCCCTCCGTGCGCGCCAAGACCAGTCGGCTCAGTTCCGCGGTGGCCTCCGCCGCCCGCAGCTCCGCCTCCTCGACCTCGGTGTCGAGCACCACCAGGCCCTCGCCCGACTCCACAAGCGCCCCGGCCTTGAAGGCGATCTCGCGCACGACGCCCTCGGCCTCGGCGCTCACCGCCACGCCCTGCACCGCGACCACGGAACCGACCGACGACACCCGCGGGTGCAGGGTCTCCGCACGCACCTCCGCGGTGGTGACCGGGGAGGGCGGCATCACCATGTTGGCGGCGTTGGCGCCCATGGCTTGAAACTGCGCGAGCTTGGCGAAAACCAGGACTGCGACGATCGGGAGCGAGATGCCGAGCCCGAGCAGGGTGAAGAGAACTTTCTTGAGCATGGTCGTGGAGGCGTTGACTGCGATTACACGCAAAGGCAGGAGCGGGTTTCTGGAGAATCCGGGTGCGGGCCACGGTGCCACGACTCTGACTATTCGTCATAAGCCTGAACGAGCCGGGCCGTGCTCGGAGCGGGGAGACGAGCATTGCAAACCCTCGAACCGTCGAAATCATGGGGGTTGACGACTCGCCTGTTTTGACGTTTCGTCAAATACAAACCGCGCCATCGACCCGTTTCCCCCTACCCTCGTGCCGGAAAGCCCGCGAAAAAAGTCCCACATCGTCGAACGCGAGGCGTTCATCCTCAAGATCGCCGGCGAGATCCTCGCCCAGGAGGGCGTGGCGGCGCTGACCATGGATCGCGTCCTCGCCCGCGTGGACTTCTCGAAGGGCACGCTCTACAACCACTTCACCTGTCGGGAAGACCTTCTCGTCGCGTTCCACACCCAGTGCTTCGCCGAGCACCACGAGTTGTTCTCGCGGGGCGCCCTGTTCCGCGGGCGGCCACGAGAGCGCTTCCTCGCCGCCGCAATGGGCGACGAGATCAAGCACCGCCTCGACCCCTTTCCCGCCTCGATGATCATGACCGAGGCGATCCTCACCGCGGCTTCCGAGCGCTGGCGCGAATCCTTCACCTCCACCCTGCGCGAAACCGTCGGCGTGTTCGTCGGGATCGTGCGCGACGCGATCGTCTCCGGCGATCTCGACGCGGCCCATGACCCCGAGGTCGTGGCCGCCTCGAGTTGGGCGATCTGGGTCGGGGCCGAAGAGCTGCGCAACGCCGGGATGATCCTCCGCGCGATGCCCGAGCGCGATTTCCAACGGTGCCGGAGCGCGATGGTCGCGACCCTGCTCGATGGCTACGGCTGGCGACCGCTCTCGACCAAACACGACTACGACGCCGTCCACCGGCGGGCCCTCGACGAGATCTACGCGCCCGAGGCGCGCAAGCTCGGCCTGCTCTGAACAGCCCCCCGGCGCGCGGGGGGATCAACGCGTTTCCCCGGCCGCGCCCCCGCCGAGGCGGCGCGTCACCCACATCGTCACGGCAAGCAGGACGAAGAGCGCACCGGTCCCGGCGATCAGGGCGAAGTCCTGCAGACGCAGGATGAAGAACAGATAGCCGTAGGTCGCCGCCAGTCCCGACCCCAGCGCGACGGCGCGGCCCGGGCGCCCGAAGATGCCGCGCGCGTAGAGCGCGATCGAGAGCGTCGACGCCGCCGCGGCCGCCGTGTAGGCCCGGCCGACCGGAAAAAATTCCGCGAGGGCGAGAAACCCGAGATAGAACAGCGCGAGCGCCGCCCCCACCACGAGGTACTGGAGCGGATGCACGCGATCGCCGGCCGTGATCTCCAGGAGGAAGAACACCCCGGCCACGAGCACGAGGAAGAGCAGCGCGTACTTGAGCGAGCGCTCGACCAGGCGGTAGGCGTCCACCGGCTCGAGCAGGCTCACTCCGACCGCCGAGCTTTGGAAGACGCGCCACCCCGCTCCGTCGCGCCCGGGGTGTTCGGCCCACTGTCGGGGAAACTCGCGGCCGAACTGCGCCACCTCCCAGCGCGCGCAGAAGCCGTCCGCCCCGGTCTCGCGCACGCCCGGCAGCGCCGGCCCGTCGAAGCCGGGATCGACCCACGCGCCCGACAGCGCCACGCCCGTACTCTCCCCGATCGGCGCGATCGCGAGGCGACGCGTTCCCCGAAGCACGAGCTCGACCTCGAATTCCCCGATTCCCGCGCCCCCTTCCGCGAGCGCGACCGGGGCCTCGATCGGCGTCGGCCAGCCCGCCCGCGGCGCGCCCGGCGCGAAGGATCGCACCACCTCCCCCGCGCTCCACACCGGGGCCGAACGCAGCCCGCGGGGATCGGCCACGAACAGGACCACCCGGGCCGCGGACCACTGCAACCGGGCGCCCTCGGGCGCGGCACCCGCCGCGACGGGCGCGAACACCCCCGCCAACCGCATCCGCGCGGTGAACACCGGCACGCGGAAGATCCCCCGCGCGCGCCATTCCGTTTCCACCTCCCCCTCCGCCTCGAGCCGTGACGGCAGGAACCACGCCGTGCCCTCCACCTCCCGCACCTCCTCGCTCCGCACGAGGCGATCGCCGACCATCATGTCGCGCTGCATGCGGGTCGCGACGACGTAGGGCACGGCGAGAAACGGCCCCGCGACCTCCTGCGCCGCGCCCCACGCCTCGCCGATCGAGGCGACCGCCTGGTCGCGGAAGGCGCGCCGCTCGTGCAGCGTGTTGCGGACGAGCAGGAGCGGGACCTGCAACGCGAGGAGGATCACGGCCAGGACGGCGAGCTTCAATAGCACCGGGGAGCGGTGCGGGACTGATTTCGGCGCGTGGACCGGAGGCGGGGTCGCGGATGTCATCCGCCCAGCATCGCGCATCCGGAAGAAGCGACGAAGAAGCCACCGTGAATTCCCGGGGAAATCACGGTGGCCTTCCGTCGGCGTGGATCGTATCCGACTTCCGGATGCGCGCCCTCGCCGGGGAGAAAATCCGTCCGGGGCGGGATCGACGGTTGATCATGGGCGCCGCGGCGCTCAACCTGCGAGGATGTCAACGCAGTCCTTCGACCGCGATCGCCCGCGCATCGCCATGGTTTCGACCCACGGCTACGTGGCCGCGAGCCCGCCCCTCGGGGCCGCCGACACCGGCGGCCAGGTCGTCTACGTGCTGGAGCTCTCCCGCAAGCTCGCCGAGCTCGGCTTCGAGGTCGACATCTGGACCCGGCGCTTCGAGCGCCAGCCGGAAGTCGACCAGGTGAACCGTCACGTGCGGGTCATCCGGGCCCGCTGCGGCGGGCCGAAATTCATCCCGAAGGAACGCCTCGCCCCGCACCTCCTCGAGTGGAGCGAAAACGCCCTCCGCTTCATCAAACGCCACCGGCTTTCCTACCGGTTCCTGAACTCCCACTACTGGGACGCGGGCGTGGCCGGGCAGCGTGTCGCCGAGGCGCTGGCGATCCCGCACGTCCACACCCCGCATTCGCTGGGCATGTGGAAACAGCGCCAGATGGAAACCGACGATCCCGCAAGGGCCGCAGACCTCGAGCGGGAGTTCAACTTCGCCGAGCGGATCCGCACCGAAAGACTCCTCTACCGCACCTGCGATCGCGTCATCGCCACGACACCGCCGCAGCTCGACCTCCTCGCGGGCGACTACGGAGTGCGCGGCAACCGCCTCCACATGATCCCGCCGGGCTACGACGACAACCGCTTCTACCCGGTCAGCGCGGCTTCGCGGCAGCTCGTCCGCGAGCGGCTCGGCTACACCGACCCGACCGTGCTCGCCCTCGGCCGGCTCGCCACCAACAAGGGTTACGACCTCCTCATCGAGGCCTTCCGCCTCGTCGTCGACCGCATCCCCACCGCCGTCCTCCGCCTCGCCGTCGGCGGCTCGAGCAAGGACGCCACCGAGCGGAGGATCCTGCGCGAACTGCGGGCCCGGGTGCGCGGGCTCGGCCTCGGCAAACACGTGCGCTTCTCGGGCTTCATCCCCGACGAGGAGCTCGCCGATCATTACCGCGCCGCGGACCTCTTCGTGCTGAGCAGCCGCTACGAACCCTTCGGGATGACCGCGATCGAGGCGATGGCCTGCGGCACTCCGACGATCGTGACCAAGCACGGCGGCCTGATCCGCGCCATCACCTTCGGACGCCACGCGCTCTACGCCGACCCCTTCGACCGCGAGGATCTCGGCATCATGATGGCGAAGCCCCTGCTGCATCCGCAGCTCTGGCACCGCCTCTCCCGGATGGGGGCCCACAAGGCGCGGAGCCTCTTCACGTGGACGGGAGTCGCCCAGCAGCTCATCAGTCTCGTCGAGGACCGCCCCACCGAGAAGGTCCTGCATGAATCCGAGTGGGACGAACCGTGGAACGACGCCGAATAGCCTCCGCCCCCGAACGATGACCGAAAAGCGATCCGCCATCCGGCTCTTCAGCAGCGACCTCGACGGCACCCTGCTCGGCAACCCCGAGGCGACGGAGCGCTTCCGCGCGGCCTGGGACGCGCTCCCGAAACGCGACCGGCCGCTCCTCGCCTACAACAGCGGCCGCCTCGTCGACGACATGCGCGAGCTCGTCGACGCGGGCCGGCTCCCGGCCCCCGACTTCCTCGTCGGCGGCGTGGGCACGCAGATCCACGACTTCGCGAAACGCAGGGACCTCGAAGGCTTCACCCGCACCCTCGCGGACGGCTGGGACCTCAAGAGGATCCGTGAAGTCTTCCGCCGGTTCCCCGAAGCCCGGCCACAACCCGCGGAGTTCCTCCACGAGTTCAAGTCGAGCTGGTTCCTCGACGCGGCCGCGCCGGAACGACTCGACGCCATCCGCACCGCCCTCCTCGCCACCGGGCTCGACGTCCACCTCGTCTACTCCAGCCAGCGGGATCTCGACGTCGTCCCCCGCGCCGCCACCAAGGGCGGCGCCCTCGCCTGGCTCTGCCGCCACCTGAAGATCCCGCTGGAACAGGTCGTGGTCGCGGGCGACACCGGCAACGACGGCAGCATGTTCCTGCTTCCCGGGGTGAAGGGGATCCTGCCGGAGAACGCCATGCCCGAGCTGCTCGAGGCCACGGTCGGGGTGCGTCTCCACCACTCCGTCGACGTCTTCGCCGACGGCGTGCTCGACGGGCTTCGGCACTTCGGGGTGATCGCCTCGCGTCCGCCCGCGGCGACGACCCCGCGCGAGCAGGTCGCGATGCCGGCCGACTTCAGGATGCTCTTCTCCGGAGCGGCGCTCGGGTCGCTCTCAACGGGGGACAAGAAGCTCCTCCGCACCGCGCACGCGAAGGCGCTCGAAGCCCTGCGCCGCAACCTCACCCCGCCCGGCTTCTCCGCCTGCTCGCTCGCCGACAACACGGTGACCGGGACCGACGCGAACTACCGCTCGGTCTGGGCGCGCGACGGGTCGATCACCGTGATCAACACGCTCCACCTGCCCGATCCCGCCATCCGCGCCGCCTGTCGCCAGACGCTGGATACGCTGATGGCCGCGATCTCCCCGACCGGGCAGATCCCGGCCAACGTCCGGATCGACGACGGGGTCCCCGACTACTCGGGGGTCGGGAACATCTGCTCGATCGACAGCGGGCTCTGGGTCGTGATCGCCGTGCACAACTACGTCTCCGCGACGGGCGACACGGCGTTCCTCGACGCGATCTTCGAGCGCCTGCAGCGCGCGATGAACTGGCTGAGCGCGCACGACAGCAACAACGACGGCCTCCTCGAAATCCCCGAGGCGGGCGACTGGACCGACCTCTTCGGCCGCAGCTACAACGTCCTCTACGACGAGGTCCTCTGGTTCCGCGCCAACGTCTGCTTCGGCCGCCTGCTGGAGATCCGGGGCGACTACGAACGCGCGGCGGACTACCTCCGCTGGTCGCAGCACATCCGCGGCCGCGTCCTCTCGGTCTTCTGGCCCTCGACCGGCGGAGCGGCGGGGACCGCGACGGCGAGTTTCGCGGAGCGCCAGTTCTCCCTCGGCGACACGCAGTACCTCATCGCCGAGGTCACGCCCTTCGCCTTCAACTGGCGCTGCGACGTGCTCGGCAACATCCTCGCCTTCCTGACCCATCTCCTCGACGCGGACCGCGCGCGCACCGCCTTCCACTTCATGTGGGGCGTCGGCGTGAACCAGCCGTGGCCCGTCGCCAACCTCTATCCGGTCGTCCAGGCCGGCGACCCCGACTGGCGCGCCTACTACACGGTGAACCTCCTCAACCTCCCCCACCACTACCACAACGGCGGCGTCTGGCCGTTCATCGGGGGCCTCTGGGTGCGCTACATCCACAAGCTCGGCTTCCACGAGGTCGCGTGCCGCGAGCTCGTGCGCCTCGCCGAGCTCAACCGGCTCGGCCGCTCCCGGGACTGGGAGTTCAACGAATGGGTCCACGGCCAGACCGGCCGCCCGATGGGCAAGGCCTACCAGGCGTGGTCGGCGGCCGCGTTCCTTCGCGCCTGCCATGATCTCGAGGTCGCTCCCGGCCAGCCCGCGCTGGAGGATTGAAATGTCCACCTCGCGACCGCTGGTCCTCTGCTTCGGCGAGATCCTCTGGGATTTCCTTCCGGAGGGACTCTTCGCCGGAGGTGCGCCCTTCAACGTCGCCCACCACCTCCACGGTCACGGCTGCGAGGCGTGGCCCGTCTCCGCGGTCGGGGCCGACGTGCTCGGCGACGAGTTGCTCCGTCGGCTTCGCGATCAGGGGCTGCCCACCGGCGCGATCCACCGCGCGGAGGGTCGGCGCACGGGATTCGTCCGCGCCACCATCGGACCCGCCGGCGACGCGCGCTACGAGATCGTCGCCGACGTCGCGTGGGACGCGATCCCCGCCTCCGCGGAGGCTCTCGCGCTCGCCGCCCGGGCCGATGCGTTCGTCTTCGGTTCGCTTGCGCTGCGCTCGGGCTTCAACGCCGATGGTCTCGACCGGTTCCTCGCCGCCCTGCCGCCGCGGGCATTGCGCGTCTTCGACGTGAACCTCCGCGCGCCACACGACGACCTCGCGCTCGTGCGCCGCCTCGCGAAGCGGGCCGCGCTCCTGAAGCTCAACCGCGAGGAGGCCGCCCGGCTCGCGACCGCGATCGGCGAGCGCTCCGATTCGCCCGAGGACCACGCGCGCGCCCTCGCCCGCGACGCCGGAGTCGCGACGGTCTGCATCACCGGGGGCGCACACGGCGCCGGTCTGCTCACGGCGGACCGCTGGCACGAGGAGGCGGGGCGATCCGTCGCCGTGGCCGACACGATCGGCGCGGGCGACGGGTTTCTCGCCTCGCTCGTCTCCAGTCTCCTGCGCGACCCCGGCGATCCGCCGGGCGCGCTCGCCCGCGCCTGCCGGCTCGGAGAGTGGATCTCCACCCGGCGCGGCGCCACGCCTCGTTACACCGGGGACACACCCCTCGAACCACCACCACGCCCATGAATTGGAACCTTCCCGAAACCGACCGCCTTTTCGCCGCCGCGATCCAGGCGCTCCCCGCCGCGGCCGCGATCATCGTCGGCGCGTTCGTCGTCAAGTTCGTCCTCAACCGCGCGCTGGATCTGCTCGCGGAGCGGACGCGGCTCACCGACGCCGACCTGAAGCCCACGCGCCGGATCGGCAACTGGATCCTGACCGGCATCACCTTCATCCTCCTCCTCGGCGTGTTCGGGTTCAACCTCGGCGGGCTCTGGACCATGCTCTCGACCGTGCTCGCGATGATCGCGATCGGGTTCGTCGCGGTCTGGAGCGTTCTCAGCAACGTCTCCTGCACGCTCATCATCCTGATCTTCCGTCCGTTCTCGGTCGGCGATGCTCTCGAGATCCCCACCGACAACGTGAAGGGCCGCGTCGCCGACCTGAACTTCATCTACACCACGCTCGTCACCGACGACGGCGCGGAACTGCAGATCCCGAACAGCCTGTTCTTCCAACGAGTGGTCAAGCGCCGCCGCGGCACGGGCGAGGTCTCGCTCGCCGAGCAGCTCAACCGCACCGAGCCCGCGCGCTGAGTCGCCTCAAGGGAGGTTCTAAATTCTCCGACGGGGTCTGCGCGGCAGGGAAATGCGGCTCGGCCAAGGCGGG
>DAIPIQ010000260.1:0-2538 GCA_036770745.1 Opitutaceae bacterium | reverse complement strand
CGGCCGACGACCTCGCCCGACGGCCAGTCGCGCCATTCCGTGTAGCGCACGGAATCCGTCCGCACGCTGTAGCCGACCGACGACGGGGCGCGCGCGGGAAAGCGGTCGTAGTGCGAAGGCCGCGGATGCCGGGTGTAGGCCGCCGGCTTCACCGAGCGGGCCGGGTCGCGTAGCGCGGGTGCGAGGCTCGTGCCGTCGAGATCGGCGGGCGGCGGCAGCGCGCAGAGTTCCGCGAGGGTCGGATACAGGTCGACGAGTTCGGCGAGCGCGGGCGTCCTGGCGCCGCGCTCCACGCCCGGGAGGGCGACGAGGAGCGGTACGCGGGCGTCGCGCTCGAAGTTGGAGGTCTTGCCCCAGAGCGCATGTTCGCCGAGGTGGAATCCGTGGTCGCTGACGAAGACCACGATCGTGCGGTCGGCCACGCCCGAGGCCTCGAGCGCGTCGAGCACGCGGCCGAGTTGGGTGTCGAGGTAGGAGAGCGCGGCGAGGTAGCCGTGGCGCATCTCGGTGATCTCCTCGGGCGTGAGCGGGGCCGTGTTCCCGCGCGGAACGATCAGCTCCGGCCCTTCGTGAAAGGCCTGCTCGGGAGCGCCGGTCGGACGGCTCGCGTCGGCGGGCGGGAGCGCGGCGGGGTCGTAGAGGTCCCAGTATTTCTTCGGCGCGTTGAAGGGCGCGTGGGGCTTCCAGAAACCCACCGCGAGGAAGAACGGATGCTCCTTCACCTCCGCCAGCACGCGCACCGCCTCCGCAGCGACGCGACCGTCGTAGTAGGCCTCGTCGGGCACGTCGCGCGCCTCGCAGATCGGCATGCCTCCGTAGTTCCACACGGCGTGGCGGGCGTGGCTGGGCGGCGGCTCGGGCGTCTGTGCGGTGTCGTGACCGTGGTGCGCGTAGTGGAGGAACTCCGGCGCGCTCCACGAGCGGCGGTCGCCGTGCGCCTTCGTGTGCCAGTTGTGGAAGATCTTCCCGATGCCGCGCGTCTCGTAGCCGTGGTTCTTGAAGAATTCCGGCAGGGTCACGACGTCCGGGCGGACCTCGCGGAAATGCACGCCGTTGGTGTCGAGGCCGAGCGTGTCGGGTCGCAGACCGGTGAGCAGCGAGGAGCGCGAAGGGTTGCAGAGCGCCTGCTGGCAGTAGGCGCGGTCGAAACGCACCGCGCGCGCCGCGAGCCGGTCGAGGTGCGGGGTGAGGGCGGGCGAACCCTCGTCGGTCCACTCGACCCGCAGATCGTCGGCCATGATGAAGAGCACGTTGGGCCTCTCCGCGGCCGAGCCGGCCGGAAGAAGCGCAAGCGCGCAGCAGATGAAGCCGTGCAGCGCCTTCCTCGACGTCACCTCGTGTCTTCGCAGCAGCCGAGGTGACGAGGCTGTCCGGATCACCCCGGTGAAGCCCGACCTCCGAGCGGGCTGTTCAGCGTTCGGCCAGGCTGGCGGCGAACGAAACCCCAAGAACCCGCCCGGAGGTCGGGTTCCACCTTCCCGAGGGTCCGCGGCTTCTCGCCGAATCAGCCTCGCGAGCCCCAGGGAGAAAACGAGGATGGCTCGAGTGGGCGGCGGTAGTAAAACCGTTGCTCCGGATTCGCGTCCGCGGTTCTTCGCCGCTCGCACCGCGCCAGGCGAAGTGGCCCCTGCTCGGCTGCTGGTAGGGAGAGATGTAGGCGGTGTCACAGGAGAGGTGGAAAGTTCAAGTTGCGGCGGATGTTTCAGCGTTGCGGATCGTGCGCTCGCGCCCGATCTCGGTGTTCATCAACGGTGAATAGTTGAAGACGAGGTGGAGCGTCCGGAGGTGTTGCGTTCGGACTCGATCCGGAACGCGCCGGCGGCGGACGGCGCCTCCCGGATCTTCACGTCACGGAACCAGACGCGATCGCCGTGATCCTGGAGGCCGATGTGACCGCGGCGGGGCAGGTCCTTCCACGGGAAGCGGAATTTGTTGACCGAGCCGTCGGGGTTGCGGCGGGGCTGGTCGAAGGCGTCGAGGTCGATCGCATTGATCGCCTCGCCATTGAGTTCCACGCTCAGGTGCGGTCCGCGCGCGGTGATGACGATGCGGTTCCATTCGCCAGCGACCTTCACGGTATTCTTGGTCGGTGCGACCATGTCGTAGAACGCGCCCGCGTCGTGCTTGCCGGGAGTCGCGACGCCGAAGCTGTCGAAGAGCTGGACCTCGAGGCCGGTATGGGTCGGATTGGCGAGGTCGGACCAGCGCACGAAGACGCCGCTGTTGCACCGCACGGTCTCGGGCCTCCCGGTGGTGCGGTGAGGGCGTTCGACAGGCGGCGAGAGTTTGAACTCGAGCGAGAGCACGAAGTCGCCGTAGTCCGCGACGGTGTGCAGATAGCCGCCGCTGCCCGGCTGGGCGCAGGCGATGGCGCCGTCCTCGACGGTCCACGCGCCGGGCTTGCCGGTGGCGGCCCAGCCGGTAAGGTCGCGGCCGTTGAAGAGCGGACGCCACCCGTCCGCCGCGGAGAGCGAAGTCAGCGTGAGCAGGCCGGCGATGAGCAGCGTAGCGGCGGGGGGCGGGGAGATTTTCATTGTG
>DAIPIQ010000135.1:0-11314 GCA_036770745.1 Opitutaceae bacterium | reverse complement strand
ACCGAGGCATGCCACCACTTTTGATTACACCCCTGGCAAAGGGTGCTCCCCAAAGGCGGTCGGAACAGACACGGAGGCCACGAATGAGTGCAGAGGAAGTTCCCGGATCGGCCCGTGCTTCGAGCGTCCGCCCTCCTTCCCGGCCGGACGGTGGATCGCACGAAGCGCAAGCAACGCTCCGTGGCCTCCGTCGTCCCTCCGCGCTCTCCGTGTCCCGGTCGCTTCTCAGCGGAACATCAGGACCGGGACGAGGCAGGTGCGCACCATCGCCGTCGTGGTGCTCCCGACGATGAACTGGCGGATCCGCGAGTGGCCGTAGGCGCCCATGACCAGCAGGTCGATGTGCCGCTCCTGCACGGCCCGGGCGATCACTTCATCCGGCGGGCCGCCGATCGCGTCTCCGCCGACCGGATACCCGGCCTCGCGCAACCGGCCCACGGCCTCTTCGAGGTAGTAGCGCGCGGTGTCGTCGATCCGTCCGGCCCGGAGCACGACGCACTCGAGGCCGCGCAGGAGCGGACTCCCGACCAGGAAGTCCAGCGCCTTGAGGACGCTGGGGCTTCCATCGTAGGCGAGGACGAAGCGCCGGACCGGCTTGAAGGCGCGCGAAGCCACGAGCACCGGATGCCGGCAGCCGCGGATGACCCGCTCGAGGTTCGCACCGAGGTGCATCCGTGCGAAATCCGCCGACTCGCCGCGCTTGCCGATCACGACGAGGTCCACGTCGTTCGCGTGCTCCTCGATCGCGTCCACCAGGCTGCCGTGGCGGTGTTCGGTGACGACGTCCGCGAGACCGGCCTCCGCGAAATGCCGGCCGGCCGCCGCGAGGATCGCCCGGCCGCGGGTCTGGGCGAGCCGAGCCCGGGCCTCGTCGAGGGCGACGAGTTCCTCCGCCAGCCTCCTTTGCGCGTCGACGCCGATCGCGCCGGAAAAGTCGCCTTCGTCGGGCGAGGAGGCGCGGCGCGAGTCGAGCATGTGGAGCACGCGCACGCGCGCCCCCGTGAGTCGCGCCGCCCAGGCGGTGTGGTCGTAGACGCTCGGGGCGTAGAGCGAGCCGTCGGTGCAGGAGAGGATCGTATTCATGCGGGCACGGGGTTGGGCGGCAGGATCAATGGGCGCCGAGCTCGTCCATCGCGCCGGGTTTGTCGTGTTTGGCAAGCCGCAGGACGAGCGTCCGGCTGGCCTCGTTCATCCCGAGCAACTCCACCTCCGCGCCCTCGCGGCGGAACTTGAGCACGACCTTGTCGAGCGCGGCCACGGCGGTCAGGTCCCAAAAATGCGCGTGCGAGACGTCGATGCGCACCTTCGAGAGCACCTCGCGGAAGTCGAAGGCGTCGGCGAAGCCGCTCGCCGAGACGAAGAAGAGCTGCCCCCGCACCCGGTAGGTCCGCTCGTCGGCGGAAGGGTCGCGCACGGAGGTGATCTCGAGGAGCTGCGAGACCTTGAAGGCGAAGAACAGCGCGCTCAGGAGCACGCCCACCCCGACGCCGAGCGCGAGGTTGTGGGTGAAGACGACCACGACGACGGTGGCGAGCATCACCACGCTGGAAGTGCGGTGGTGGAGCCGGAGGTTCGCGAACGAGGACCAGTTGAAGGTGCCGATCGAGACCATGATCATCACCGCGACCAGCGCGGCCATCGGGATCCTCGCAACCCAGGAACCGCACGCGACGATCAGGACGAGCAGGAACACGCCCGCGGCGAATCCCGAGAGACGCCCCCGGCCGCCCGACTTCACGTTGATCACCGACTGGCCGATCATCGCGCAACCGGCCATGCCGCCGAAGACGCCGGCGACGATGTTGGCGGCGCCCTGGCCGAGACACTCGCGGCTCTTGTCGCTGGCGGTGTCGGTCAGGTCGTCGACGATCGTCGCGGTCATGAGCGACTCGAGCAGACCGACCACGGCGAGCGGGATCGCATAGGGAAGGAGGATCGCGAGGGTCTCCAGGGTGAGCGGCACGTCGGGGAGCAGGAAGACCGGAAGGCTCGAGGGCAGCTCGCCCATGTCGCCCACCGTGCGCAGGTCGAGTCCCATGAAGACGGATACGGCCGTGAGGACGACGATGCAGACCAGTGGGGACGGCACCGCCCGGGTGAGCCGCGGCAGCCCGTAGATGATTCCAAGACCGGCCGCGACCATCCCGTACATGAGCAGCCCCTGACCCTCGAACTCCGGGAGTTGCGCGAGAAAGATCAGGATCGCGAGGGCGTTGACGAATCCCGTCACGACCGAACGCGAGACGAACTTCATGAGCGCACCCAGGCGACATGCGCCGGCCGCGAGCTGGAGCACGCCCGTCAGGATGGTCGCCGCGAGCAGGTACTGCAGGCCGTGGTCGCGGACGAGATCGACCATGAGCAGCGCCATCGCCCCGGTCGCCGCCGAGATCATTCCCGGGCGGGCCCCGATCAGGGCCGTCAGCACCGCGATGCAGAACGACGCATACAGCCCGACCTTCGGGTCGACGCCGGCGATGATGGAGAAGGCGATGGCTTCCGGGATGAGCGCGAGCGCCACCACCGCGCCGGCGACGATGTCCCCGCGCGGGTTGGAGAACCACTGGTGGAAGTAGGAGTCTGGTTTGGGCATGTCGGATCGGGCCCCGCCACGGACACGGCCCCACGCAGGCGTGACGACGTCCGGGAGCGCGGGAAGACCCTGGGCGGGATCTCCGCTCGGTTTCGCCAGCGCATTGGGGAAGGATGCAGACCCGCGGACCGCTCGACGGACGTTCGTCGGGCCGGCTAGGGCGGCGTGGGCATCGGCGGTGGCATGAAGGCGCGCACGATTCCCTCGACCCCACCCCGCGCAACACTTTTCTTGCTGCAATCCTCCGACCGATGTCCGTAGCTGCCCGGGTCGCTGGCGCAGGGCCGGTCGATGTCCGCCCTTTCCCCCGCCCCGTCGCGGGTCGGATCCACCGGCTCGACACCGCCGTCCTGGATGCGTTTGTCCGCGGTGCCCGCCACCGCCAGGCACGCTCCTCCGGCACACCGTCACGGACCCTCCGGTCCGGGCGGTCCAGATCCCTCCGTTTTCACAGACCATGCGTTCAACCCTTGCCCGAATCGGGGCCGCCATCGGCCGCCTCGCCTTCTCCTCGCCGTCCTTGAGGGACGGTCTTCTTCGCCTGCTGGATGATCCCACCTACCTCCCCGCCCGCGCGCCGGAGTTGATGCGGCAGTTGAAGCTCGACCCGGCGCGCGCGCCCGAGCTGACGCGGCTCCTGCGGGAACTCGAGCGCGGCGGCCGGATCGCACGCCTCGGCGGCGACCGCTTCGTGCTGCCGGGCGAGGCCGACCTGATCCCGGGTCGCCTGAGCGTCAATCGTCAGGGCAGGGGTTTCCTCGCCCCCGACGATGCGAGCCTGCCCGAGATCGTGATCGCGCGCGAGGCGACCGGCACCGCGCTCAACCTCGACCACGTCCTCGTCCGCCGCGACGTCGTGGCCGCGGGCCACAAGCCGCGCGGCGAACCGGCTCACACGGGGACGGTCGTCCGCGTCCTCGAGCGCCGCCACACCCGGCTCGTCGGCACGCTCGCGCGGAGCAACCGGCTCTTCCACGTGGTGCCCGACGATCCCCGCATCCCCCACGACGTCTCCGTGCCCGAGCCCGGGTCCGGGGCCGGCCAGCCGCGGATCGGCGACAAGGTCGTCGTGGCCCTCCGCCGCTGGGAGTCGCGCCGTTCCAACCTCGAGGGCGAGATCGTCGAGACGCTGGGCGCGCCGACCGCCCCGGGCGTCGACATGGCGTCGGTGATCCGTCAATACGACCTCCCGGCCGGCTTCCCCAAGAAGGTGGAGCGCGAGGCGCAGGCCGCCGGCCGCGTCGTCCGGCGGCAGGACCTGGCCGGACGCGAGGACTGCCGCGGGCATCCCGTCGTCACGATCGATCCCGACGACGCGAAGGACTTCGACGACGCCTTCTGCCTCCAGCGCGAGGGCCCCGGGCGCTGGCGTCTGTGGATCCACATCGCCGACGTCTCGCACTACGTGAAGCCCGGCGCCGCCCTCGACGAGGAGGCCCTGCGACGCGGCAACTCGTGTTACCTCGTCGATCGCGTGATCCCCATGCTGCCCGAGGCGCTGAGCAACGAACTGTGCTCGTTGCGCCCGCAGGTCGACCGGTTGACGAAGTGCGCGGAGTTCCTCCTCGCCGACGACGGCCGCGTGCTGGAAACGCGCTTCCACTCCGCCGTCATCCACTCGCGGCGGCGTTTCTCCTACCGCGAGGCCCTCGCCGCGCTCGAGCAACCGCCCACGGGACCGGTCGAGCGGATGCTTCACGACGCGAACACGCTCGCGCAGCGCATCCGGCGGCGGCGTTTCCAGGCCGGCGCGCTCGCCCTCGATCATCCCGAGATGAAGGTCCGCCTCGACGCCTCCGGGCGCGTGGATCGCATCGAGAAGGTGGAGAACGACGTCTCCCACCAGTTGATCGAGGAGTTCATGCTCCTCGCCAACGAGGCGGTCGCCACGGAGCTGATCCGGCTCGACGTGCCGGCGATCCACCGGGTGCACGAGGAGCCCGACGAGCGTCGCCTCGGCGACTACCGCGACCAGGTGCTCCGCCACGGGGTGCCGTGCGGCAACCTCCGCCAGCGCACCGAGGTGCGGCGCCTCCTCCACCGGCTCGACGACCTCCCGCTCGGGCCGGCGCTCAAGATCGGCTTCCTTCGCTCGATGACCCGCGCCCGCTACGCCGCCGATCCGCTCGGGCACTACGGCCTGGCCAAGCGGCACTACACGCACTTCACCTCGCCGATCCGCCGCTATGCGGACCTGCTCGTGCATCGTGCGCTCTTCGAGCCCGCGTCGGCGCCGCCCAGGGACGCTCTCGCCGAGGTCGCCGCCCACCTCTCCGTGACCGAGCGCCAGTCCTCCGACGCCGAACGCGACAGCCGCGATGCCAAGATGCACGCCTTCCTCGGCGCCCAGCTGCGCTCGCGTCGCCCCGTGACGTACGCGGCCATCGTCACCGACGTGCGCAACTTCGGCTTCTTCGTCGACGTGACCGACCTCGGCATGGGCGGCCTCGTCCCGCTCTCCTCGATCGAGGACGACTTCTACGTGTTCGACGCGGCCCGGGGCCACGTCATGGGCCGGCGCAGCCGTCGGATCATCAAGCTCGGCGACCGCGTCGAGGTCCGGGTGGCGCGGCTCGATGCGCGCAAGAAGCTCGTCGACTTCAGCCTCGCCGGTGGCCGGCCGCGGAGCGGAGAGGCCCCGCCGAAACGCGCCCGCCCCGCGCGCCCGATCGCCGCGCCGTCGACGAAGCCCGCGCCCGCCGAAGCGCCGGCGCCGGCGGTCCCCGACGAGTTGCCGGCCTCGGAGCCGTCATCCTCCCCGAAACGCAAACGCCGCGGCCGCCGCGGCGGACGCGGACGCGGCAAGGCCCGGGGGGCCACCTGATCGCGGCGGAGCAACCGTGGTCACGAGGCCGGCCCGAGGGAGCGGCGCTCCGCGCCGGTTGCAGGACCCTCAGTGCAGGATCGTGTAGTTGAAAAACACCGACCGCCGGTCGCCGCTGCGCCGATTCGACTTCAGGTAGTCGTCGTCGAGCAGGTTGTTCACGTTCACGCCGAAGGTGTGCCGCAGCTTCGCGTCCTTCCCGCGCTGGAGGGTGTAGCGCAGGCCGGCGTTGAGGACGACGTAAGAGGGGACCTCCAGGCGCCACTCCCCGGTCGAGCGGACGAAGACGCCGTTGGTGTAGACGTCGCCCGCATCGGGGGCGCTGATCGGGGTGCGCCCGGCGTAGATCACGCCGAGGTTCGAGGAGAACCCCTCGAGGAAGCCGGCCTTGGGCACGTAGCGGGCGGTGAAGCTCGCGCTCACGGGCTGGATGCGCGCGGGAGAGCGGCCGATCGACCGGGTGCGGAAGCCGAGATCCGTGATCTTGGAGTCGATGTAGCCGAAGGAGGTGGTGAAGGAGAGTTCGTCGTTGAACTTCCAACTGGCGTCGAACTCGACGCCTTCCATCAACTGGCTGCCCTCGAAGCGCGTCACCTGGAGGAGCGTGTCGGGATCGATGTCCTGGACGACGACGTTCTGCCGCTTCACCCGGAAGCCGATGAGGGTGAAGTTGAGGCGCTCGTCGAGGAAGCTCGCCTTGATTCCATAGTCCAGACCCTGGGACGTCTCGCTCTGGTAGTCCGGATTGATGGAGGAGGCGGTGATGGTCTGGGCGTTCGGGTTGAACCCCTCGCTGTAGTTCGCGAACACGCGCAGATTGGGGGTGAGCTTGTAGTTGGCCCCGAGGTTGAAGGTGACCTCGTCGAAGTCGAAGCGCGCCGACTCGGGAACCGCCGGCTGGAGGTTGCGGAGGCTGTACTTCGTGTGGTCGACGCGACCGCCGCCGAAGAGGAGCAGGCGGCTGTCCATCAGGCTGACCTGCTGGCGGACAAGGACGCCGAGCACGGAGGTGCGGTTCTTGTTGTAGCGACGCCGCGTCGAGCTGGCCGGATTGAAGCGCGTGGTGATGTACTGCGGCGTGCCTTCGGGGCCGGTGAGATCGGCGTTGACGAGCAGGTTGCGCTCGGCGCTCCACGCGGTGAGGTCGGGCCCGGTGACGCGGTCGGCCGGGTCGTTCCGGTAGTAGTCGTTGAAGTCGATCGTGAAGAGCGTGCGGTGTCCGATGGCGCCGATCCGGTAGTCGGCCAGGAGGTCCGCCTGGATCCCGCCGCCGTCTTCGTAGATCCGCCCGAACTCGGGCTGGTTGTTGCGGGCGATGATCCGGGTGCGTTGGTTGAGGGTGCCGACGCTGACGTTGGCGTAGTTTTCGTTTTCCGCGTGGTAGAGATTTCCGGAGACGCGCAGGGAGATGTGTTGCGTGAAGCGCTTCGAGTAGGTGCCGGTGAGCGCACGCATGCCACGGTTGAGGTAGGCGAGAGGGCCGGTCTGCTGCAGGTTGGTGAGCTTGTCGGCGATGCCAACGATCTGGTCGTCGGCGGTGGAAGAGGTGCCCCTGTCGTCGAGGAGGAGCGGGGCGGCCGAGCCGGGCGCCTGGCGTTCGCTGAGGAAGTACTCGAGCTGGACAAGCAGGTTGCTGCTCTCGGAGAAATCGTGCTGGACGGCGAGGTAGGCCTCCCGGTTGGTGAGACGCTCGAGGGGCGTGTCGGTGTCGGTGTCGTAGAATCCGAAGATCCCGACGTAGGACGTCTTCCGATCCTTGCCGATCGCGCCGTTGAGCTCGAGGGTCGCGCGCGTGGTGTCGAACGTGCCCACGCTGAGCGAGAGTTTCTGGCTGTTGGTCTTGCGCGGTTTCTTGGAGACCATGTTGACCATGCCTCCGGGTGACGTCGCGCCGTAGATCGCGGCGCTCGGCCCCTTGATGACCTCGACCCGGTCGATGTTGCTCGAGCCGTAGCGGCCGAGGCGGAAGAACCCGTCGCGCAGTTGCACGGTGCCCCGGATGCCGCGGAGGTTGAAGCTGCCGCCCTGGTCGAGGTCGCTGAACGAACTGATGTAGGCGAGGTTGTCGCCCAGTTCGAAGAGCGCGAAGTCGTCGAAGAACTCGCTCGTGATGACCCCGATGCTGTAGGGCAGGTCGATGATCTTGGTCGCGATGCGGGCGCCGGACATGGATTCCGAGACGACGTAGCCGCTGTCGCCGGCCGAGGAGACCTCGAAGGGCGTGAGCTGGACGACACCCTCGCTCTCGGTCGCCGGCGTCTGGGCCGAGACCTGGGATGCGACGAAGGCGACGAGGCCGGAGAGGAAGGATCGTGGTTTGGTGAACTTCATGGAGGGGGTACTATGCGTCGTGGGGTTGGAATCGGTGGTTTCGGAAACGGATCGCCCGCTCGCACGCCGGCCCGCGCGCCCGGGGCGAAAGACGGCGAAGTCTCCCGTCGCGGTGTTGTGCCGGAACGAAAGGGGCGTTCCTCGAAGGAGTCTCTCGAGGGCCGGACGTGGCGGATGGGCGCCCTCGAGGCGCTTCGTCGAGACGCCCTCGACATCCTCGATCAGGAAGAGCACCTGGACCCCGGCCTGATCGGAGAACAGCTCCAGGGCGGTTTCGGCCGGAGACGGCGGGATGTGGAAGCGGCGGAGGGTTTCGCCCGCGGCAGGCTCCGCGGGGGCGGCCACCGCGAGGTGGGCGGACATGGAAAGAACGAACGACAGGAATACCGTCCTGCCGGCTGAAGAAGGGGTGGGGAACGAGGCGAGCATTTCTGCAAGTCGCCATCCCGTTGGCACGGGGAAGACGCGGTGGACTCGGAATTCCGCTATCGGGAACCGGAATCTTTTTTCCGAAAGACGAGCGTCCCGTCCGCGGAGCGCTCCACGTGCAGGTCCATGGTGTCCGCCACGAGGGCGGCGAACCCGTCAAGGTTGTCCGCCCGGAGTCGTCCCCCGAACCGAAACGCACCGAGCTCGGGATCCGCGATCACGATCTTCCTGCCGGTGCGTCGGGAGAAGTCGGCGGCGATCTCGGCGAGCGTCGCGCCGCCGACGCGCAGCAGCGGCTGCCGCCACTCCGAAGCCCGGGCGAGCTCGGCCTCGCTCACCGGCGAGACCACGACCGCCGCCGCGGCCTCGGAGGGAGCGAGGTTGATGCGGGCGCGGTGGCCCGAGTTCACGAACGGGAGAAGGTCGCCCTCCGTAGTCCGACCGGATCGATCGGTCGCACCGAGCTTCACCACTCCCTCGGTCACGAGCACCTCGACCTCCGAACTCCCCAGTTGGATCTCGAAAGCGGTCCCCACGGCGACGACCTCGATCCGGCCGGCGCGGACGACGAAAGGCCTCGCGGGATCGCGCGTCACGCTGAAGTGCGCCTGGCCGCGGGAAAGGTGGACGCGACGCGTCTCCGGCGTGAAATCCTCGCGCACCGCCCCGCCGGTGTTGAGCTGGACGACCGTGCCGTCGGCCAGCGAAACGGTGCGGGGTTCGTCGATCGCGGCGACGGCGGGCGGGCCTCCGGACGCGGCGATGCCGCCGCCGGCGCGCGAGCGAAACCCCGGCACGACGGCGATCGCGATCGCCGCCGCCGCGGCGAGCGAGCCGACGATCGTCGCACGGCTCCAGAACGTGCGGCGACGCCGCGCGCCCTCGAGCGCGGACTCCACCACTTCGTCAGGGACCACGCCGAGCCTCTCCCAAAACGAATCCGTCGCCTCCATCTCCGCCGTGTGGCGGGGGTCGGCGGCGATCCACGACTCGAACTCGGCGGTCTCGGCCGGGGTGAGGCCGCGGAGCCGACGCACGGTCCACGCCGAGGCCTCGGCGCGCAGATTCCGGTCGGTGGGGTCGATCGGGCGGCGTTTCACTTCGGGTCGGCGAATCCGTGTTCGCTGAAGAAGTCGCGGCAACGGTGCAGCGCCTTGGTCAGTTGGACTTCCACGGTGTGTTCGGAGATGCCGAGCATTCGGGCGATCTCGCGCTGCGAGTGGTTCTTGAATTTCTTGAGGACTAGGACTTCACGGCAGCGCGGCGGCAGGGAGGCGATGGCCGCCGTGAGCAGTACGATCTCGTGCTCACGACTCATCAGCTCGGCGACGTGGGGCGTCTCATCAAAGACGTGCGAGTGTTCGTTTTCCGTTATCGGCCGCGTCCGGGCGGTGCTCCGACGACGGAAGACATCGAGCGCGGCGTTGCGCGCGGTCGCGAAAAGGAGCCCTCGCGGAGAACCGATCGGGCCCCGGCGAAGGGCCTGGAGGAGCCGCGTGTAGGTGTCCTGCAGCAGGTCGTCCTGATCCTCCAACGAGGGAAACCGCACGCGCAGGTAGGCACGGAGGGCCGGCTCGTGCGGCAGCACCTGTTCGGCGAACCAGCGTGATTCTTCAGACGGTGACATGCGGTCGAAGGCGGCGATGTGCTTCCGGACTCAAAGACGGTCGAATCGGCGGGGGTGCATGTCGGGGGTTTCGGAAGAGCCGGATTACGGCGGCGCATCCCGACCATTGTCTGCATCCGACGAACGGGAAGGCGGGAATGGAATGAAACTTCCGTCTCCTGAAGTAAAGCCCAGGGAAACGAAGCATCCGACCGGGGGTGTGATCACCGGGCGCCCCCGCCGCGCTCACGAGCCGCGGCGGATGACGGAGCCCTCGAACTCGATCGTGAGCCGGAACACTTTCTTGGTCCGGCAGGTGATCCGTCCCGTGGCAAGATCGACCCGCTCCGGGATCTCGACACGGTGCAGATCGACCACGGCGTGGTAGCCCCGCTCGGAGAAGACGTCGATGAACATCGCGATCGCGTCGGGGTTCTCGAAGAGCGGATCCTCGGTGTTGATCTGACCGCGCCCCGAGATCGCGTGCCGCCGGACGATCGGCATGATCTTCGTCTCGATGAAGCGGATGACCTCCTGGAAGAGCGCGCCCTGGGTGAACTCGTAGTTGTCGAGCCGGCGCACGAGGTCCTGCCGCGCGTGGTGGATGATTTCCGAGGCGAGCGGGAGGACGCGGAGCCGGTCGTAGGTGCGCGGATCGAGCTCGAGCGAGCTCTGGTACTGGAGCTCCTTGATGATGTTCTCCTGCACCTCCGCGACGGGACCCTGCGCGTTGATGAAGTGGAAGTGGAAGATCTCGCGGAGCGACTGGAGCGCGTCGTAGGTCTTCTCCTTGAAGACGCGGTAGCGGTGCCGGGCGGCCTCCTCGCTGAGGTCGGTGACGCGTTCGTCCAGGAGCTCGCCGACGCCGCTCCGCCGCACCTCCTCGTTGTGCTCGCGCACCTCGCGACCGCGCCGCAGCTGCCGCGCCACGCTCTCGCGCTCGTCGACGAAGAGCACCATGATGTGGAAGACGGGCTGGCGGAAATGCCGGGCAAGCGGCGTGTCGTAGTGGTCGCGCCGCAACTGGTTCATCCGCGCGAAGAGCAGCTTGAGGCATTCGACCTGCGTCTTCGTCCGGGGAAATCCGTCGAGGATCGCGCCGTCCGCGTACTGCGGCTCGAGAAGCGTGCGGAAGAGGATCTCGACCACCTCGCGGTCGCCGACCATGCCGCCCGCGTTCTTGATCCGCAGCGCCTCGGGGCTGTCGAGGAGGGCGCTGACGACGATGGGGGGACAGGTGAGGTCGCGCGCCTTCATGATGAAGGGCGTGTTCGTGCCCTTGCCCGCGCCGGGCGCGCCGCCGAGGAGGATGAGCTCCTTGGGGAAGCGCAGGTTGTCCGGCCCGAACTCGTCCGCGAGGGACTGCCAGACGGCGTTGAAGATGATCTGCGCGTCCTTGACCTCGAGGTCGACGACCCCGGCTCGGACGGGCGGCGGGCCAGGTTGGGTCGACGACGGCGGGTTCATTCGTGGGGTGTCGGCGGGGGCACGGTTCGCGGCGGGTCGGCCGCGGGCAACCTCTTTCTTCGGG
>DAIPIQ010000134.1:3811-11355 GCA_036770745.1 Opitutaceae bacterium | reverse complement strand
GCGCCTGTCTCCAAGGCATCCGCTCGTGAGACCCTCCAAAACAAAAGACCCTGGGACCTGCGCACCGGCGCATCGGGGGTGCGAACGAAAGTGGTGGAAGGGTTCGGCTCCGCCTGAGACCAGCGGCCCATGGCAGCAGGATGCTGCCGCTACTTTTGATTCCACCTGTCGATCACCCCTCCAACTCCTCTCTGCCGCTCTGATTCCGCGCACTCCGCGCATTCGGCGGTTCTTTTCCGGAGTGAACCGCGGAATGCGCGGAATGCACGGAGTGGAGAAGACTGCGCCCGACCTCGACCCTGAACGCCGTCGGTCGGTCGACCAGGGGTGCGATCGAAAGTGGTGGAAGCGTTCGGCTCCGCTGAAGACCGACGGGCGTCTCTGCCGACCGGGACTACGAGCCGCTGCCCATGCTCCGCTCCATGATCGGGAGGAGCACGCCCCTTCGGAAGACCGTGACCTGACCCGTGCTCGAGGAGACGACGATCGAGATGCACTGGGTCGCGAGGGAGATCGCCGCGGCCGCAGCGTGCCGCGCCCCCAGCCCGCTGGGCAGGGCGTGCAGGTAGTCGGGCGCGTAGATCAGGCTCCCCGAGGAGACGAGCACGCCGTCGCCCCGGATGATGAAGGCCCCGTCGAGCGAGGAGAACTCCTTGACCGTCTCGTCCATGAACGGGTTGAGGATGTTCCGATCCTCCTCCTTGTATCCGAAGAACGGATTCAGGACGAGCGGCTTGGACATGCGCTCCACCTTCGCCGTGTCGCCCAGGACGAAGAGGCAGCCGACCGGCCGGCCCTCGCGGCCCTCCACCGCCAGCTCCATCGCGATGCCGAGCACCCGCTCGAACACCTCGGGCTTCACGTCGGCCGGGAGGAAGTCGGTCTGGTCGACGAGGAGCGTCTGGAACTCGCGCTGCACGTCGACGACGACGATCGTGTCGAACTGGTCGCTCCCGGTCTGCCCGCCGACGCAGCAGATCCGGTCGTTGAACTGGATCAAGCCGCGCGTCATGCCGACGAGCACGAAGCTGCGGAGCTGGGCGAGTCGGCGCTTGGCGAACGAGCGCACCTGGACCACCGCTTGGTACTGCGAGGAGTCGATGCCGGACTCGGAGGCGTTGCGGGTGACGAGGATCGTGCGCAGCCCCTTGAAGCGCAGCCCCGGATCCGGGGCCGAGGTCAGCGTGTCCGCGAACACCGCGATGGCCGTGCAGTGGCTCCCGCGGGCGACGGTCTCGGCGGCGCGGAAGATCATCCGGTTGGTCCGGTTCTGCCGGAGCTGGGCGGGCCTGGCGGCGAGCCCGCCGAAGCCCGAGGAGAGGCGCTCGTAGGCCGCGTCGAGATCGGGCGCGTCGACAAGGCCCTTGACGAAGTCCGGATCGCGGACGAGACGCGCGACCGAGGCGAGGACCGAGAGGTAGTCGCGGGCGTTCTCGCCGGCGATCAGGAGCAGGATCAGGTGCGCCCGCGCGGGCTCGGTGACGCCCTCGTAGGGGATGCCGTCCTTGCTCCGGCCCACCGCGAAGATGAAGCGCCGGGCGGTCTTCACCCGCACGTGGGGCAGCGCGACCCCGTTGCCGAGGTAGGTCGTCATCGTGCCCTCGCGCTCGACGAGATTGCGCAGCACCTCGGCGCGGTTGATGTCCTTGAAGCGCGCGGTGGCGACCTTGACGAGTTCGCGCAGGGCGTCGTTGACGTTCGTGCTCTGCAGGTCGACCACCCGGCTTCGACTGAAGAATCGATCGAGACGCATCGCGGGGTCGGCTCGGGCGTTCAACGCTCCCAATCGAGCGCGCCCTTCTTCAGCTCATAGACCAGACCGAGCGTGAGGACCCCGAGGAAGAACAAGGCCGGCAGCAGGACGGGGATGCCCGCGGCGAGGAATTCGCGGTAGATGAAGACCCACGGGACGAGGAACACGACCTCGATGTCGAAGAGGATGAAGAGCATCGCGGTGACGTAGAACTTCACCGAGAAGCGCGTCTGGTTGCGCCCGTCGGCGGGGACGCCGCATTCGTAGGCCGAATCCTTGATCCGGTTCCGGGCCGAGCGCTGACCGAGGAGGTGGCTCGCGCCGATCACGAGGCAGGCGAGCGAGACCGCGACGATCAACTGGATCAGGATCGGCGCGTAGTCGGTGATGGTCATGGGGATGAAAAGTTCCGCCGCGATCCGCGAGGTTCAAGTGGAAAGCTTCACCCTTCGTCGATGCGCTTGAGGCGGAAATAGGCCTGGAGCAGCTCGCGGCATTCGACTTCCAGCACGCCGGCGGTGATGGCGCAGCGGTGGTTGACGCGGGGCAGGCCGCTCAGGTTCGTGGCGCCGCCGAGGCATCCCATCTTCGGATCGCCGACCGCGAAGACCACGCGGCCGATCCGCGCCATCAGGACCGCACCCGAGCACATGGGGCAGGGCTCCTTCGTCACGTAGAGCGTGGCGTCGTTGAGCCGCCAGTCGCCGAGCGCGCGGGCGGCCTGGGTGATGGCGAGGATCTCGGCGTGCGCCGTCGGATCGCGGGCGGAGTCGACGCGGTTGTGCGCGGCCCCGACCACCGTGCCGCCGTGGACGATCACCGCCCCGACCGGGACCTCGTCGTGCCGCCACGCGTCGATCGCCTGGTTGTAGGCGAGGGCCATGTAGAAGGCGTCGTCGCGCAGGAGCTGCGACGGATGGCGCTTCTCGAAAGGGCAGGGCGGGGCGGTTCGCGGCGTGGGTTCCATGGGCGGTTCGCGTCGGGTCCGGATCGCGCGAAGTCGGTCCGCGTTCGTGTTAAAACTTGACTCGGCCGATCGACTCGGGCGATTCGACGGCGTTTCAAAGACCGGCGGCGCGACTCTCGCCATCCGACCGGCGATGTCATGTATGTCCGATGATCAAACGGTCGAAGTAGAGGGAAAAATCGTCGCAGTGCTGCCGGGCACGATGTTTCGGGTGGAGTTGTCCAATGGACACACGGTGTTGGCACACATTTCCGGCAAGCTCCGCAAGCATTTCATCAAGATCACCACGGGGGACATGGTGAAGATGGAGATGAGCCCCTACGACATCGACAAGGCGCGGATCATCTATCGCCTGCGCGGTCCCGAACAGACGGCGCGCCCGGGCCCGCGGCGGCCCGGCGGCGGGCGTCGCCGCTAGTCCCGGACATGCCCGCGCCGCGTCGCGTTCGGGCATCGGGTCGGGCGGCCGCTCCCGGAGTCGGGGAGCGCGGGGCGGTGTCGGCGACGCCGGCCGCCCTCGTCGAGGAGATCGGCGGTTTTCTTGCGTTCCTCGAGCTCGAGAAGGGCGCGGCCGGGCACACGGTCGAGGCCTACGAGCGGGACCTGAACCAGTGCGCCGCGTTCCTCGCCGGGCGGGGCGCGGTCGAGTGGACCTCGGTCGGGGTCCGCGAACTTTCCGACTGGATCTACGATCTCTCGGCTCGCGACTTCGCCGTCTCCACGCTCGCCCGCAAGGTCTCGGCGCTGCGCTCGTTCTTCAAGTTCCTCGTCCGCGAGGGGCGGCGGGCGGAGGACCCGACGGAGCTGCTCGCCGGGCCGAAGCACCACCGGCGCGTCCCCGACGCGCTCTCCGTGCGCGAGACGGCGCGGCTGCTCGAGGCGCCTCCGGCGACCGATCCGCGCGGCGTGCGCGATCGGGCGATCCTCGAGCTCGCCTACTCGAGCGGGCTTCGCGTCTCCGAGCTCTGCGGGCTCACGCTCACCCAGGTCGATCTCGACAACGGTTTCGTGCGCGTCTTCGGCAAGGGTTCGAAGGAGCGGATCGTTCCGCTCGGCGACGCGGCCCGGGCCGCGGTCGAGGCCTACCTCGTTTCGGCGCGCCCGCGGTTGGTGAAGCCGCGCACCGGCGGCGAACTCTTCCTGAGCGCGCGGGGCCGCGCGCTCTCCCGCAAGACCGTGTGGCTGCTCGTGCGCCGACACGCCGCGCGCGCCGGCCTCGAGCGCCCCGTCAAGCCGCACCTCCTGCGCCACTCCTTCGCGACCCATCTGCTCGGCGGCGGGGCGGACCTGCGCGCGATCCAGGAGATGCTCGGGCACGCGAGCATCACCACGACCCAGATCTACACCGCGGTCGACTCGCGGCGTCTGGTCTCGGAACACGCGAAGTTCCACCCGCGCGATCGGCGTCGCGCCTGAGCGCTCGGCGCGTGGCGCGGGGCCCGGGTTTTCCCTTGACCGGTCCCGGCTTTGAATCGTCATCGGGAGGCTTTTCCTCGTGAAAGCCCTCGATTCCCATTCCCCGGTCGCACGGTGGCGAAGCCCCGCCGCCCGGGCCGCGGGCAAGGTGCGATGAGCGACGCCATCCGGCACGAGTGCGGCATCGCGATGGTGCGGTTGAAGAAGCCGCTCGAGCACTTCTTCCTCAAACACGGCACGCCGCTCTTCGGGCTCTTCAAGCTGTTCCTCCTGATGGAGAAACAGCACAACCGCGGGCAGGATGGCGCGGGCATCGCGGCGGTGAAGTTGAACATGCCGCCGGGCGAGCCCTTCATGTTCCGCGAGCGGCAGATCAAATCGAACCCGATCGACCGCATCTTCCGCGAGGTGATCAAGCAGTACAACGCGCTCGTCGCGGACGGCGTGGTGTTCCCGGAGTTCCCCGCCACGGTCAAGAAGCACTTCGACTTCGGGGCCGAGCTCTACCTCGGCCACCTCCGCTACGGCACCTCCGGCGGCTACCACCAGAGCGTCTGTCATCCGTTCTTCCGCCGGAGCAGCTGGCCCACCCGCAACCTCATCCTCGCCGGCAACTTCAACATGACCAACACGGCGGAGTTGAACGACGGCCTGATCGCGATGGGTCAGCACCCCGTCTTCGCCACCGACACCCAGGCGCTGTTGGAGAAGATCGGCTACCACCTCGACGTGTTGCACGAGGAGCTCTACCGGAAGTTGCGCGCCCGCGGGCTCGACGGCCCGGAGCTCTCGCGGGTGATGTTCGAGGAGTTCGACCTGATCGAGACGATCCGCCGCGCCTCGGCGAAATGGGACGGGGGCTACAGCCTCATCGGCGCGATCGGCACGGGCGACGCGTTCGTCGTGCGCGACCCCTCGGCGATCCGGCCGGTCTACTACTACGAGGACGACGAGGTCTTCGCGGTCGCCTCCGAGCGCCCGCCGCTGCTCACGATCTTCGGCACGTCGATCGAGCACATCCACGAAGTCCCCCCGGGCCACGTGATGGTCGTGAAACGCGACGGCCGCGTGCTCAGCGAGCGCTTCACCGCGGGGCGCCCGCGGGCGTCCTGCTCGTTCGAGCGCATCTATTTCTCGCGCGGCAACGACCCCGAGATCCACCGGGAGCGAAAGGCCCTCGGCGCCGGCCTCGCCGCGCAGGTGCTCCAGGCGGTCGACTCGGACCTTGCGAACACGGTGCTCAGCTACATCCCCAACACCGCGGAGACCGCCTTCGAGGGGCTTGTCGACGAGCTGCGCCGGCTCCGGCGGCGCGAGGTGCGCGACGCGATCCTCGCGGCCTCGGAGGGCGGGACGCTGACCGGGGGCCTGCTCGACGAGCTCATCCTTCGCAACTGGCCGCGCACCGAGAAGGTCGCGCACAAGGACGTGAAGCTGCGCACGTTCATCTCCCAGGAGAAGTGGCGCGGCGAGATGACCTCGCACGTCTACGACATCACCTACGGCGCCGTCCGGCCGGGAGAGGACCTCGTCTGCGTCGACGATTCGATCGTGCGCGGCACGACGCTGCGCCGCTCGATCCTGAAGATCCTCAGCCGCTTCGATCCCAAGCGCATCATCATCGCCTCGACCGCGCCGCAGATCCGCTATCCGGACTGCTACGGCATCGACATGTCGGAGCTTGGCAAGTTCATCGCCTTCGAAGCGATGATCGACCTGCTTCAGGAGCACGGCAAGGGCGAGCTCCTCCGCGAGGTCTACGACCGCTGCGTCGCCCAGAGCGCGCTGCCCGCCGACCGCCTCGTGAACGAGGTCCGCGTCCTCTACGACCAGTTCACCCCCGTCGAGATCTCTGCACGCATCGCCCGGCTCGTGCGACCGCGCGACATCGAGTGGCGCGGCGAGATCGTGGTGATCTTCCAGAAGTTGGAGAACCTGCACGCCGCCCTGCCCGGGCACCGCGGCGACTGGTACTTCTCGGGCCGCTACCCGACCCCGGGCGGCCTGCGCGTGGTCAATCAGGCCTTCATCAACTACTACGAGAAACACCAGGGGAGGGCCTACTGATGGCCGCGTCGCCCTCCTTCTCCGCCCCGACATGTCGCTGAGTTACGAATCCTCCGGCGTGCGCTACGACCGGCTCGACGCCTTCAAGCGCGCCTGCCAGCGGGCCGCCCGCGGCACCTCGGGGCTGCTCCCCGCGCACGGCTACCGCGAGCCGGCCGCGACCCGCGGCGAAAGCGCCTACCTGATGGAGGCCGGCGATCATTTCCTCGCCCACGTCGAGGAGGGGCTCGGCACGAAGAACCTCGTCGCCGACGCCGTCCGCGCGCAGGGCGGACGCTGCTTCTACCGCGAGATCGCGATCGATGCGGTCGCGACGATGGTCAACGACCTCATCACCTGCGGTGCGCTCCCGGTCTCGATCGCGATGCACGCCGCGGTGGGGGACTCCGAGTGGTTCGCCGACGAGGCGCGCACCACGGCCCTCGTCGAGGGCTGGACCGAGGGCTGCCGTCAGGCTGGTGCGGTCTGGGGCGGTGGCGAGACGCCGACCCTGCGCGGCGTGATCGAGCCGGGGACTATCTGCCTCGCGGGCTCCGCCGTCGGTCGCATCGCACCCAAGTCCCTTCGCATCTCCGGAGGAGTGCGCGAGGGGGACGCGATCCTCTTCCTCGCCTCCAGCGGCGTGCAGACCAACGGGCTCACCCTCTGCCGTGCCATCGCCGATCGACTGCCCGAAGGCTATGCGACGCCGATCGGCGACGGTCGCACCTACGGCGAGGCGCTCCTCGCCCCCTCGGTGATCTACGTCGCCTTCGTGCGCGAATGCCAGCGGCGCGGGCTCGACCTCCGCTACGTCGCCCACGTGACCGGCCATGGTTGGCGCAAGTTGATGCGGCTCGACGAACCGTACGTCTACGAGATCCACGACCCGCGCCCGCCCGGAGCCCTCTTCGAGTTCCTCATGCGCGCCGGGCCGGTCGAGCGACGCGAGGCCTACGCGACCTTCAACATGGGCGTCGGTTTCGCCGCCTACGTCGCCCCCGAGGCCGCGACCGCCGTGCTCGCGGCCGCGCGCGACACCGGCTACGACGCCTGGCACGCCGGCACGGTCCGCAAACAGGGCGACCGCAAGGCGGTCGAGGTCCCCGCGCTCGGCCTCGCGTTCGAGGGGGACACCCTTCGCCTGCGTTGAACAAACGGCCATGTTGACGCTTCGCGGCGCCCCGGCGCTCTCCGACTTCCGGCTTGGCAGACTCCGTGCGGACCTTGCCGGGGCCGGCATCCCCGTGCGTGCGATCACGACCGCGTTCCTTCACGTCGTCGACCTCGCGCCCGGAGCCGGACTCAGCGCGGTGGAACGCGACGTCCTGGAGCGACTCCTCGCCTACGGCCCGCGTCGGG
>DAIPIQ010000134.1:0-3801 GCA_036770745.1 Opitutaceae bacterium | reverse complement strand
ACGACGACTGCCTGGCGCCCGCCGAGCCGCGCGGACTTCTCCAGATCGTCGCCCCGCGCCCCGGAACGATCTCGCCGTGGGCGTCGAAGGCCACCGACATCGCCCGCATCTGCGGGCTCGAGAACATCGCGCGGATCGAGCGGGCGACCGCCCTTTGGATCGAGGTCGAGAACCGTGCGCTCGCCAAGCCGCTCTCCGTCCTCTCCGCGGCTCAGCTCGCGACCATCGCCGCCCGGATCCACGATCGGATGACGCAGGCGGTCTTCGGATCCTTCGAGGACCTCGCCGCCCTCTTCCGTCACGAAAGCCCGGCGCCGGTGCGCGCCGTTCCCGTGCTCGCCCGCGGCCGCGCCGCCCTCGTCGAGGCGGACGCCGCCCTCGGGCTCGCGCTCGCGGATGATGAGATCGACTACCTCCTCGCGGCCTTCACCGCGCTCGGCCGCGACCCGAACGACATCGAGCTGATGATGTTCGCGCAGGCGAACTCCGAGCACTGTCGGCACAAGATCTTCAACGCCTCCTGGGAGATCGACGGCGCCCCGCGCGACCTCTCGCTCTTCCGGATGATCCGCAACACCCACGCGCTCCATGCCGAGGGGATCCTCTCCGCCTACAAGGACAACGCCGCGGTGATCGCCGGGGGGCGCGCCGGGCGCTTCTTCGTCGATCCCGCGGGCGGCGAGTACCGCTCGTACGAGGAGGAGATCCACATCCTCTGCAAGGTCGAGACCCACAACCACCCCACGGCGATCTCCCCGCACCCCGGGGCCGCGACCGGCTCGGGCGGCGAGATCCGCGACGAGGGGGCGACCGGGCGCGGCTCGAAGCCCAAGGCCGGGCTCACCGGCTTCGCCGTATCCAATCTTCGGTTACCCGGTGCGGTCCGCCCCTGGGAGTGCGACAACGGCCGGCCCGGACGGATCGTGTCGGCGCTCGGCATCATGATCGAGGGGCCGCTCGGGGCGGCGGCCTTCAACAACGAGTTCGGGCGGCCCGCGATCGCGGGCTTCTTCCGCGCCTACGAGCAGGAGGTCCCGGCCGGCGGCGGCGGGGTCGAGCTGCGCGGCTACCACAAGCCGATCATGCTCGCCGGCGGCCTCGGCAACATCCGGCCCGGGCACGTCGCCAAGGGCGCGATCCGGCCGGGCGACCACCTCGTCGTGCTCGGTGGACCGGCGATGTTGATCGGCCTCGGCGGCGGCGCCGCCAGCTCGATCGCGGGCGGCGCAGGGCGCGAGGACCTCGATTTTGCGAGCGTGCAGCGCGACAACCCCGAGATGCAGCGCCGCTGCCAGGAGGTGATCGATCGCTGCTGGGCGATGGGCGACGACAACCCGATCGCCTTCATCCACGACGTGGGCGCCGGCGGCGTCTCCAACGCCCTGCCCGAGCTGGTCAACGACGGCGGGGTGGGCGGTCGTTTCGACCTCCGCGCCATCCCCAACGACGAGCCCGGGATGAGCCCGCTCGAGATCTGGTGCAACGAGGCGCAGGAGCGCTACGTCCTCGCGATCCCCGCGGGCCGGCTCGACGCGTTCGCCGCCCTCTGCCGGCGCGAGCGCTGCCCGTTCGCCGTCGTCGGCGAGGCCACGGAGGACCGTCGTCTCGTCCTCGATGACGCCCGCTTCGCCAACCGCCCGATCGACCTGCCCCTCGACGTGCTCCTCGGCAAGCCCCCGCGGATGCACCGCACGGACCGGACGCGCCCGCGCGCGCTCGCCCCGCTCGAGCTCCGGGGCCTCGACCTCGCGGAGGCCGTGCGGAGCGTGCTCGCCCATCCGGCCGTGGCCGACAAGACGTTCCTCATCTCGATCGGCGACCGCACGGTCACCGGGCTCGTCGCCCGCGACCAGATGGTCGGCCCGTGGCAGACGCCGGTGGCGGACTGCGGAGTGACGGCGGCCTCGTTCGACACGTACCTCGGCGAGGCGATGGCCGTCGGCGAACGGACTCCGGTCGCGGTCAACTCCGCCGCCGCGTCCGCGCGTCTCGCCGTCGGCGAGGCCCTCACCAACCTCGCCGCCGCGCAGATCGGACCGCTCGGCCGGGTGAACCTCTCCGCCAACTGGATGGCGGCGCCCGCGCTCTCCGGCGACGGGGCCGACCTCTACGCGGCCGTGCACGCCGTCGGGATGGAGCTCTGCCCGGCCCTCGGGATCACCATCCCCGTCGGCAAGGACAGCATGAGCATGTCCACCGTCTGGGAGGAGGGCGGCGCCACGCGACGCGTCACCGCGCCCGTCTCGCTCGTCGTCTCGGCGTTCGCCCCGTGCGCCGACATCCGCCGCACGCTCACTCCGCAGCTCTCGCGCGAGGCGGGGACGGCGCTCCTCCTCGTCGACCTCGGTCGCGGTCGCGACCGCCTCGGTGGTTCGATCCTCGCCCAGACGCTTTCCCGAACCGGCGATGCGCCGCCCGACGTCGACAGCACGGCCGACCTGAAGGGCTTTTGGGACGCGATCCAGCGACTCGGCCGGGAGGGGCGACTGCTCGCCTACCACGACCGCAGCGACGGCGGCCTGCTCGCCTGCGCGGTCGAGATGGCCTTCGCCGGGCGCATCGGCGTGACCCTCGAGCTCCTCCCCGGCGACCTCTTCGCGGCGCTCTTCGCCGAGGAACTGGGCGCGGTCCTCCAGGTCCGCACCGCCGATCTCGACCACGCGCGGAGCGTCTTCGCGGAGCACGGGCTCGCCGCCTGCACCCGCCGCCTCGGCGCGACCAACGGCGACTTCCGCCTCCGTATCCACGAATCGGGCACGCCGGTCCTCGACGAGGACCTCTCGGACCTGCGCGCCGTCTGGTCCGACGTCACCCGGCGGATCCAGGCCCTGCGCGACGAACCGGCCGGGGCGGAGTCGGAGTTCCGGCTCAAGCTCGACCGTTCCGATCCCGGCCTGACCGCCCGCCTCACCTTCGATCCGGCGGCGTTTCCCGCCGTCGCGACGGGGGCGCCTCCGCCGATCGCGATCCTCCGCGAGCAGGGCGTGAACGGGCAGGTCGAGATGGCGGCCGCGTTCACCCGCGCCGGCTTCCGCGCGGTCGACGTGCACATGACGGACATCCTCGAGGGTCGCGTCTCCCTCCGGGAGTTCCGCGGGCTGGCGGCCTGCGGAGGGTTCTCCTACGGCGACGTGCTCGGGGCCGGCGAGGGCTGGGCGAAGAGCATCCTCTTCAACGCCCGGGCGCGGGCCGGGTTCGAGGCGTTCTTCGCGCGCGGCGACACCTTCTCGCTCGGCGTCTGCAACGGCTGTCAGATGATGAGCAACCTCCGCGCGATCATCCCGGGCGCGTCGCACTGGCCGCGCTTCGTGCAGAACCGCAGCGAGCGCTTCGAGGCGCGCTTGAGCCTCGTGCGGATCGAGCGGAGCCCGAGCCTTTTCTTCGAGGGCATGCACGGCAGCGTGCTCCCGATCGCCGTCGCGCACGGCGAGGGATTCGCCGAGTTCCCCGACGACGACGCCGCCGCGGTATGCGACGCCTCGGGGCTGGTGGGCGCGCGCTTCGTCGACCACCGCCACGAACCGACCGAGGTCTATCCGCTCAATCCCAACGGCTCGCCGGCCGGCATCACCGCCCTGACCAGCGCCGACGGCCGCGCGACGATCCTCATGCCGCATCCGGAGCGGGTCTTCCGGACCGTGCAGATGAGCTGGCATCCGCCCGAGTGGCCCGAGGATTCGCCCTGGATGCGGATGTTCCGCAACGCCCGGGCCTGGGTCGGCGGCCGCGCGGGCCGCGACTGACGGGTTGCCCCGGGCGGGCGGATGGTTCTTCTCCACCGGGATGTCCGCACTCCTCCGA
>DAIPIQ010000133.1:0-11407 GCA_036770745.1 Opitutaceae bacterium | reverse complement strand
AGCTCGCCCTCGCCGAGCGCAACCTGCGTGCATTCGAGGACAGTGTGGAGGTCGTCGAAGGTTCGTTTCGTCGCGGCATCGCCACGGCCCTCGACGTGCACCTGATCCGGGCCAACCTCGCGACCGCGCGCAGCGCTTACGAGCAGCGGCTGCGGGCGCGCGACGGCCTCGCGAGGGTGTTGGAGACGCTGCTCGGCCGTTATCCGCGGGGCGACGCCGCCCCCGCCGCCTCGCTCCCCGAGGCGTTGCCGCCGGCGCGCGTCGGTGCGCCGGCGGATCTCGTCGCGCGGCGCCCCGACCTGCGGGCGGCGGAGCGGCGGCTGGCGGCGCTCGATGAGCGTGCCGCGGCCGCCTTCAAGGACCGGTTGCCCAACCTCGCCCTCACCGCGACCGGCGGCACTTCGTCCTCCGACTTCGGCGTGTCGTTCGATGTCGCGCAGAACCAGGTGTGGTCCCTCGCCTACGGGCTCACCGCGCCGCTCTTCCAAGGCGGTCGTCTGCGGGCGGCCCAGCGCCGCGCCGAGGCGACCTACGAGCAGGCGGTGCACGCCTTCGCCAACACCCTGCTCACCGCCTTCCGCGAGGTGGAGGACGCGCTCGCCGGCGAGGCCTCCCTCGAACGCGACGTCGCGGCCCAGCGGATCGCGGTCGACGAATCCGTCGCCGCCGAACGGCAGGCCTGGGACCAGTACCAACGCGGCCTTGTCGACATCATCACCGTGATCGAATCGCAGCGCCGCTCGATCACCGCCCAGCGGTCCCTCATCCAGACGACGAACGAGCGGGTGCAGACCCGCATCGACCTGCACCTCGCGCTCGGAGGCGGCCTCGAGCCCGCACCGGCGTCCCCCACGTCCCCGCCATGAAACGGTTGCTCCGCATCCTCCTCCCCCTCGCCGTGCTCGCGCTCGGTTTCGGCGTCTGCTGGTGGCTCATCGCCACGGCCCCCGAGCCCGGGCAGCGCGCGTTTCGCCTGCCTCCACCCGTCGTCGAAGTCGGCGTGCTCGAGCACCAGTCGTATCCCGTGCTCCTGCGTTCCCAAGGGACGGTGCGGGCCCGGACCGAGAGCACCCTTGCCGCCGAGGTCCGCGGTCGGATCCTCGCGATCGCGCCGGGATTCCGCGAGGGGGGATTCTTCGAGGAGGGCGACGTGCTGGTGCGGATCGACCCCGTCGACTACGAGACCGAGCTCGTCACCGCCGAGGCGAACCTCGCCCAGGTGGAGCTGCGGCTCTTCGAGGAGCGGGCCCGCACCGAGCAGGCGCGCCTCGATTGGGAACGCCTCAATCCCGGCACGACCGCGGGCGAGCTCGCGCTCCGCGAGCCGCAGCTCCGCCTCGCCGAGACGGCCGTGGCCTCCGCCCGCGCCCGGGTCGAATCGGCGCGCCGCGATCTCGAGCGCACGCAGGTCCGCGCCCCCTACGCCGGCCGCATCCTCGCGAAGAACGCCGACGTCGGCCAGTACGTGACGCCCGGCGCCGTGCTCGCGCGGATCTTCGCGATCGACTACGCCGAGGTGCGACTGCCGTTGACCGAGTCGCAGCTCGCGCACCTGGACCTCCGCGAGGTCTACCGCGGGGAGTTCTCGGAAACGCAGGACGGGCCGCCGGTCACGCTCCGCGCCGTGGTCGCCGGGCGTCCGGTCGAGTGGCGCGGTCGCATCGTGCGGGCCGAGGGTTCGCTCGACGTCCGCACGCGCCAGCTATCGGTCGTCGCCCAGATCACCGATCCGTACGGCCGCGGCGACGACGATCGGCCGCCGCTCAAGATCGGCTCGTTCGTCGAGGCGGTGATCACCGGCCGCACGCTGGAGCGGGTGTTCGTCCTGCCGCGCCGCATCCTTCGCGAGAACCAATACGTGCTCGTCGTCGAGGACGGGAAGCGCCTGCGCCGCCGGCCCGTCGCGCCGGTCTGGAGCGACGGCGAGGAGATCGTGGTGCGCGACGAGTTGCGGGCCGGCGAATCGATCTGCCTCACCCAGGTGCCCTATGCCGTCGACGGCATGGAGGTCGCGCTTTCCAACGCCGCCCCGGCCGCGCCCGGCGGACCGGCCGACCGGCTGCTCGCCGCCCTGCCGGCGGAGCGACCGCTGCCGCCCGCCCTGCGGGCGAAACTGGAGGCCGCCGCCGGCGACATGGCCGCGACCCGGGCCGTCATCGGCGAGATCCGCACCTGGGCCCGTGAACAGGGCATCGAACTCCCCGCCCCCGGCGGTCCCCGCTGACCCAACCCGAGAACCGGAGCCCCGCATGAACCGCATCGTCGAATGGTTCGCCCGCAACGGCGTCGCCGCCAACCTCCTCCTCGTCGCCATCCTCGGCGGCGGCGTGTATTCGGCCTTCAACCACGTCACGCTCCAGGAGTTTCCCGACACCGAGATCCGCACCGTTACGGTGCGGGTGCCCTACCGCGGCGCGACGCCCTTCGAGGTCGAGCAGGGGATCGTGCTCCGCCTGGAGGAGGCGCTCTACGACATCGAGGGGATCAAGGAGATGGCGTCCACCGCGACCGGTTCGGCCGGCGTCGTGACGCTCGACATCTACGAGGGCCACGACCTCGGCGAGGTGCTCGACGAGGTGAACAACCGCGTCGGGGCCATCTCGACCTTCCCCGCCGAGGCGGAGCGACCGGTGGTCTCGCTCGGCCGGATCACGGAGCGCGTCATCACGATCGTGGTCTCCGGAGGGATGACCGAGCGCGAGCTCACCCGGCTCGGGGAGCAGGTGCGCGACGAGGTCTCGTCGCTTCCCGGCGTCACGATGGCCGCGCTCAAGGCGGTGCGCCCCTACGAGATCTCGGTCGAGGTCTCCGAGAGCACGCTCAAGAAGTACGGACTCACCTTCGACGAGATCACCCGCGCGGTGCGCACTTCGTCCGTCGATCTCTCGGCCGGGAGCATCCGCTCGGAGGGGGGCAACGTGCTCCTGCGCACCCGCTCCCAGGCCTACTCGGGCGAGGAGTTCGCGCGGATCGTGGTGCTCACGCGCGACGACGGCTCGCGGGTCACGCTCGGCGACATCGCGGTGGTGAACGACGGGTTCGACGAGACGCCCATCGAGTCGCGCTTCAATGGTTCGCGCGCCGTCGCGGTCGACGTGTTCCGCACCGGGAGCCAGAGCGTGATCGAGCTCGGGGCCGCGGTGAAACGCTACGTCGGGGAGCTGGAGCTCAGGCTCCCCGACGGAGCGCGGGTGGAGGCGCTGGCCGACGATTCCGAGCGGGTCGTGCAGCGCCTCGACACGTTGAGCTCGAACGCGATCTTCGGCTTCGCCCTCGTCCTGCTTTCGCTCTCGCTGTTCCTCCGGCCCTCGGTGGCCCTCTGGGTGGCGGTCGGGATCCCGGTGGCCTTCGCCGGAGCGTTCCTCGTCTTTCCGCTCTTCGGGGTCTCGCTCAACCTCGTCACGCTCTTCGCCTTCATCCTCGTGCTCGGCATCGTCGTCGACGACGCGATCGTCACCGGCGAGAACGTCTACCGGCACATGCGCCGCGGCGAGCCGCCGCTCACCGCCGCGATCCGGGGGACGCAGGAGATCACGGTGCCGGTGGTGTTCGGCGTGCTCACGACGGTGGCCGCGTTCACGCCGCTGCTCCTGCTCAGCGGCACGCGCGGGCAGATGTTCAAGCAGATCCCGCTCGTCGTCATCCCCGTGCTGCTCTTCTCGCTGATCGAGTCGAAGCTCATCCTTCCCTCCCACCTCAAGCACTGCCGCGGGCTCGGGCGAAAGGACGAGGAGCGGGCGTCCGGGATCCTGCGCTTCCAACGCTTCTTCGCCGACGGGCTCGAGAGGTTCGTCCGCCGCTTCTACAACCCCGCGCTCGAGGCGTGCCTGCGGCATCGCTATCTCACCGCGGCCGGCTTCCTCTGCGTCCTCGCCGTCTTCGTCGGCCTCGTCTTCGGAGGGCGTTTCTCCTACACGGACTTTCCCCGGATCCCGCGCGACTCCGTCACCGTGACGCTCGCGATGCCGGCGGGGACGACGTTCGAGCGCACCCGGGCGATCATCGATCGCATCGAGCGCGCCGCCCTCGACCTGAAGGCCGAGGTCAACGCGAAGCACGGGAAGCCGGTCGTCGCCCACATCTTCGCGACCGCGGGCGGGCGGCCCTTTGGAGGCGGGGGGTTCCGCTCGAACGCGACCGCCGGCATCGCCGAGCAGGGCGAAGTGGTGATCGAGTTGACGCCGGCCGAGCTGACCGGCGCGACCTATGGCGTCGCCGACGTGGCGCGCACGATGCGCGCCCGGGTCGGACCGATCCCCGAGGCGGAGCAGCTCAACTTCGCCTTCCAGCGCGGCGCCTCGGGCGCGATCAGCGCGCAGATCTACAGCCCGCACTTCGCCGACCTGCGCGAGGCCTCGGAGATCATCAAGAAGCGCTTCTCCGAGTTCGAGGGCGTCTACGACGTGGAGGACTCGTTCGAACGCGCGGCCGACGAGTTCGAGCTGCACCTCGAGCCCGAGGCCGGGCACCTCGGCGTCACCGCGGGGGATCTCGCCCGCCAGGTCCGGCAGGCCTTCTTCGGAGCGGAGGCGCAGCGCATCCAGCGGGGGCGCGACGACGTCCGCGTCATGATCCGTTACCCGGAGGCGCAACGCCGCTCGATCGACACCCTCCGGACGATGACGATCCGCACGCCCGACGGGGCCGAGGTGCCCTTCGAGTTGGTCGCCGAGGCGCGGCCCTCGCGCAGCCTGCCCTCGATCCAGCGGGTGAACCGCAACCGCATCCTCCGCGTCACCGCCGACGCCGATCAGGACCGGATCAACATCGACGCGGTCCAGGGCGAGATCAACCAGCGCTTCCTCCCGGAGGTGGTCGCGCGCTTCCCCGGCATGGGCGTGCTGCTGGACGGACGCGAGCGCGACTCGCGCAACAACCGCGCCGAGTTCCTCCGGGGCATCGTCTTCGTGCTCTGCGCGCTCTACGCGCTGCTCGCGATCCCTCTCAAGAGCTACCTCCAGCCGCTGATCGTGATGTCCGCGATCCCCTTCGGCGTGATCGGGGCCCTCCTCGGCCACGTGATCCAGGGCAAGGACCTCAGCATGATGTCCCTCCTCGGCGTGCTCGCCCTCGCGGGTGTGGCGGTGAACGACAGCCTGGTGCTCGTCGATTACATCAACCAGCGTCGCCGTGAGGGCATGTCGATGGCCGAAGCGGTCCGCACCGCCGCGCCGATGCGCTTCCGGGCGATCCTCCTCACGTCGCTCACGACTTTCCTCGGCCTCTACACGCTGATGAACGAAACGAGCTCCCAGGCGCAGTTCATGGTGCCGATGGCCGTCTCGCTCGGGTGGGGCGTGGTGTTCGCGACGATCATCACGCTCTTCCTCGTCCCGGTGCTCGTGCTCGTCCTCGAGGACGTGCGCGTGTTCTTCTGCCGGCTCTACGACGTCGATCCACGGGGCCACCTCGAGGCCGGACTGCGCGAGGACCGCGAGCTCGCGGGCGTCGCCGCCGAGCGGATGTCTTCCGCGCCGACGGGACCTCCGGACGCGCGACCGGAGGCCTGAGCCCGGGCCGCAACCACGTTGCGACGCGCACGGGCTTGTGCATGGTGCCCGGCTCGTGAAGTCCCGCCTCCCTCCCGCCTCGCTCCTGCTCGCCTTCGCGCTCCTCGCGGGCGTGGCCGCACCCGTGGTCGGAGGGTCTCCCGAGGCCGGGCGGGTGGGGGAGGTCGATGCGACGGCGCTGCTCCGCCGGTCGTTCAACCACTACCGCGGCCTCGCCTCCCATGCGCGGATGCGCATGACGATCGAACGGCCCGAGTGGAGCCGCACCCAGGCGATCGAGGCCTGGACGCGCGGGGAGCAGGACAGCGTGATTGTCGTCACCGAGCCGGCGCGCGACCGGGGCAACGGCACGCTCAAGCGGGGCGCGCAGATGTGGACCTTCAACCCGCGCGTGAATCGCGTGATCAAACTGCCGCCCTCGCTCATGGGGCAGTCGTGGATGGGCTCGGACTTCACCAACCACGACCTCGCCAAGACCGACAGCGTCCTCGTCGACTACACGCACACGCTGGAGGCGAGCGAGCGGATCGACGGCCACGTCGTCCACCGCATCCGGCTCACCCCCAAGCCCGGCGCGCCCGTGGTCTGGGGGCACGAGATCATCCTCCTGCGCGACGACGACATCCTCCTCGAGGAGCGGTTTCATGATCAGGACGGACGCCTCGTGAAGACGCTCCGCGCCTCCGAGATCCGGTTGATGGGCGGCCGGCTTCTCCCGCGGGTGCTCACGATGGAGCAGGCGGACGACCCCGCGCGGTTCACGCGCATGGAGTACGAACACCTCGAGTTCCGCGACGATCTGCCCGAGCGGCTCTTCTCCGAGTCCTTCCTCCGGAATCCCCGGGAGTGACGACCTCCGACCTCACCCTCGCGTGGCGCAACCTCCGGCGCAACCGCCGGCGCACGCTCCTCTCGGCCGGCGGCATCGGCTTCGCCGCGGCCCTGCTCGTCTTCGTGCTCTCGATGCAGGTCAGCCAGTACCAGGTGATGCTGCGGGCCTCGGTGAACAGCGGGACGGGACACCTTCAAGTCCAGGCCGGGGGCTACCTCGACGAGCCCCGCATGTGGCGCGTCGTCGCCGATCCGGCGGCGGCGGAGGCGACGCTCGCGGCGCATCCGCGGGTGCGCGCCGTGACCCGCCGCTCCGAGGGATTCGCCCTGCTCGCGGGGGCCGACCATGCGCAGGGAGCGCTCGTCATCGGGATCGATCCCGCGACCGAGCCCGCGGTGAGCAACACCCGCGTCGGCGTGCGCCGGGGCGCGTTCCTGGAGCCGGGTGATTTCGAGGGCGCCCTGATCGGCGCGCTCCTCGCGCGCAACCTCGGCGTCGATCTCGGCGACACCGTGACCGTCCTCGGCAGCGCGCGCGACGGCTCGGTCGCCGCGGGCGAGGTCGTGGTCAAGGGCGTGATCGAGACGGGGCAGCCGCAGTTCGACCGCGCGATGCTTTGCGTGCCGCTCGCGTGGTTCGACGAGGTCTTCCGCATGGAGGGCGCGGCCCACCGCGTCATCGCCCGCTGCGACGGCCTCTGGGATCTCGCCCCGGCGGCCGCGACGATCGCCGCGGACCTCCCGGCCGCGGGCGGCGACGGCGCGGCCCCCGTGGTGGTGACGTGGCGGGAACTTCTGCCCGGCGTGCTCGAGGCCATCCAGCTCGACATGACCTTCGGCGGTTTCATGTACCTGATCCTCGTCCTCGTGGTGGCGTTCAGCATCTTGAACACCTTCGTCATGGCCGTCTTCGAGCGCACGCGGGAGTTCGGCGTGATGATGGCGATCGGCACGACCCCGTGGCGTCTGGTCCGCGTGCTCTTCGCCGAGTCGGCGATGCTGACCCTGCTCGGCGTCGCCGGCGGGATCGCCTTCGGTTCGGTGATGACGCTGATCTTCGCCGACGTCGGCATCTACCTGGGCGCGGATGCGGCCGAGTTCCTCCGCAAGTATGGATTGCCGCCGCGGATCCATCCCGAGTTGTCCATCTGGAGCGCGACGCTCGGGCCGGCCGCGATCTTCCTGCTCACGATGGCGGCCGCGTCGATCCCCGCGCTGCGCGTGCGGCGGATGCTACCCGTCGAGGCGATGCGCGCGGCATGAACCCGGGGCGCGACCGATGATCGTCCGCACTTCATGGCGCAACCTCTGGCGGCATCCACGGCGGACCTCCCTGATCCTCGCGGCGGTGGTCGTCGGCGTCTGGTCGATGCTCTTCTACAGCGCCTTCATCCGCGGCCTCGCGGGCCAGATGGTGCGGCAGAACATCGCCAACCTCACCGGCGACCTCCAGGTGCAGGCGCCGGGTTTCTTCGAGAATCCCGTGCCCGGGAATCTCGTCCGCGACGTGGCGCCGGTCGAGCGGGCCCTCGAGGAGTCCCTGCCGGTCGGGGCGCTCGCGACCGCCCGCCTCCGGATCGAGGCCGTGCTGCGCAGCCCGCGCGGGATCGAGGGCGCGACGGTCGTCGGTCTACTCCCGGATGCGGAGCGCGGGATGTCGTTCGCGCCGGAAGCGATCGAGACGGGCGCGTGGCTGGCCGACGAGGCCTCCGACGGCGTCGTCGTCGGAGCGGCGCTGCTCCGACGGCTGGAGGCGCGCCCCGGCCACCGCATCGTGATCGACGCCCAGGATGCGGAGGGGCGCATCGTCTCCCGGGCGTTCGTCGTCGTCGGGGTTTTTCGCGCGACGATCGAGGCGACGGAGCGACAGTTCGTCTTCTGTCACCGCGCGACGCTCCAGGAGATGCTCGGCCTCCCGGGGACGGTGAGCGAGGTGAGCGTCCGGCTGCCCGAGGGCGTCGCTCCGGGGCCGATCGCGGAGGCGCTCCGCGAACGCCTGCCCGCCGAGGCGTTTCGCGTCCTCACCTGGCGCGAACTCCTGCCGTTCGCCGGCGCCTATCTCGACAGCATGGCGGTCTTCTCGCTCATCTGGAACATCGTCATCTTCGTCGCGATGGGCTTCGGGCTCGTGAACACGATCCTCATGGCGGTCTACGAGCGCATCCGCGAGATCGGTCTCGTCCGCGCCCTCGGGGCGACGCCGGGGAAGGTGGTGCTCGGGGTCCTGCTGGAGACCGCGCTGCTCCTCTTGATCGGGCTCGTCGGCGGTTCGCTCGCCGGCGCGGCGACGGTCGCCGCCCTCCATGAGGGCGGGGTGGACTTCTCGGCGTTCGCCGCGGGTTCCGAGTATTTCGGGATGGCCGCCGTCGTCCACCCGCGGGCCGAGTGGATCGACCACCTGCGGGCCGGGGCCACGGTGCTCGGGCTCGGACTCGTCATGTGCCTCTACCCGGCCGTGAAGGCCGCGCGCATCACCCCCATCCAGGCGATGGGCCATCATTGATCGATCCCATGAAAGGCATCACCACCGAGGCGGTCGCGACCGCTCCGATCGTCACGGTCTCGGGCGTATCCAAGACCTACCGACAGGGGGCGATCGAGGCGCCGGCGCTCGTCGACGTGAGCACGACGATCCGCCCCGGCGAGTTCACCGCCCTCGTCGGCCCCTCCGGCTCCGGCAAGACGACGCTCGATCACCGTGGCGGGCGCCCGCCTCGAGACGCTCTCCCCGGCCCGGGTGACCCGCCTGCGGCTCGAGCACATCGGCTTCGTCTTCCAGGCCTACAACCTGATCCCCGTGCTCTCCGCCGCGGAGAACGTCGAGTACGTCATGCTCCTCCAGGGCGTCGCCCGGGCGGAGCGCCGCCGTCGCGCCCTCGCGGCGATCCGCGACGTCGGCCTCGCGGGGCTGGAGGACCGCCGGCCCTCGGAGATGTCGGGCGGACAACAACAACGCGTCGCGGTCGCCCGGGCGATCGTCAGCGGCCCCGCGATCGTCCTCGCCGACGAACCGACCGCGAACCTCGATTCGCACACCGCGATGGAGTTGCTGGAGTTGATGCGCGGGATGAACGAGCGACGGTCCGTCACGTTCGTCTTCGCGACCCACGACGAGCGGGTCATGCGCCTCGCCCGCCGGATCGTGCGGCTGCGCGACGGGGTGATCGTCGAGGACGCGCCGCGGGAGCCATGAGGCGCGGGGGGCTTCTCGGACTGGCGTTGCTGCTCGGGCCGTCGCTGGGCGGACAGATCGCGCCGACCGGCGAGGCGCACCTCCACTCGAGGATCGAAGCGCGGCTCGGGCGCGCCTCCGCCGGTTCGCTCCTGCGCGGCGCGGAGGGCGCGTGGCTGAAGGACCTCAACCTCACCGTGCGCCCGCTCTTCGAGGGACGGATCGGTTCGGCGCGCTGGATCTTCGACCTCGAGGCCGTCGGCTCCACGGGCGATACCCGGGAGCGTCTCGCCGGACTCGCGACGGAACCGGCGGAGCGGGATCTCCTCGACCTCGCGCGCATCACCTCGGCCGGCCGGCGTCATCGACAGGCCGTGCGTGTCGACCGGCTCGCGCTCGTCCTCGCGCCGCGCTGGGGGGCGGTCACGATCGGACGTCAGGCGGTGACTTGGGGCGGTGGGCTTGTCTTCAATCCCTTCGACCTCTTCAACCCGTTCGCCCCCGCCGAGGTCGTGCGCGACTTCAAGACCGGGGCCGATCTGCTCCACCTCGACATCCCGCTGCGCGACGGTGAACTCCAGGGGCTCGCGGTCGGCCGTCGCGACCCCGCTTCCGGCAAGGCCTCGGCCCGGGCTTCGTCGTTCGCGCTCCAGGGCAAGCGGAGGTTCGGCGTCGTCGAGGGCACGCTCATGGGCGCGCTGCATCACGACGAACCGGTGCTCGGGGCCGGCCTGGCGGGACCGCTGGGCGGGGCGACGTGGCGCGTCGAGGGCACGTGGATGCGCGTGCGGCCGGAGGCCCCCGGGGCCGCGACCGACGACGGGGTCTCGGTGGTCGCGAACCTGCAGTTCGCCTGGCGGTGGCTCGACCGCAACACCTACGGCTTGGCGGAGTACCATTTCAACGGCTTCGGCGGCCCGGCCGACGCCGCGACCCGGTCGCGCCCGGTCTTCGCGACGCTGTTCGCGCGGGGCAACGCCTTCGTCCTCGGCCGACACCTCGGGGCGGCTTCGATCCAGATGGAGTGGCATCCGCTGCTCACGCTCGCCGCCGGGGCGATCGTCAACCTCGAGGACGGTTCGCTGCTCGTCCAGCCACGCTTCACCTGGGATGCGACCTCCCGCTTCCGGATGACGGCCGGGATCGACCTGCCTGTCGGTCCGGACGGGACGGAGTTCGGCGGCCACGGGCTCCCGGGCACCGGGCTTTCGACGCGGCCGGCCCGCACGCTCTACGTGATCACGACCTGGGATTTTTGATCGGTCGCCGGATCACGGATACGGTTCAGGCGTCGGGCGCGGCGATGTAGGCCTCGAGCGCCTCCCGGCTGATCCGGTAGAGTCCGCCGCAGCGCGGACATTCCATCCGCAGCGCCTCCTCGCCGTGGAAGAGGTCCTCCGGATCCGCCCGCATCGCCGGGGCGAGGATCCGGAAGATGCGGCGTTCGTCGCAGCCGCATTTCCACCGGTAGGGCCGGCGCTCCATCGGGACGAGCGTCTCGCGGTCGGCGAGCGACCGGACGGCGTCGACGTCGACGCCGCGCAGCCACGCGAGGTCGCAATCCGGATGCGCGGAGAGCAGGGCGAACTCCTCGTCGCCCAAGTCGAAGAGCCGGGCGGGGCGTTGCTCGCTCCGCTCGTAGAAACGCTCCGCGGCGGCGAAGAGATCGTTCCCGTCGAAGTCGATCGCGCTGCGTCGCACGGGGTCCCGCGCCCGCGCCGTCTCGACGTAGAGGAGGTTGCCCCCGCCTTTGCGCACATGGTCGGTGAAGAGCCGACCGGTGAGGTGTCCGAGCCCGTTGTCGCCCGAGGCGAAGAGATTCACGAGGGGTTCCTGAAGGTTCACCGTCCACGCGATGATCTCGTTGCGCGGGCGGGACATGCAGTGGAGCACG
>DAIPIQ010000009.1:32521-46320 GCA_036770745.1 Opitutaceae bacterium | reverse complement strand
CCTCGAAGTGGGGGAGACGACCCTCGCCGACCGCCTCCGCGCCGCGGGTCACGTCACCGGGTTGATCGGCAAGTGGCACCTTGGCGCCCGGCCGCAGTTTCATCCGTTGCGCCGCGGTTTCGACGAGTTCATCGGCTTCCTCGGAGGCGGGCATTCCTATTTCCCGACCGTGCCGGCCGGCGCCGCCGAGCCGCGCCTGGAGAGCAGCCTCGGGACGGTCGCGCCGATCACCTACCTGACGGACGATCTCGGGAGCCGGGCCGTCGAGTTCATCGCCCGCCACCGCGAACGGCCTTTCTTTCTCTTCCTTTCCTTCAATGCGCCGCACACGCCGATGCAGGCGACCGCGGAGGACCTCGCCCTGTATTCGTCAATTGATGACGAGAAGCGCCGGACCTACTGCGCGATGGTCCACCGGCTCGATGTCAACGTCGGCCGGGTCGTCGATGCGCTCGCCCGCGCCGGCCTCACGGAGCGGACGCTCGTCGCCTTCCTCGGCGACAACGGAGGGCCGGTGGACCAGAACTCCTCGCTCAACGCCCCGCTCAACGGCCAGAAGGGCACGCTCCTCGAAGGCGGCCTGCGCGTGCCGTTTCTCCTCTCCTGGCCCGGCACGCTGCCGGCCGGCGCGGTCCATCCGCACCCGGTCACCACGCTGGACCTGACGCCGACCTTCCTCGCCGCCGCGGGCCGGCCGGCCACGCCCGCCGACGGGCTCGACGGCGTCGATCTGCTTCCGTTCCTGCGCGGTGAACGCGACGGTCGCCCGCACGCGACCCTGCTCTGGCGTTTCACCATCGCCGCCGCCATCCGCGAGGGTGATTGGAAGCTCATCCGTCTGCCCGACCGCCTGCCGATGTTGTTCAACCTCGCCGAGGACCCCGCCGAACAGCGCGACGTGGCGACGGTGCATCTCGATCGCACCCGTGGACTCCTCGGCCGGCTCGGCGCGTGGGACGTGCGGCTCCCGCATCCGCACTTCCTCGAGGGCGCGGTCTGGAAGGCGCGCCAGCTCAATCTCTACGACTCCGGGTTTCCGCTCGAACAACCCGAGGGCGGCGCCACGCCGGTGATGATTCCGCACGGCGAGACGATGTAGGCGAACCGAGTGAGCCCGGCCTCCGCCTTCTCGTAGTCGCCGAAGTCAAGAGGCGGTTCCGTTCCGCTCCCGGCTGCGTGGCCCGGGCTTTCGTGGGCCGGGCTTTACGCCCGGCTGCCGCGCGTTTCAGTGTGTCGCAGGCCGGATACGAAGCCCGGCCCGCCGTCCCCTCTTCGTTGCTCCCATGAAACGTCTGCCCGCCCTGTCCCTGCTCCTCGCGCTCGCCGCGACCCTTCCGGCCGTCGTCGCTCCGGCGAAGCCCAACATCCTCATGATCGCGGTCGACGACCTCCGCCCCCAGCTCGCGAGCTACGGCGTCGAGAACGTCGTCTCGCCGCACATCGACCGGCTCGCCGCCGCGGGCGTCGTCTTCGATCGCGCCTACTGCATGGTCCCGACCTGCGGCGCCTCGCGCGCGAGCCTGATGACGAGCATCCGTCCGTCGCCGAAGCGCTTCGTCACCCACCTCGCTTCCGCCGAGGAGGAGGCGCCGGGGATCCCGACGCTCAACACGTGGTTCAAACGGCACGGCTACACCACGATCTCCAACGGCAAGGTGTTTCACCATGCCGGGGACAGCGCCGCCGGCTGGTCCGAACCCGTCTGGCGGCCCTCGGTGCGCGAGTCCTCGACGCCCGTGCCGGAGGGCGCCCGGCGCGGCCCGCCCTACGAGATCTCGCCGCGCGACGATGCCGGACTGCCCGACGGCAAGGTCGCGCAGAAGACGATCGACGACCTGCGCCGCCTCGCGGAGGCGGGCAAGCCGTTCTTCCTCGCCGCCGGTTTCTACAAACCCCACCTGCCCTTCATCGCGCCGAAGCGATACTGGGATCTCTACCCGCCCGGCTCGCTCGGTCCGCCGCGGGACTACCATCGGCCCGAGGGCGCGCCCGACGCGGCGATCCACAACTCCGGCGAGCTGCGCCACTACGCCGGCGTGCCGAAGACGGGCCCCGTCTCCGACGAGATGGCCCTGGAGTTGATCCGCGGCTACCACGCCTGCGTCAGCTTCACCGACGCGCAGATCGGCCGCGTGCTCGACGAGCTCGACCGCCTCGGCCTCGCGGAGAACACGATCGTGATCCTCTGGGGCGACCACGGCTGGAACCTCGGCGAGCACACGCTCTGGAACAAACACTCCTGCTTCGAGACCTCGATGCGCGTGCCGCTCCTCGTCCGCGGCCCCGGCATCGCGTCGGGCGTGCGCACCGCAGGCCTGACCGAGCTGATCGACGTCTACCCCACGCTCTGCGAACTCGCCGGACTGCCCGTGCCGCCGCACGCCGAGGGCCGCAGCTTCGTACCGTTGTTGGAGGACCCTTCGCAGCCGTGGAAGGAGGAGGCGATCGGCCGCTTCGGGCGCGGCGACACGATCCGGACCGACACCCATCGGTTCACCGAATACGCGCCGGCGCCGCAGGACCCGGCGACGCGCATGCTCTACGACCATCGGGTCGACCCGCGGGAGAATGTGAACATCAGTGAGCGCGCGGCCAACGCCGCCGTGGTCGAAGAACTCGCCGCCCGCCTCCGCGCCGGCAAGGGCAACGACGACGATCTCGAGCGTCTCGAGGCACGAAAGTAGCCGCGGCTTCCCCTCCTGCGTGGCGGCCGAGGTCACGAGGGTTCGGACGCGGAACCGGCCGGCCTCCTCACGTCGGCTGCTACGAAGGGCCTGCGTCCCTCTCGTCCGCGGCGCTACGGCTGCGGGCGCAGGCGCACGATCCGGCCGGCGTTCTCCCGGCTGCGGTGGTTGAGGGCGAGGTAGACCAGGCCGTCGGGGCCGACGCGGACGTCGCGCACGCGGCCGATGTCCTTCACGATCGTCTCGCGGCTGGCGGAGCCGTCGGCCGCGACGACGATGCGGTCGAGCGTCTCGCCCACGAGGCCGCCGGCGAGGAAACTCCCGCGCCAGCGGGGGAAGGCCGGAGCGTCGTAGAACGCGAGGCCGGAGGCCCCGATGCTCGGCGTCCAGTCGAGGAGCGGTTCCTCGACGCCGGGCTTCGAGGCCGCCCACTTCACGGGCGCGAAGTTGTAGTTGCGGCCTCGAGACACGATCGGCCAGCCGTAGTTCCGGCCCGGGAGGATGAGGTTGAACTCGTCGCCGCCGCGAGGGCCGTGCTCGGTCTCCCAAAGACGGCCGGTGATGCCGTCGCGCACGAGCCCCTGGGGGTTGCGGACGCCGTAGGCCCAGATCGTGGGGAAGACGTCCGCGCGACCCGCGAAGGGATTGTCCGCCGGCACGCGCCCGTCGTCGTGGACGCGGTGGATCTTTCCCGCGGGGTGGGAGAGGTCCTGCGCATCGTCGTCGCGCCCGCGTTCGCCGATCCCGAAGAAGAGGTGCCCGGCGCCGTGGAAGACGAGTTTGCAGCCCCAGTGCTTCTCCGAGGGCGTATGGAAGCGCTCCGGCGCCTCGAAGATCATCTCCTGGTCGACCCAGCGCCCGTCGCGGATGCGGCCGCGGGCGACGGCGGTGAAGGCGACGGTGCGCCCGCCCTGCCGCCGCGGCTGGCTGTAGCTGAGGTAGATCCAGCCGTTGGCGGCGTGGTCGGGATGCACGGCCACGTCCAGCATGCCGCCCTGATTTTCGGCGTAGACCGCTGGCGTGCCCTCGATCGGTGGGGAGGGTTCGCCCGCCGCGTCGACGATCCGAAGCGGCCCGGGGCGTTCGGTCACGAGCATCCGCCCGTCGGGCAGCCAGGCGACCGACCACGGCATCTCCAGACCGGTCGCGACGGTTTCGACGCGGAACTTTTCGCCGGCCGCGGCGAGTGCGCGATCGGGGGGCGTCGCCGCCTTGGTGTCCTGAAGGGCCGCATGGCGGCGGCCCGCTTCGCGGAGGTAGGCGACCATCTCGCCGAGTTCCGATTCCGAGAGCAGCTCGGCGAAACCCGGCATGCCGGAGGCGGGCCAGCCGACGGCGATGCTGTGGCGGATCTCCGCGTCGCTCCCGCCGCGGCGCCACTTCTGGTCGACGAGCGAACCGCCGAGGCCGCCCATCCAGTCGGCGCCGTGGCAGTTGGCGCAGAGTTGGAGGTAGCGCTCGTGGTTGCGCGCCCAGTCCACTTCGGCCGAGGCGGCGAGGGGCGGGAGCAGCGCGAGGCAGGCGAGGGCGAGGGGGCGGCGGTGCGTCATCGGTGAGGGAAGGAACCCACGCCGGGCGGTTCCGCAAACCGGCTTCGCATCACACTGTTGCGACGTGCGACGTGGATAAGGGAACTGCGAAGAACGGGAGACGGGGGTCGTGTGACTTCCGATCCCGTCCGGCTTCTTCCGTTCTCCGCGGTTCAACCCTCCGGCGGCATCCGCTCGACCACGACGTAGTAGGCGCCGAGCTCGCGCCCGTCCTCCAGGGTGAAGACGGCCTCGATCGAGACGTCGCCCGCTTCGAGCGGGAGGGTGAAGACCGCCTCGCGGGCGCCGGGTGCGATTGCGGTTTCGCGGAGTTCGCCGCCGATGGCGAGGCGGGCGCGGCGGATCGGGAGGGCGATCCCGGGCGTCTCCCGGAAGGCGGTGAGGCCGGGAACGGCGCGGCCCGCAGGGAGGGGGTCGGTCAACGCGGCGTCGACCTCCGGCGGCCAGCGCCGGAGCGCGAAGCGGTGGACGCCGGCCTCGTGAATGCGCACCTCCCACCGGCCGGCCCCCTCGAGGCCGCGGCGGATCATCGATTGCTCCCACGGAGTTCCAGCCTGGCCCCGACGATCGTCGCGCCAGTCGTGGGCGTTGAGGGTCGCGGGATTCTCCCGCGGGTGGCCCAGGACGATGCGTGTGGTGCGCGCGAAGGTCGGCTCGAGGCCCGCCCACCAGGTGTCGTAGGCCGCGCGCAGGGCGAGCACCTTCCCTGGGTGCGCGGCGGCGAGGTCGTGCTCTTGTCCCGGATCGGTGGATACATCGTGGAGCTCGCGGCCGTTGACGAGCCGCCACGAGCCGGAGAGCACGCTGCTCTGTTTCCATTTCTCCGGGTCGATGACCCGTTGGGAGTCGATGATGACGGTGCGATCGGCCGGCCAGGCCGCCCCCGGATCGCGGAGGAGCGCGGCGATCGAGCGACCGTCGACGGGCGGGATGTCCGCCGGCACCGGCAGTCCACAGAGCTCGAGGAGGGTGGGGAGGATGTCGATGTGGGCGGTGAGCCGGCCGACTTCGCGGCCGTGGGCGAGGTCTCCCGCGGGCCAGCGCACGAAGAACGGGACGCGGTGGCCGCCGTCGTATTCGGACGCCTTCTTCCCGCGCATGCCGGCGTTGAAGATCCGTTCGCCGGTGGCGGTGCCGTTGTCGGTGGTGAAGACGAGGATGGTGTTGTCGGCGAGGCCGCGCCGTTCCAGCCACGCGCGAAGGCGGGCGACGTTCTCGTCGACGTTGGCGATCATCCCGAGGAAGAGCGCCTCGCGCTCGGAGAGGCCTTCGGCGAGGTACGGCCTCCAGAATTCCTCCGGGGCGTGGAACGGGCTGTGCGGGGTGTTGGTCGCGATCCAGGCGAGGAAGGGACGCCCGGCGTCGGCGCTCTCGCCCATGAAGCGCATCGCCTCGTCGAAGAACACGTCGGTGCAGTAGCCGGTGAACCGGCGCGGCGCGCCGTTGTGGACGAGCGTGTCGTCGAAGTAGGCGTTGTCCCAGAAGTCCGGCGTCTGGCCGATGCCGCCGGCGGCGTGGCGCACGACCTCGTCGAAGCCGCGGTCCTCGGGCCGGAAGGGGAGGTTGTCACCGAGGTGCCACTTGCCGAAGAGGCCGGTGCGCCAGCCGGCGGCGGAGAAGACCGCGCCGAGCGTGGTCTCGTCCTCCCGCAGCATCGAGCGCCCCATGATCGTGTGCCAGACGCCGGTGCGGTTGGCGTCGCGGCCGGTCATGAGCGAGGCGCGGGTGGGGGCGCAGGTGGGGCTGACGTGGTAGTCGGCGAGCCGCACGCTCTCGGCCGCGAGCCGGTCGAGGGCGGGGGTTTTCAACACGGGGTTGCCGGTGGAGCCGAGGTCGCCGTAGCCCTGATCGTCGGTGAGGATGAAGACGATGTTGGGTCGCGCCGCGACCGCGGAGGTGGAGAGGACTGCGAAGAACGGAAGAAGGGCCACTCCGAGGGAAACCGGGGTTCTCATCCGCCCACGTTGTCCGGATTCTTCCGTACTTCGCAGTTCAATTCCGCCGTCATCCGGCGACTTCGATCATCGCCTTGAGCACGGAGGGGTTGCCGGCGATCTCGCGGGCGAACGCCTCGGGCACGTCGGAGAGCGCGAGGCGGTGGGTGATCCAGGGGCGCGTGTCGATCCGGCCCTCCTCGACGAGGCGGAGGATCGTGTCGAAGGTCGTGGGCGTGGCGTTGCGGCTGGCGTGAAGCGTGAGCTCGCGCCGGTGGAAGTTCGGGTCGTCGAAGGCGAGTTCGCCCTGGAAGAGCCCGACGAAGACGATCCGCCCGCCGTGGGCCGCGAGCTCGAAGCAGGCGGCCATGGATTTCGGGTTGCCGGTCGCGTTGATCACGACGGTCGGGAGGTCGCCCCCGCCGATCGCCAGCAACGCGTCGCCCACGGCGGCGGGCGCGCCGGCGGCGAGGGTGTGCGCGACGCCGAGCCGGGAGCGGCAGAACTCGAGCCGCGGCCCGCTCAGGTCCATCACGGCGAGTTTTGCGCCCGAGACGGCGGCGAACTGGATCACGCTCAGCCCGATCGGACCGGCCCCGATCACGAGCACGAAATCCTCCGGCGCGAGGGCCGCGCGCTCGACCGCGTGGGCGCCGATGGCGAGCGTCTCGATGAGCGCGAGTTGATCGAAGTCGAGGCGGCGCGAGCGGTGGAGCTTGGACGCGGGCACGGCGAGGAGCGGCTGCATCCCGCCGTCGATGTGGACGCCGAGCACGCGCAGGCGCGTGCAGCAGTTCGGCCGGCCGCGCCGACAGGCGATGCAGCGACCGCAGTTCAGGTAGGGTTCGACCGAGCAGCGGTCGCCGATCGCGAGGCCGTGCGGTTCATCGCCCGGATCGAGCACCTCGACGCCGAGCTCGTGGCCGAGCACGCGGGGGTAGGTGAAGAAGGGCTGCCGGCCCGCGAAGGCGTGGAGGTCCGTGCCGCACACGCCGATGCGGTGCACGCGCACCAGCGCCTCGCCCGGTCCGGGCCGCGGGGCCTCGATCTCGCGGGCGGCGAAGCGGCCCGGTTCCTGGAGGACGATCCGGAGCATCGGTGCGGTCCTCAGGCGAGCACGGGATCGCGGTTCTCGATCCGGCCCCGGGTGAAGTTGTGGTTCAGGATCGGGGCGAGGATCGCGCGCACCTCGGCGAGGAGCTCCCGATCGATCGGAGCCGTCGCGTGGGCGACGTTGTCGCGGATGTTCCGCGGATCGCCCGTGCCGACGAGCGTCGTGGCGATGTCGGGATGCGAGATCGAGAACTGCACGGCGAGCTTCACGATGTCGGCCCCGACGGAGCGGCAGTGCTCCACTGCGCGGCGCGCGTGCGCCACCATCGCGGGCGGCGCCGGGTGCCAGGGCGGCACGCCCCGCTCCGTGAGGAGGCCCATCCCGGTGGGCGAGGCGTTGATCACGCCGACGTCACGGCTTTTGCAATACGGCAGCAGGCGCGTGAGGGAGTCGTTGTTGAGCTGGAAATGGCAGAACGAGAGGATCGTCTCCACGACCCCCGGCCCGACGCGGTCGATCACCGCGGGGAAGACCTTGAGCGGAAGGCCGGTGATGCCGACGTGCCCGATCCGCCCCTCCTCGCGCAGCGCCACCAGCGCCGGCAGCGTCTCGTGGACGATCTGATCGAGGTCGGCGAACTCGATGTCGTGGCACTGGAGCAGGTCGACGTGTTCCACCCCGAGGCGCGAGCAACTCTCGTCGAGGCTGCGCCGCACCCGCGCGGCGGAGAAGTCGAAGAGCCCCTCCCCGTACTGGCCGACCTTGGTGGCGAGGAGGTAGGAATCCCGGGGCACGCCCCGCAGCGCGCGACCGAGCACGCTCTCGGCCCGCGTCGCCCCGTAGTAGGGCGAGACGTCGATGAAGTTGATCCCGAGATCGAGGGCGGTGCGGACGGCGCGGATGCCCTCGTCCTCGTCGACGGCGTGAAACACGCCGCCGAGCGACGAGGCGCCGTAGCTGAGGACGGAGACCTTCAGGCCGGTGCGGCCGAGCGGGCGGTATTCCATGTTGAGGGGACGGGTCGCGACTCGGTACGTCCGGCGGCCGGAACGCTTCCGAGGCGACGTCGAGCAAACGACGCCACGCGCCGCACCCGCAAGCCGGGAGAGCCCGTGCGGCGCCCGACCGGGGAGCGCCGGCGCCCGAAGTGCCGGTTCGCCCGGCGGCGCTCAGCGCCCGTGCGCCGCGAAGCGCAGGCACGTCGGCGTCGGCGCGGCGAAGGGACGGCCTTGCGGGGTGAGCGCGCCGGTCTGCGGATCGATCGCGAAGACGGTGATCGTGTCATCGTCCTGATTCGCCGCGAGGAGCCAGCGGCCGGAGGGATCGCACGTGAAGTTGCGCGGCGTCCGGCCGCCAGACGGCGCGTGGCCGCGCGGGCTCAGGTCGCCGGTGACGGCGTCGACCGCGAAGACGGCGATGCTGTCGTGCCCGCGGTTGGAAGCGTAGGCGAAGCGACCGGAGGGATGGACGACCACCTCGGCGGCGGTGCTGGCGGCGTGGAACTCCTCCGGCAGGGCGAGCACGTGCCCGCGCAGGCGCAAGGCCGGTCCCGCGGCCTCGAGGGCGAACACGCCGACGGTGTTGTGCAACTCGTGGAGCGAATAGGCGACGGGCAGCGCGGGGTGAAACGCGAAATGGCGCGGACCGGCCCCGGCGGGCGTGGCGATCGAGGACGCATCGAGCGGACGCAACGCCCCGGCCACGGGGTCGAAAGCGAACTGGAAAAGCCGGTCCGCGCCGAGTGCCGAGACGACCGCCATCCGGCCGTCGGGCGAGAAGTTCACGGCGTGCGGATGCGACCGCCGCTGCCGGTGCGGGTGGACGGAGGTCCCCTCGACGGGAACCACCTGGGAGGCGGGCCGCAGGGAGCCGTCGTACGCCAGCGGAAGCACGGCGACGTTCTGTCCCCGGTAGTTGGATACGATCAGATGTCCCCCGTCGGGGGTGAGCGCGAGGTGGCACGGGCTGTGGCCTTCGGCCGGGCGCCGGTTCAGGAGCCTCAGCGTGCCGTCGGGCCCGATCGCGAAGGCGGCGACCGCGCCGACCGGCCGGCCCTCGAACTCCGGCACGGCGCTCACCGCATAGAGCCGGTCGCGCGCGGGCACGGGCAGGACCCACGAGGGGTCGGGCAGCGCCGCGGCGAGTCGAAGACGGGCGAGGGTGCCGCCCTCGTCGTCGAAGTCCGCGACGTAGATCCCGGCGGCGGTCTGCGTACCGCGGCTGGTGAACGTGCCGACGTAGAGCGTCTGGACCGCGGCCGCCGCGACGGCGGGAAGCGCGGCGAGAAGGAGGAGGATGAGTTTCATCATGGCGGCGGGCCTCTCGTCAGCGCCGCTCCGGCGCGAGGATCGATTCCGCGTAGAGGAGCCGGCCGGTGAAGCCGTCGTGCCAGCGCACCACGACCTGCGGGCGGGGGTAGGCGACCCAGCGGTCCTCGCGGCCGGCGACGGGATTGTTGAAGGCGTTGTTCACCTGCACGACCGCATAGACGGGCTGCCGGCGGTTCTCCCGGCGCGTCTCCTCCGCGAAGAACGTGGACCAGCGGATCGCGACCTCGCGGCCGGCGGAGTCGAAGCGGCCGTTGGGCGGCCGGTTGCCCTCGGCGGCGAGGGTGTGCTGGTTGTCGCTGCCCATCGGGCTGGCCACGACCTCCCAGACGTTCTCGCTCACGCGCACCGAGAGGGCGTTGTGGACGTCGCCGGAAAGGAGGATGACCGGGCGGCCCAGGCCGGCGAAGACCTCCATCAGCCGTTCGCGCTCGGCGAGGAAGCCCGACCACGCCTCGTCGCTCTCGCCGCCCCGTTCGGGGTCGGAGCCGTAGTGCGGGATGCTCCACGGCACCGAGGTGAGGAGGAAGATGAAGTCGGCCTCGCTGCGCGCCAGCCCGGCCTCGAGCCAGGCGAGCTGGCGGGCGCCGAGCATGCTCTGCGGCTCGCCGGCCGGGACGTCCTTGGCCCCGAGGCCGCGCTCGCCGCGGGTGTCGACGACGAAGAACTCGCAGTTGGAGACCGTGTGGCTGAAGTAGTGCCGGCCGCCGAGCGAGTAGCTGGAGGTCGAGTCGGCCGTAGCCGCGGGCCGGATACGCAGGCGTTGGGCGTCGAGCACCTCGACCACCTCGTAGACCCGCGAGTTGGGATCGCCGGGACCCTCGCGGAAACGCCCGCCGAGGTCGGAGCGGTCACCCGCGGTGGACCGGCCCCAGTGGACGTGGAGGCTGCGGCCGGCGACCTCGGGCAGCGCGGTGAAGTCGGCCGCATCGTCGGTGAGGATGTCGCCGCCCGCGCGCAGTCGCGCGCGGCCGAGGTGGATGCGCGGGGCGTCGGGCGGGAGCGGGTTGCTCCAGGCGAGGTAGTCGTGCCAGGCGCTCAGGCCGATGTCGCGCCAGACGGCGATGCGGCTGAAGAAGCCGGGGACGCCCGTGCCGTAGACGTTGTTGAGGATCTCGTGGTCGTCGTAGGTGTAGAGCGTGGGCACGCGGGCGTGCCAGGCCGAGAGGTGGGGGTTTCGATCGAGGTAGATCTTGTAGTTCTCCCAGCCGCCGACGAGCGTCGGGGCGATCCGGATACGCTCGGGCGGCGCGGCGGGGTCGGCGCGGGTGCTTTCGGCCCAGGCGTCGACGCCGGTCAGCCGGCCCTCCTCGTAGATCCAGTCGCCGGCGTGGAGGGCGAAACGCACCTCGTCGCCCGACTCGCGCAGCATCGTGGCGTAGGGCGCGAGGCCGTTGGAGCTGCGGGCGACCTGGCGGTTGCAGGCGTTGACGGCGAAGGCGAAGTTGAAGAGTCCCTGCGGGTTGTCGCGGGCGTGGCGGACGGCGTCGGCCGAGGGCAGGGTGCGGAACGAACCACGGCGCTCGGGGTTGAAGAACGTGTCGCCGACGCCCACCGCGTAGTGGTGGACCGTGTCGGGCTCGAGGCCCTCGAGGAGGATCCAGCCGGTGTTGTCGCGCTCCAGCGTGGTGGGGACCGGCGTCGAGACCCGGTCGAGACGGTCGGGGTGCAGGCCGTGGAACACGCGAAACGCGCCGGGGCGTTCCGTGCGGGCCCAGACTCCGACGCTTGTCGCGCCCGGGCGGCCGAGCATCGGCCCGTGGGTGATGTGCGAGCCCGCCTCGACCGGGCGGTCGGCGAGCCACTCGGGTTGCGCGCGGGCGGGGGCCGCGCCCCCGAGGAGGAGGGCGAGCGCGAGCGCCCGGCGCGGAACGGTTCTGGCCATCAGAAGACCCGGATGGGGGATTCCGCCGGGGCGGCGAGCAGCCGCTCGAGCTCGTCGTCGAGGCGGATCAGGGTGAGGGAGACGCCGGCCATCTCGAGGGCGGTGCAGTATTCGCCGACGTAGTTGCGCACGACCGTGTATCCACGATCCCGGCACAGGAGGGCGGCCTTGCGGTAGAGCAGGTAGAGCTCGCTGATCGGGGTGCCGCCGAGGCCGTTGATCATCAGGCCGACGCGGTCGCCCCGGGCGAAGGGGAGGTCGCCGGCCACCGCCTCGAACATGTCGGCGAGGATCGCGTCGGCCGCGGCGAGCTTGTCGCGGCGGCGGCCCGGTTCGCCGTGGATGCCGACGCCGACCTCGATCTCGTCGTCGGCGAGCTCGAAGATCGGCTTGCCCTTGGCCGGCGGGGTGCAGCCGGTGAGGGCGACGCCCATCGTGCGGACGACGCCGTTGACCTTCCGCCCGAGCGCGACGAGCTGGTCGAGCGAGCGGCCCTCCTCCGAGGCGGCGCCGCAGGCCTTGATCACGAAGAAGTTTCCGGCGACGCCGCGACGGCCGACCGTCCAGGTGCTGTTCTGCACGGCGACGTCGTCGTCGATGATCACGGTGCCGATCTCGATGCCTTCGGCGACGGCGGCCTCCCGGGCCATCTCCCAGCACATGCGGTCGCCCTGGTAGTTGTTGATCAGATGGAGCACGCCCCGCGGGGAGTTCATGAGCTTCGTGCACTCGTAGACGTAGTCCATCGGCGGGGCGGCGAAGACGTTGCCCGGGCAGGCGGCGTCGAGCATTCCGCGGCCGACGGCCATCACATGGGCGGGTTCGTGGCCGGAGCCGGAGCCCTGGATCACGGAGACCTTGTCGGCGCGCGGGGCGTCGACGCGGTGGATGATGTTGAACTGCGGCACCCAGCGGAGGGTGTCGGGGTTGGCGAGGGCGAGACCCTCGAGCATCTCGGGCACGAAACGGGCGGGGTCGTTGACGAACTTCTTCATGGGATCGCGGGGTTGGAGGTGAGGGGGAGTGGAAAACGAAAGCGGGATTCAGTTCAGCTCTTCAGCCTTTCGGGCCTTCAGCCCTTCTCAGGGCCTCCCCGATCGCCTGCATCATCGTGGCGACCCCGACGATCCCGGGATCGAGCGTGCCCTGGCTGCGGTCGCCGGTGAAGGACTGGCGACCGCGGCGGGCGGTGAGGTGGCGCGTGCCCTCGATCGCGGCGGTCGCCGCGGCGGTGGCGTCGGCCCAGACGGCGAGGACGTCCGCATCGGCGGGCGCGGCGGCGAGGATCTCCGTGGCGGGTGCGACCGCGTCGAGGAGCGTCTTGTCGCCGAGGCGTGCCCCGCCGCGGGCCATCATGCCCTCGAGGGCGGCGCGGCCCATCGCGGCGAGGTCGGCGGTCGCGAGCTCGCCCTTCCCGCGGGCGACGCCGGCGGCGCGGAGGAACGCCGTGCCCCAGATCGGGCCCGAGCACCCGCCGACGTGGCTGGTGATGAGCATCCCGGTCTTGAGGAGGAGCGAGTAGATCGAGCTGCGGTCGAGCGTCTCCCACTGCTCGAGCACCTTGCGGAAGCCGGTGGCGAGCGACGTGCCGAAGTCGCCGTCGCCGCAGGCACCGTCGAGCTCGGAGAAGTACTGTTCGTTGGCGATCGCGGTATCCGCCATCGTGCGGATGACGGTCTCGAGGTGGGAAAGGGTGATGGAGTTCATTGGGGAATGTCAGGCCGTGGATGGTGGACCCGCGAGCGCCCGCAGGTCGGCGAGGCGGAGGTGCGCGCCCGGGGGATCGCCGAGCTCCGGGACGACGCGGGCCGCACCGGTGAAATCCTCGTCCGCCGTGTAGGCGCTGGTGGTGACGAGACATTTCATCCCGGCGGCGAGCGCGGCCTCGAGGCCGTTGCGGCTGTCTTCGATCACGAGGCATTCGGCGGGGTCGACGGCGAGATCCCGGGCGGCGAGCAGGTAGATGTCGGGGGCGGGCTTCTTCCGCGCGACGATGTCGCCGGCGAAGATCCCGGAAAACCTCCGGGCGCGCCCGGAACCGAGGGCGTGTTCGACGACGCCGCGGACCGCCCGCTCGTGCGAGGTCGAGCAGACCGCGAGGAGCAGGCCGGCGTCGCCCGCCTCGTCGACGATCCGGGCGACGCCGGGGCGCGCCGGGAGTTCGCCGGCCTCGACCATCGCGAGGAAGAGCCGGGTCTTGCGGGCGTGCAGGTCGAGGATGAGCGAGGGGCGGGCGGCTTCGGCGACGGGCCAGCCGCGGGTGTCGAAGAAGTGCGTCATACGCTCCTTGCCGCCGGCGATGCGGAGGAGCTCGCCGTAGGTCGGGACGTCCCAGCCGGTGTCGAGGCCGGCTTCGGCGAAGGCC